>CALZHR010000194.1 GCA_945787335.1 uncultured Desulfuromonadales bacterium
CCCCCAGCCAAGACACCGTGCTTCAAGCGCAGCAACAACCGCCGCGACTGACCCTGCACGATGTTTCTACCGATCCCGACCCCAACTATGATGTCCCTCTTTGGGGAATCAATTTCAGTCTGCAACCAGGGGAGCTGCTACTGGTCCGGCTGGAACGCGGCCACCTGCGCACCCCCCTGGCGGACCTGGCGCTCGGATTGATTGAGCCACGGCAGGGGCAGGTCCGCATCAACGGCGCAGACTGGCAGCAGCTACCAGCTTCACAGGCAGCCAGCCAGCGTGGCCGCTGTGGCCGGGTTTCAGCCGAGCAGAACTGGTACACTGCCCTGTCAGTCGGTGCCAACATCTGCCTGGCGCAACAGCATCACAGTCTGCGCCCGCTGGAGGAAATCGAGGCATCTGCCGCGACCCTGGCTCTTTTTTTCGGTCTCCCCGGCTTGCCGCTCGGTTCACCGGCCAAGACCCGAACCGGTGATCTCGGCCGGGCCGCGCTGGTGCGAGCATTTTTCGGTCAACCAGAATTGATTATCCTGGAGCGCCCGAGCCAGAACCTCTACCCGGAGATCATGCCGCCACTGCTTAACGCTCTACGCAGCGCACGCAAAAAAGGAACGGCGGTCATCTGGACCACCAGTGATGCCAAAATCTGGAACGAACCGGCCGTCAACGCCAGTCAGCGCGGAACCATGTTCGGCTCGCGCATGCAACTTAGCGGTAAGGAGAGCTGATGCAAAGAGGCGGAAAACTTCGCTATGTCAATGAGTTCACGGGAACGTTCGTCATTATCAGCGTGGCACTGGCGCTGATCGGATTATTTTTTATTGCCGGCGCCCAGCGTTGGTTCTCCCCGGAACAACAACTGCTGATCCTGCTCCCGGAAGAAGGCGCCCACGGGTTACGGGAAGAAGCCGATGTCGAAATTCTCGGCACCGTCGCCGGGCGTGTCCAGCAGATCTACATCAACCCGCAGGGACGGATGGTCGCAGAGCTGAGCCTGGACCCCGACTTTTATCAGTTTGTTCGCAGCGACTCTAAAGTAACCATCCGCCACGCGATCAGCCTGGTCGGTGGCCTCTTTCTCGAGGTCAGCCGCGGAACCGGCAGCGAACTGCCGCTCGACACGCCGGTACTGATTGCAACGGCGGAAAAAGACCTGAAAACCGTGATCACTGAGATTCTCGCCACGGTCGAAAGCGCGACCCTGCCGACCCTGCAGGAATACACCAAGCTTGCCGCCGAGTTACGTGATCCGCAGGGTCCGGTCCAGACCCTGCTAGCCAAAACCAACCGGATCGCGAGCAACCTTGAACAGGGCAGCGGTACGCTGCCGATGCTGCTCAACGACCCCGTCCTGGCCAAGGACATCCTGGCCACCGTGGCCAGCCTCGATGCCGCCCTGGATCAACTGCAGGGTGTTTTGCAGACGGCAGAGGTCACCGGGAGTAAACTGGGCACAGCGGCGGAGAATTTTGGCCACTACCTGCAGCCGCTGCCGGGCCTGATGAAGCAGACCGATGAGGTATTGGGGAACCTGAAACAGGCCAGCAGCCACTTGCCCGCGATCACCCTGGAGGTTGGAGAAGAGGTCTCCTCCCGGCCCGGCCTGCTGCTGCAGACCAAAAGTACCCTGCACGAGATTGAACGGCTGACCCTGGGCCTGCAGCGCCACTGGCTGGTGCGTGGTTATGTCGAACCGGAAAAGCGCCCGGGCAGAATCCCCTATGAGG
>CALZHR010000195.1 GCA_945787335.1 uncultured Desulfuromonadales bacterium
CGATGATCTGTTCGATGTTGCGCAGGAACCAGGGGTCGATACCGGACAGCTGGTAGATCTCATCGATGCTGAATCCGGCCCGGATGGCATCGCCCAGCCGCCACATCCGTTCCCAGTTGGGGATCCGCAGGCTGGCCCGCAGTTCGTCCAGTTCCGCCTGGGTCAGGGTGCGACGATAATCTCCGGGGGTTTCAAACAGCCGGCTTTCGAAGCCATGGGAACCGATTTCCATGGAACGCAGCGCTTTCTGCAAGCTCTCCTTGAAGGTTCGGCCGATCGCCATTGCTTCGCCAACCGACTTCATCTGCGTGGTCAGCGTGGCATCTGCCTGCGGGAATTTTTCAAAGGTGAAACGGGGCACCTTGGTCACCACGTAGTCGATCGTCGGCTCAAAGGAGGCCAGGGTCTCCCGGGTAATGTCGTTGGAGAGCTCGTTCAACAGGTAACCGACCGACAGTTTGGCGGCAATCTTGGCGATCGGGAAACCGGTCGCCTTCGAGGCCAGGGCCGAAGAACGGGAGACCCGCGGGTTCATCTCGATCACCACCAGGCGGCCGTCTTTCGGATTGATCCCGAACTGGATATTGGAGCCGCCGGTCTCGACGCCGATCTCGCGAATAATCTTCAGCGAAGCATCGCGCAGGATCTGGTACTCTTTGTCGGTCAGGGTTTGAGCCGGCGCAACGGTAATCGAATCACCGGTGTGGACCCCCATGGCATCGAAGTTTTCGATCGAGCAGATGATAACCACGTTGTCGGCCATGTCGCGCATAACCTCCAGCTCGTACTCCTTCCAGCCGATGACCGATTCTTCAACCAGCACTTCATTGGTCGGCGAGGCATCGATGCCAGCCACCACCATCCGCTCATACTCTTCAAGGTTGTAGGCTATGCCGCCACCGGTGCCGCCCAGCGTAAAAGACGGGCGGATGATCGCCGGGAACCCGACATGATCGATGATCGCCATCGCCTCTTTGTAGCTGTGAGCCAGGCCGGAACGGGGCACGGCAACGCCGATCTTTTCCATTGCCTGCTTGAACAGGGTCCGGTCTTCGGCTTTTTTGATCGGCCCCAGTTTCGCCCCGATCAGCTCTACGCCATGTTTGTCCAGCACCCCTGCTTCAGCGACCGCAACAGCGGTATTCAGCGCGGTCTGCCCGCCGAGAGTCGGCAGCAGTGCATCCGGCTTCTCTTTCTCGATAATCTGGGTCAGCACCACCGGGGTCACCGGCTCGATATAGGTCCGATCGGCAAAGTCTGGATCGGTCATGATGGTTGCCGGGTTTGAATTGAGCAGGACGACTTCGTAGCCCTCCTCTTTCAGCGCCTTGCAGGCCTGGGTTCCCGAATAATCAAATTCACAGGCCTGGCCGATAATGATCGGTCCGGCACCGATAATCAGAATTTTTTTTATGTCTGTACGTTTGGGCATCGGTGTTCCTTATATTTAATAATCTGCAAAAAAAACTTAGCTTTTATGCTTCGCCATCAGCTCGATAAAACGGGCAAACAGGTACTGGGCATCGTGCGGGCCGGGAGAGGCTTCCGGGTGGTAATGGACGGAGAATGCCGGCAGCCCGGTGTGCTGAATACATTCAA
>CALZHR010000196.1 GCA_945787335.1 uncultured Desulfuromonadales bacterium
AAAAGCATCCTTGACCGCAGGAGATATCATCATCCTCTTTCCGGAGGGGACCCGTGGCGAGCCAGAGCAGCTGGATAAATTCAAAAGTGGGGTCGCAAGAATTGCCGAAAGCGCTCCCGAGATTCCGGTTGTTCCGATTTATCTCCACGGATTGGGCAAGGCGTTACCCAAGGGGGAAGCCTTGCTGGTGCCATTTTTTTGCGATGTCTTTATTGGTGAACCGGTGCCCTGGGAGGGGAAACGTCCTCAGTTTGTTAAAGAGCTGGCGGCGAGAATGCAGCGTCTCGCCAAGGAGGGGCAGTTTGCTGCATGGGAGTAAATCTGGTCGCCCTCATCTGGGGGCTGGCGGAAGCCACGCTGTTTTTTATTGTCCCGGATGTCTGGCTGAGCGCTCTCAGCCTGAGCAGCCTTAAAAAGGCCCTTGTTGCCAGCGTCTATTGTCTCGCAGGAGCCTTGTTTGGGGGGCTGGTGATATATCACTGGGGTTTTCATTCTCCAGCCGCATCCCTTGACGCAATTGCCAGGATTCCGGCAATCAATCAGGAGATGCTGGCGCGAGTCCAGCGAGAGCTGATAAGCGATGGGGTCCAGGCGATACTCTTCGGTCCTCTGTCAGGAACACCCTATAAGACCTATGCGGTTCAGGCGGCCGACTCGGGAATCGGTTGGCTCCCTTTTTTGTTGATCAGTATTCCGGCGAGACTGTTGCGCTTTCAGGCGATAACACTTTTGTGCTGGGGAGTTTCAGTCACCTTTCTAAAGCCATTCTCGCCACGCAAGAAATATTGGGTGCTGATACTCGGTTGGCTCCTATTCTACGGTGTCTACTTTTCAAAGATGCTGGCGTGAACCGCTTGAAGTTGTTCCTAGATTGTCAAGCACCATGTATTTCCAAGTAAATATTACCCACTCTCTTACAAACCGAAAATGGTGCCGCGATGGAGTTGCTGTTACAGCTGTGGGGTGGGGGGGTTTACCTGCTGAACAAGATCCTGTTCGCGCTCGCCGAAGGCAAGGCGGAAGAGCGTAAGCGGAGCCTCAGGGTTGCTGGCTGGCTGGTCTATCTGCTGGGGGTTCCGGCGTGGGTGATTATCCTCGCCGGCAAACATGACTGGATCGCCGCCTCGATCGAAGCGGGCGGGGTGCCGGCCATGCTGTTAGGGCTGTTCACGGCGTATCGGCATGCCGTTCCCCCCGACAGGCGGTTTGAGCGGATCGTCTCACTCGTCACCTACGCGTCGCTGGTTTTCGGGGTCGGTTACAGTCTCTATGACTACGGCGGGCTCACCTCCGTCTCGCAATTGCTCGAAATCGGCGTGATGATAGGCTTTTTGCTCGGCAGTTACCTGCTGGCAAAGAAAAATCGCTCTGGCTGGTTGTTCTTTATGCTCATGAACGCCAGCATGGCGACATTGATGTTCCTGCAGCACAAACCGCTGTTGTCCATTCAGCAGCTGGTCTCGCTGGGCTTTGTCTGCTACGGTTTCTCCGTTGCCTGCAAGGCGTCAAGGCTGGGCGTTAAATCCCCTTGAGACGAGTAACTGTATTTTTTTAACGAGAACAGGGAGAACAGATGTTCGCGGTCATTTTCGAAGTCACACCGAGCGCCAGTGGCAAGGCCGAGTACCTGGAGATTGCGGCAACGCTGCGCGGTTTTCTGGAGAACCGGGACGGCTTTATCTCGATCGAGCGGTTTCAGAGCCTCAGCGAAGAGGGGAAGCTGCTGAGCCTCTCCTTCTGGCGGGATGAAGACTCGATCGAGCAATGGCGCACCCTGTTCGAGCATCGCTGCGCCCAGCGAAAAGGGAAGAACGAGCTGTTTCAATCTTACCGGATCCGGGTTGCCGAGGTGGTGAGGGATTACAGCGAATCTGCGCGGGATGAAGCTCCCGCGGACTCCAATCGGGAGTTTTTCGGGCACTGACTTTCTGCCGGATAGGGACTTGCCCTGTCTTCCTGCAGCTGCGCTGTTCAGGCCTGGTGCCCCCTATCCCGGGAGCCGGTAACGCTGCAGGTAGGCTTTCACGGAGAACTTGCGCGCGGTGTTCTCCGAACTCATGTAGCGGATCTTGCCGAAGATCGGTCGCTCCGGCCCCCAGGGGCGGTCATAGCGCCCCAGGCACCAGAAGGTACCGCTGACCGAATTGGGATCGCGGCCGTCGAGGGCGTACTTGTCGTTGAGGGTCAGCATGGTCTGCAGCGCCGTCTCGGCATCAACACTCCATTCGAGAATCTTCTTCCCCCAGAGCATCCGCAGGTAATTGTGGATTCTTCCTTCCTCGAGCAGCTGGGTCTGGGCGGCGTTCCACAGCGGGTCATGGCTGCGCGCCTGTTCGAAATCTTCAAAAGCGTAGCGTTGGGGCCGTGGATCGGTCCGATGTTTTTCGAGGGTTTCCCGCGCCCAGTCGGGCAGCGAGGGGTAGCGGTCGAAATCCTTGCGTAAGACGCAGGTGTTGAAACCGAGTTCGCGCCAGGTGATCAGCTCGTCGAGGAAGGACTCAGCCGCCTCGCTCATCCCCCACCAGCCGCTGCGCTTACCCTTCGCATCGGGTGAGAGCTTGTCGATCGTCCAGTTCTCCCGCTCGATCAGGGCCTGCACGATCTGCTGGGTGGCGATCTGCCCGAAGTGCAGGTAGGGGGAGAGCTCGCTGGTGACCTGCAGATCCGGTTCGCTGCGTTGCGGGTACTGAGCTAACCGTTCGTCCAGAAAACGCTGCAGGCAATTATCGGCCGCCTGCCAGCCGCCGGTTTCATCGGTCGCCGGAACGCTGTGATCGATCGGCAGGCTGGCCAGAGTCTCCGGCCCGGCGGCCAGCAGTTGGTCGCTTGCCGCCAGCCAGCGTTCGGTGATGCTCTTCGGCAGTTGCGTGAGCGATTCAAGCTTGAGTTTGGCCAAAGGGTCTGGTTGCGGCAGATCGAGCAGGGGCCCGCGCAACTCTTTTTGCAGAAAGCGCCGGAAGGCGTAGGCGGTCGGATAATCCTTCTCCGCCGCCCGTAACGGCAGCAGGCCGTTGGCGTCGACCGCCTCCAGCAGAACATCCACCCTGGCCGCGGCGGCCCGGAGCATGCGGGGCAGAAAGAAGGCCGGATAATCATCGCCGACGATCAGGCAGGCGTCTTCGCCCAACGCCTGCAGCAGCCCTTTGCCGGCGCCTTTTTCCGTTTCAACGTACGGGTAATAGCTTGCCGTGGTGCCGGAAAAGTGGTGCTGGTTGGCGAACATGCCGCCGAGGATGAAGCGGTGCAGCCGGTCGCTGGCGTAGGGGTAGTCGCAGCGCAGCGCTTCGAGAATCAGCAGCGGTTTTTGTAGTTCGACCGCCCTGTTAACGGCCTGCTGCAGGGCGAAATTATAAAAAGGGCGCCGGAAGGCGGTCATCCAGTAAAGGACGTAATGACCGTCGCCATTGATCGGTCTGTCGTTGTATTTGGTGATGCGCTGTTCGGGAACCTTTGTCATAAGAGCTCGCAGTGAAGGGGCATTTGATGAAACCGTACCCTCAAACTTTATCATTTATTGCACCCCGTATGAAATTCTCAATCATTATCCTTCCGCTGGCGTGACCCAGAGCCCTCAGATCGCGATTGCCGGCCGGTCATTTGAGAATTGTCGTTTTTCTGTTTAATTTACCCTGTAGGCAGAGCTTGTTGCGTTTGTTGAGCCACCGATACCTTGGGAGAAAAGAGCCATGACGAATAACCAGGACATGCTGTTCAGTCCCTTCACGCTGGGTCACCTCGAGCTGCCGAACCGGGTGCTGATGGCGCCGCTCACGCGGTCCCGTTCACAGCAGCCGGGCGATATCCCCTGTGAGCAGAATGCAACTTACTATGCTCAGCGGGCCGGCGCCGGGCTGATTATCAGCGAGGCGAGCCAGGTGTCGCCGCAGGGCAAAGGCTACGCCTTTACCCCGGGGATCCATTCTGCCGAACAGGTTGCGGGATGGCGTAAGGTCACCGATGCCGTGCACGCGGCCGGAGGGCGCATTATTCTGCAGCTCTGGCATGTCGGTAGGATCTCCCGCTCCGAGCTTCAGCCTGGCGGTCAGCAGCCGGTTGCACCTTCCGCAATCGTTCCCGAGGGTGCCAAGACCTTCATCGATGCCCAATCGGGACTGGTGGATGTGTTGGAGCCGCGGGCGCTGAGGGCGGAAGAGATTCCGGGAATCGTCGAACAGTTCCGCCGGGGGGCGCAGAATGCCAAGGAGGCTGGTTTCGACGGCGTGGAAATTCATGGCGCCAACGGCTACCTCATCGATCAGTTCATCCGCAGTAAATCGAACCGGCGCGCTGACCAATACGGCGGGTCGATCGAGAACCGCCTGCGTTTTCGATGATGGTGGTTGATGCGGTCGTCGCGGTCTGGGGTGGCCCGCGCACCGGAATCCGGGTCTCGCCGACCGGCACCTTCAATGACATGCATGACGACGACCCGGTCGCAACCTATGGCGCTTTCGCCAAAAAGCTGGACGAGGCAGGCATCGCCTTCATCGAAGTCGTTGAAGATTCCTTCCAGGGCAGCGCGGTTGCAGGGCGACCGGAAGACGTCATCTCCGCGATTCAGGATAATTTCCAGGGGGCATACATCGCGAATGGCAACTATTCCGCCGATGAGGCACGGCAGCGCATCAACGCCAATTTGTGTGATCTGGTAACTTTCGGACGCCTGTTTATCTCCAATCCGGATTTGCCGGAAAGGTTTAAACGGGGCGCACCTCTGAACGAGTATGACGAAGAGACGTTTTACGGCGGGGACGAGCACGGCTATACCGACTATCCTCGCCTGTTCTGAATACTTTATCAGCCATTCGCGTTAAATAAGGCGGTCGTGATGGCATGGGGTTGAAATTATCGTTCGCTTTCGTTAGGGTAAATGAAAGTCTCAATAAAGTTTGAGCTTTTAAGGCGGCATCCAGCCAGGGTGTTCCGACCTTACCCCGCAAGGAGATCGCCAAGAACTTCGCCCCGTGTGATGCTTCGCAGATCTCCTTTCCAATCAGAGTAGCGCTTGGTTCTCGCAGGTCCTGCAGAACCGAGTCGCGGGTTGCTCTGTCCTTTTTTAAGAAAAAATAGATCTATTCCCGGGACACTGCTGCGAGCAGATGACCGTCATTTATTCATCCGCTGTTGGCTGTGACCCAAGGTGTATTGCAGCGCTGTTTTTTTCTGCTGCTCATTGTTGGTTTGTTTAAGCTGTTGTTTTATGGAGTGAAAATGTCAAATGAAGTGAAAATTGAGGTCAGGAACTTATTCAAGATTTTCGGTCCGCATCCCAAAAAAGCGCTGAAGCTTCTGCAGGAAGGACTGGAAAAAAACGAAATCTTCGAAAAGACCGAAACGACCATCGGGGTACAGAACGCCAGTTTTGAGATCAACACCGGTGAGATCTTCGTCATCATGGGGCTGTCCGGCTCCGGCAAGTCGACCATGGTGCGGATGCTTAACCGGCTGATCGAACCGACCGCGGGGCAGGTGTTTATCGATGGTGAAGATCTTACTGCCATGAGCACCGAAGAGCTGGTCAAAGTGCGGCGGAAGAAGATGAGCATGGTGTTTCAGTCGTTTGCGCTGATGCCGCACATGACGGTGCTGCAGAACGCCGCCTTTGGCCTGGAGATGGACGGCGTCGACAAGCAGACCCGCGAAGCCCGCGCCCTGCAGGCCTTGGAACAGGTCGGCCTGGACGCCTGGGCGGAGAGTCGTCCCGATGAGCTGTCCGGCGGCATGCAGCAGCGGGTCGGACTGGCGCGCGGGCTGGCGGTCGATCCCGATATCCTGCTGATGGATGAGGCCTTCTCGGCCCTTGACCCGCTGATCCGCACCGAGATGCAGGATGAGCTGCTCAAACTGCAGGCCAAGGCGAAGCGCACCATCGTGTTTATCTCCCACGATCTGGATGAGGCGATGCGCATTGGCGACCGGATCGCCATCATGGAAGGGGGGCGCGTGGTGCAGGTCGGCACGCCGGAAGAGATCCTGCAGAATCCGGCCGACGATTATGTGCGGGCCTTTTTCCGTGGCGTCGATCCGACCAACATTCTGTCCGCCGGCGATATCGCCAGCGACACCCAGGTCACGATTCCGATCACCGACGGTAAGAACCCGCGCGCCGCGCTGCAGCGGTTGATCAAAAATGATCGCGATTATGGCTATGTCCTCGACACCGAGGGCCGCTTCAAGGGGGTCGTTTCGAGTGACTCGCTGCGTGAACTGCTTGATCAGGAGGAGCAGCCCCAGCTGATCCCCAATGCCTATCTGGAGGGCGTTGTCACAGCCAATACCGCCGACTCGATGCAGGATATCCTGCCGGAGGTGGCGAACCATCCCTGGCCGTTGCCGATTCTGGATGATAACGCTCAATACCTGGGGGCGATTTCCAAGAACCTGTTTTTGCGCACCCTGCATCGGAGCCAGCCGGATGACCTGCCTGCCAGTGAAACTGTTAACGACGGAGCCCAATAAACCATGAGTCTATTGAATTTTGATAAAAAGCTGATCCCGCTGGACGAATGGGTCCAGGCCTTTGTCGACTGGCTGGTTTTCAATCACCGGGATATCTTCCAGGCGATCAAAACCCCGATCGAGTTATGTCTGAAAGGCTTCGAATGGGTTTTTACCGGTCTGCCGCCCGTGGTGGTGATTCTGCTGTTTGTTATCATCGCCTGGCGCTATGCCGGCAAGGCGGTCGCCGTGTTCACCCTCGTCACCCTGCTGCTGGTCGGCTACCTCGGGCTCTGGGAAGACACCATGATTACGCTGGCGATGGTGATCAGTTCGGTGTTTTTCTGCGCTCTGGCCGGCATCCCGCTCGGCATCATGTCCGGCCGCAGCGATCGCTTCGAGCTGCTGCTGCGTCCCGTTTTGGACGCCATGCAGACCATCCCGCCATTCGTCTACCTGGTGCCGGTGGTCATGCTGTTCAGCATCGGTACGGTCTCCGGGATTCTGGCGACCATCGTCTTCGCCCTGCCGCCGATCGTGCGCCTGACCAGCCTCGGCATCCGCCAGGTGCACCCGGAGCTGATCGAAGCGGCGCTGGCCTTCGGGGCCACCTCCGGGCAGGTGCTGCGCAAAGTGCAGTTTCCCCTCGCCCTGCCGTCGATCATGGCCGGGCTCAACCAGACCCTGATGATGGCCCTGTCAATGGTGGTTATCGCTGCGTTGATCGGCGCCGGTGGCCTCGGTAACCCGGTGGTGCAGGGCCTGAACACGTTGGAGATCGGCCTGGCGACCATCGGCGGTTTGGCGATCGTGCTGCTGGCGATGATGCTCGACCGGATTACCCAGAGCTTCGGGACGAAATAAATTGTTTGACCTGTATTTACAATCACCCCATTCCATCCAAAGGAGAAAATCATGAAACGGACTTTGTTGGCTATACTGCTATTTTCGCTGGCTATGCCGGCGTTTGCTGCACACCACATGCCGGGCGAAGGGGTTGAATTACAGCCCGCCCGCGCCACCTGGAACACCGGGTATTTTCAGGAAGCTCTGGTGCGGGCCGGCCTGAAAGAGCTGGGCTATGAGGTTGAAGAGCCCAAAGAGCTGCAGAACCCGCTCTTCTACCAGTCGGTCATGCTCGGCGATGTCGACTACTGGACCAACGGCTGGTTCCCGAATCACGTCAGCCAGATGCCGAAGAGATCGGAAGAGCGCGTCGAGGTGATCGGCTACGTGGTCAAGGCGGGCGGTCTGCAGGGCTACCTGGTTTCAAAGGAACATGTCGATAAGTACAATATCAAGTCCCTCGACGACTTCAAGCGCCCGGAAGTCAAGCAGGCGTTTGACTCCAACGGCGACGGCAAGGCCGACCTGACCGCCTGCCCTCCCGGTTGGGGCTGCGAGAAGGTCATCACCCACCATTTCGACGTCTACGATCTCGATGGCCACATCAACCCGATCAAGGCCGGATATTCGGCCAGCATGGCCGACACCATGGCCCGCTACAAGTCCGGCGAGCCGATCTTCTTCTACACCTGGGCGCCGAACTGGACCATCGGCATGCTCAAACCGGGCACGGATGTGATGTGGATCAACGTGCCGGAGATCAACCCGCTTGAATCGCAGAAGGCCGGCGAGGAGCGTATGACCGTCAGCGGAATCGAGGGGGCGGTGACCGATCCCTTGAAGGCCGGTTTCGTGGTCAGCGACATCCAGGTCGTCGCCAACAAGAAGTTCGTTGCGGAGAACCCGGCGGCGAAGAAGTTCTTTGAACTTTTCACCCTGCCGCTGTCCGATATTAACGATCAGAATACCAAGATGGAGAATGGCGAGAAATCACAGGATGACATTGAGCGCCATGCCCAGGAGTGGATCAAGGCCAATCAGGAGAAATGGAACGGCTGGCTCGACGCCGCGCGTAAAGCGGCCATGTAAGACCAACCTCCAGTCACGCAAAAACAGCCAGGGGCCGACGCCTCTGGCTGTTTTTGTAGGTGGTTAAAAAAACTCTACGCTTGCCTGCTCAAACAGCTCGGCAAATCTATGCTGATGCTCGACAAACAGCTCGAGCAGCTGCGGGTCGAAGTGTTCCGGCTCGGTTCGGCCGTCCCCGCGGGTCATGATGTCGATCACCTCAGTATGACCCAGCGGCGGCTTGTAGGGGCGTCTGCTGCGCAGCGCGTCGTATTGATCTCCCAGGGTCATGATGCGCGCGGCCACTGGGATGTCTGCCTCTTTTCGACCGTCCGGGTAGCCGCTTCCATCCCAGCGCTCATGGTGCGAGGCGGCGATATCCTTCGCCATTTCCAGATAGGGTGAGCTGGAGCCGCTGAGAATTCGTGCCCCGGTTTTTGGGTGCTCGCGCATGACTTCCCACTCCTGATCGGTGAGCGGTGACGTCTTTAAGAGGATCGCGTCGGGAATCGAGATCTTGCCGATGTCGTGCATCGGCGCGGCAATGGAGATAATCTTCGCATACTCCTCACCCAGCCCCTGAAGCAGGGCCAGTTCCCGGCAGTAATGGCTGATCCGTTGTATATGCGTGCCGGTGTTTTTGTCCTTGTATTCGGCGGCCATGGTCAGCCGGTTGACCGTATCGACATAGCCCTCCCGCAACTGGTCGGTGCGCTCCGAAACCAACTCCTCCAGGTGGTCGCGATGCTGCTTCAGCTCCATATGATTATTGACCCGTGAACGAACGATAAAGGGGTTGAACGGCTTGGTGATATAGTCGACCGCGCCCAGTTCCAGGCCTTTGCGCTCGTCATCTTCATCGATCATCCCGGTGACAAACAGGATTGGTATGTTCTGGGTCCGGGGATTGTCTTTGAGGGCTTCGCAGACCTGGAAGCCGTTCATCTTTGGCATCATGACGTCGAGCAGGATCATGTCCGGCGGCAACTCGCCAGTGGCGATCTCGATCGCCGTCGGTCCGTCGGTCGCGCTGAGAACCTGGTATTCGCGGCACAGCAGGGCCTCGAGCAGGGTGATGTTGGTTTGGGCGTCGTCGACGATCAGAATGGATTTCTGTGGAATGGCAGCCATGCTTCCCCCCGGAAGAAAAGTTGAACTCCACCCTTAAGTTTAACAGAGAATTTTCTCAGGAGAATTGACCCGGTGGAAAATGCGCGGGCACAGGCGGCACTATTGACTGCTGCGCCTGCCAGGAGAAGCAGCGCCATGACCAGTCTATTTGAACAACAACAGTCAGGATTGGGAACAGACCACCGCCAGAACCTGGGCCGGGCTGTCTCCCAGGCCATGGAAGCGGTGACTGTGGGAAGCGTTCAGATAGGCGCTGTCCCCCTTTTCGAGCCGGTAGGTCTGACCGTCGTAGAGCAGCTCGATAGCTCCCTCGACCACGAAGACGAATTCCTGGCCGTCATGGGCAATCGGCTGCCCTTTCGGGGCTTTCGGGTCGAATGCCAACATGAACGGCTCCATGACGTGGCCGACGGTGCCCGGGCGGGTCAGGGTGCCGTAGGCGTAGCCCTGTTCGGTATTC
This sequence comes from uncultured Desulfuromonadales bacterium, assembly GCA_945787335.1. Classification (GTDB taxonomy): domain Bacteria; phylum Desulfobacterota; class Desulfuromonadia; order Desulfuromonadales; family Geopsychrobacteraceae; genus Malonomonas. The sequence continues at coordinate 9,944 of CALZHR010000196.1, forward strand.
CCCTGCTGCCCGCCGTGGGATTTTCCCGCCCGGCAGATGGTGAGCGTCTCGGAAACCGTGCCGCCGCCATGCAGCAGGCCTTCGAACTTGGAACCGAGAATGCGGGAGAGATTGATCACCACGCCGACCGAAGGGACCGCGCTCCCATCTTCGTAAGCCTGCAACTGGGATAACTCCAGCCCGGCCAGCTTGCAGACCTCCTGCTGGCTCATCCCCTGGGCTTCGCGTAATTTCTGAATCCGTTCACCAACATACTTGCGCATAGCGGCCCTCTCTCGGTCATCTCCTGAAGCGGTTAAATGTCGCGTCTGGCCGGAACAATCCGCCCGCTCATCAGGCGCAGGTAGTTCCAGTAGCGTTCGATATTCGGCCGCAGGTTCTCTTCCGTGACCCCCGAGTCGCGGAAGCGGCGCTGCAGGGAAAGATACATCATCAGCGCCTCGCCGGAAAACTCCGGCTCCACATTGATCAGGTAACGCTCGCCGTCAAACACCTCGAACACCGGGAACAGCCCGGAGCGTACCGCCAGGCGGACCAGTTCGATCCCCATCGCCGGTTCCGACTTCCAGCCGGTCGGGCAGGGGGAGAGGACGTGCAGGAACCGGAAGCCCCTGGCGTCCAGGGCGAACTGGAGTTTGCGCAGGGTGTCGTCGATATGGGCCAGGGAGACCGACGCCGCGTAGGGGATGCGGTGAGCCGCCATGATCCCGAGGATATCTTTCTTGGTTTTCTGCTTGCCGAGCGGGGTGCTGGTCGTCCAGGCCCCGGCCGGAGTTGCCGAAGAGCGCTGACCGCCGGTGTTGCCGTAGATTTCGTTATCGTAACAGATATAGAGGATATCCTCGTTCCGTTCGGCGGCGGCAGACAAGGTGCCCATGCCGATGTCATAGGTGCCGCCGTCACCGGCCAGACAGATCACCCGCGTTGGTTCACCGTTTAACTGCGCCACCGAGGCGACCCCGGTGGCCACTGACGCGGCAGAGGCGAAGGTGGACATGATGGTCGGAATGCTGAAGGCGCTTTCCGGGAAGATGCCGCCGGTGACCGCGGCGCAACAGGCCGGCACGACCAGCTTCAGCTCGCGGTCGGCGGCGGCCCGTCTGAGCATCTGCAGCAGGCTCGACATGCCGCAGCCGCCGCAGTTGCTGTTGCCGGCACGCAGCAGCGGTTCGCTGCGGTCCCGTTCGGTCAGGGCCATGCCATTCAGGGCGGGTTCGTTCGTCATACGACCTCCACGATCTGCGGCGCGCCAGACTCCTGACGCTGCTCCAGCTCGGCGAGCAGGTTGAGCATATGCTCGGGGCGCACGTCGCCTCCGGCCACGCCAACCATATAATTCTGGACAATGGTGGCAGGCTCGGCGAAGCCGCGCACCTCACCCCAGAGCACACCGCCGAAGCCGATGCTGACGTCACGGTCCAGCACCGCGATCCGTTTCGTTCCGGAAAAAAATCTGCGCAGCTCCTCATCCGGCATGGGGCGGAACATCCGCACCCGCACCGAACCGACTGCCTGCCCCTGCTCGCGCAGTTGATCGACCACCCGTTCCGCGGTCACCCCGAGGGTGCCCATGGAGACAATCAGGGTTTCGGCGTCCTCGGTGCGGTAACCGACCAGCGGATCGGCCGGCCGCCGTCCGAAGATCTCTGCGAAAGAGTCCTGAATCTCGGCATAGACCTGGCGCGCCTGCAGCATCGCCTGGTGATGCTGCAGGCGGTGCGCGACCGATTGATGCGGCGTCTCGATCTGGCCCAGGGTGTGCGCGACTTTGTCCAGCCGATGCGGGATCTTGGTCGGCGGCAGGAATCGATCGACCTGCTCCTGTGAGGGGATCTCGACCTGGGCCGTGGTATGCGAGAGGATAAAGCCGTCCATGCAGGTCAGGGCGGGCATCATCACGCGCGGATCCTCGGCCAGTTTGAAAGCGCAGAGCACCGTATCGAAAACTTCCTGGTTGTCGGCCGAGTAAAGCTGCAGCCAGCCCAGATCGCGCATCAGCAGAGAGTCGCCATGATCCGTCCAGATATTCCAGGGCGGGCCCATGGTCCGGTTGGCCACCGACATGACAATCGGCAGCCGGTAGCCGGCCGCGGCCACGCAGTTTTCGACCATATAGGCCAGACCGTTTGAGCAGGTGGTGGTAAAGGAGCGGGCGCCGGAGGCCGAGGCGCCGATGCAGATCCCCATGGCGTTATGCTCGCTGTCGGCGCGGACCACCTTGCCCTTCTCGATCTGTTGTCCGCACAGATATTCCATGCACTCGGTTGACGGGGTGATCGGGTAGACCCCACTGCAAAAACCCCGGGCGGTGCGGTTCGCCCGGCCGGCCAGGGTCGCCGCCAGGGCCGCGGCATGATTGGCGCTGATCAGATCAACCGGCATCGCTTACTCCTTCCCGCTCGCTTTATCGTTCAGATCCATCGCCCGCCGCGGACATTCGGCAACGCAGATTCCACAGCCTTTGCAGTACTCCTCGTCAATCCGGTAGCCGTCGTCGCAGCGGGAGATAACCCCGTCGGGACAATAAACCAGGCAGGTGTCGCACTGGGTGCAGCGGCCGCAGGAGAAACAGCGCTCGGCCTCAGCCGTGCCGGACAAGCCGAGGTTGACCTCCTCGAAACTTTTCCGGACCTCTTCCAGAGGCTTGTGGCGATCCTGATGCGGTGCGAGGATCGGAAAATGCGAAAAGCGGATCTGTGCCGGCGCCACCAGCGCAGCCTGCTGCAGTTGCGCTGCGGCCGGTTTTGTGCCGTTCAGGCTGGCCAGGGCAGCCATGGCCGCGCGCCTGCCGTTGCCGATGGCGTGGGTGACGGTCCCGTCAGCTGTGGCGCAGTCGCCGGCAAACCAGATATTGAGCGGTTCGTCACCGGACCAGGCTTGCGCGTCACGCACCTGCCAGGTCTCCGGCAGCAGATCCAATTCGTTCTCCTGGCCCAGGGCCAGCAAAACCCTGGAACAGGCCAGCTCGGTAGTTCGTTCGGTCACCAGCGGCCGTCTCCGGCCATCGGCATCCGCTTTGCCCAGTTCGACCTCGGCCAGCACGATGCCGGCCACCTGACCGACCCCGCGGAAGGCGACGGGCTGGCGCAGGGGGAGCAGCTGCACACCTTCGCGGATGGCGTCTTCAATCTCCTCAGCGATCGCCGGCATTTCCGCGCGGCTGCGGCGATAGACCAGCTTGACCGAAGAGGCGCCGCTGCGCAGGGCGGTGCGGGCGCAATCGATGGCGGTGTTGCCGCCGCCGATGACCACCAGGTCGCCGGAGAGTTTTACTTTTGCCTCGCCTTCGCGGCTGCGGGCCAGAAAGCTGAGCCCCTGCTCGATGCCGGAAAGCGATTCCCCGGCGGCGGCGAGGGTATAGGCGTCGCTGAAGCCTTTGCTGACGATGACCGCGTCGAACTTCTCGTTCAGACGCTCCATTTCCAGCGTGTCGACAGGGTGATTGTTCTGAAGCTCGATGCCCAGCGAGAGGATCCGCTCAAGGTCGCGTTGCAACGCATCTTCCGGCAAGCGGTAGACTGGTATGCCGTAACGGAGCACGCCGCCGAGCTTTTCCTCTTTTTCGAAGATGGTCACCTGATGGCCGCGCAGAGCCAGCTGATAGGCAGCGCTCAAACCGGCGGGGCCGCCGCCGACCACGGCCAGCGCATAGGGCTGATCGGCTTCTTGCGCCTGTGGGTGGAATGCGGCATGGTCCGAGATCCAGCGCTCGAGACTGCGGATATTGATTGCCCCGTCCATCTGCCTGCGATTGCATTCGCTCATGCAGGGTGCCGGGCATACCCGTCCGCAGACAGAAGGCAGCGCCTGGGTGCGGAGTAAAATTTCCGCCGCGGCGTCGTTCCCGGATTTTTTAAGCGCTTGAATGAAGCCGACCACGTCGTTGCCGGCCGGGCAGGCAGAATTGCAGGGGGCGACATAATCTTCATAGCCGGGCAGCTGGGTGCTCCAGTTGCCGGTTTTCAGCTGGGTCGGGATATCCTCTGCGTGCTCGGTCTGCGGTTTAACCGTCGGCAGGCTGATTGCCAGTTCCCCGCCAACGGGGACTTCGGTCATGCCGTTGACCGGTTGGCGGATCTGCACTTTCTGATAGGCCTCTTCGGCCGCCGCCAAGTCATCGGAAAGCCCCATTCTGGTATAGACTTTTTCCAGGACCGCAAATGGCAGGTCGAGGAGCCTGGCATAGGCGCCGACCAGGGTGGTGTTGATGATGACCACCGTGCTGGTGCCGATACCCTGTTCGCGAGCGATCCCGGTGGCATCGATGATGCCGAAACGGTAATCGGCAAACGTCGTGGCATATTGCGTCGTCCCCTCTGGGCTGTTGATCAGAATCACCGCACCGGCAGCGACGCCGTCCAGCAGCTGGGGGCCGAGCAGCGCAGCGTCAAGCACCAGCAGGTGGTCCGGATGGTAGACCTTGTTGCGGTTTTTGATCGGCACACGGTTGACCCGGGTAAAGGCCCGCACCGGAGCGCCGGAACGTTCGGCACCGTAATCGCCGAAGGTCTGCACGTTCAACCCCAGTTGGGCATAGATGGCGGCGATCAGCTTGGCGCAGGTCACACCCCCCTGACCACCGCGGCCGTGCAGACGGATTTCCAGCGGGAAGGAAATGTCGTCCGGCAGATCCGCAGCATCTGGTTCGCTAGCTGTTGCTAGTATTGACATAATTTGACCCATAAAAGCTCCACGTTAAAATAATCCCGGTCTACTTCAGTCTTTTTCCTCTGAGCACAGAATGCTAGTTGCCTGCTCAGTGCCTGGTGAAGCGCTCTTCGGCCATGAGGTCGGCGATGACGTTGGTCGGCAGATTCTGCTTCTCGGCGCGGATGAAGATTTCCTGCAGGCTGTCGTAGATGCCGCCGATATGCTGGTTCAGCTTCACCTCGTCGAATCCGGTCTGTTCGAAATACACGTCGATGATGCCACCGGCGTTGATCACGTAGTCGGGGGCGTAGAGGATGCCGCGTTCTTTCAGCACCAGGCCGTGGCGGCGTTCTGCCAGCTGGTTGTTGGCGGCGCCGGCGATGATGCCGGCCTGCAGTTGCGGGATTGTCGTGTCGTTGAGCACCGCACCCATGGCGCAGGGGGCGAAAACGTCAACCGGCTGGCGGAAGATATCCTCCGGCGCGACCGCCGTGGCGCCGAGCTTGCGCACCGCAGCCGCGACCCGCTTGGCGTCGGTGTCGGCAACCCAGAGCTTGACCCCGGCGCGACTGAGCAGCTCGGTCAGTCGATAACCGACATTTCCCAGCCCCTGAAGCGCCACCCGCAGGCCGCGCAACTCCTCTTTGCCCAGCTGGTGCTGAACGGCGGCCCGCAGGCCGATGAAGGTTCCCAGCGCCGTGCTGGGGGAGGGGTCGCCGCTGCGCAGCTGACCGTCGAGGGTACGCTTTTCATGGATGCCGGTGATATAGGGGGTCTCTTTGGCCATCACCTTCAGGTCGGCGACGCTGGTGCCGGAATCTTCGGCGGCCACATAGTCACCGTGCAGTTCGTTGAGAAAACGGCCCATGGCACGCAGCAGGGCTTCGTTCTTGTCCTTGCGCGGATCGCCGATGATCACCGACTTGCCACCGCCCAGGTTGAGGTCGGCCATGGCCGATTTGTAGGTCATCCCCTTCGACAGCCGCAGCACGTCGTTCAGCGCTTCATCTTCCGTGGCATATGGCCACATCCGGCAGCCGCCGAGGGCCACGCCGCGGCTGGTGTTGTGAATCGCGACGATCGCTTGCAACCCGGATTCCCGGTCCCGGCAGAAGACCACCTGTTCATGCTCAGAGAGATCTTTTTTGCTGGTGATTTCCATTCTCGCCTCCGGCTTTGGTTCCTGAACGATGCAAGATGTGTCCTGTTGAACTAGCAACCTGCTTGCCAGCTTTGGTGAAAATGAAAAATGTTTTATTTAGACCGTAGATCAACTCGTAACTCAGTGGCTAAGTCTTTGAAAAAAAACAGGAAATTGGTGTTTGTAAATTGAGATTAGATGCTGGCGGGATTTATCGCAGAGAGGCGAATTAAACTTGATCTTACCAGGGTGTGGAAACAAAGGGTTCCGCTTGTGGTGTTGTTGCTGGTTAAGTTTCTGAAATTTATTATATATTTATGGTGGAAGTTTTTGTTTCCACTGGTATCAGGAGTTTCCATTCTGGAGGGAGTATTTTTTCAGTTTTTTCAGCAGTGCGGTATGCGAAAGACCAAGCAGTTTAGCGGCCTGGCGTTTGCTGCGCGATTGTTTCAACGCCTGATCAATAATCTGCCGCTCCAGTCGTTGAACCTGCGTGGCCAGCGGTTCACTGGAGACGGATTGCGCAGGCTGCGTTTCAGCGCCGGGCCGCTGGCCGATTTCGAAGCTGAACAGGATGCTGTCGACATCGATCAGTTCATCGCCGCCGAGGATCGCCGAGCGCTCGATAACATTGCGGAACTCGCGGACGTTGCCGGGCCAGCGGTGGCCGTAGAGCTTCTGCAGGGCCGCCTCGGTCAGCTTTTGCGGGCTCTTGCCGAGCCGGGCGCTGACCTGGAAGAGGAAATGCTCGATCAGCAGCGGGATGTCTTCGAGCCGTTCGCGCAAGGGGGGGATGTGGATCGGAAAGACATTGATCCGGTAGTAGAGATCTTCGCGGAAGCTCCCCAGCTCGACCAGCTGTTCCAGGTTCTTGTTGGTCGCGGTGATGATCCGTACATCGACGGCGATCTCCTGGCTGCCGCCGATCCGGCGGATCTTTCCCTCCTGGATCACCCGCAGCATTTTTGCCTGCAGTGAGATCGGCATCTCGGGGATCTCGTCGAGGAAGATGGTCCCTTTCTGCGCGACTTCGAACAGCCCCGGCTTGCCTTCCTTCTTCGCCCCGGAGAAGGCGCCGCCAACATAGCCGAACAGCTCGCTTTCGAGTAGCGTCTCCGGCAGGGCGGCGCAGTTGACCGGCACGAAGGGGCCAGCGCGGCCGCTTTCGGCGTGGATGGCGTTGGCGAACAGCTCCTTGCCAGTGCCGCTCTCGCCGCGGACCGAGACGATGCCGTCGCTGGCGGCGATTTTTTCGGCAAAGGTGATAGCGTTGCGGATCGCCGAACTGCGGCCGATCATGTCGCTGAAATGCAGCTGCGGGGTTTCGGCCACCGCGCTGGCCAGCTCGCGAATCCCCTTCATGTCCTGCATCACTTCCAGCGCGCCGACGATCCGCTCCTTCGAATCACGGATGATCTTGCCGCTGGCCAGGTACTGGTAGCGCTCTTTGCCGCGGATCAGGTTGCGTTTGCTGTTGGTGTAGGTTTTTCCCTGCAGGCAGTTGAGCAGGTTCTGGTCGGGCAGGTCCAGTTCCCGCAGGCGCCTGCCGATGATGTCGGCCTCCTGCACGTCGAAGATCTGCCGCGCGACCCGGTTGATGACCCTCACCTCGCCCTCCTCGTCGATGGCGATGATGCCGTCGCTGATGCTATCGAGCACGACCTGGAAGCGCCGTTCGCGGCGCTCCTGGGGCATGGTGCGAATGACCCGGGCGTTCAGGGTGTTGGGCAGATCCTGCAGGGCGTTAATCACTTTGGCCTGTTCGGGAGTCCACTGGCTGGCCTCCAGGTCGAGAAAGACGAAGGTGTCGCCGCTGGTCTTCTCCACCTCCATCGAGATGATGTTCAGGTCGAGCCGAGCCAGCACCGAGGTGATCTCGGCCATGGCGCCGACCCGATCGACGACCTGAAGTTTGAGCCTGATATTCGGCAGCATCGGAAAGCCTCCTTGAGAAATTCTAACAGAGACTGCCGAATTAACGACCGTGGAAATCTCCCGGACGTTTTTCAAGGAAGGCGTTGATCGCTTCGAGGTGGTCCTCGCTGTGGTGCAGCATCCCCTGGAAGCTGGCGCACTGAGCGAGGAACTCCGGCAGCTCCTGGCGCTGGCCGAGCTTGAGAAGACGTTTCGTCTTACGCACCGCCAGCGGCGGTTTGGCGGCGATCTGGGCGGCCAGTTCCAGGGCGCGGGGGAGCAATTGGCCCGTCTCCACCAGCTCCAGCAGCAGGCCGAGCTCCAGGGCCTCCTGCGCTTTGACCAGCCGGCCGGTGAGGATCAGCTCGGCGGCCCGCTGGTAACCGATCAGCCGTGGCAGGAACCAGGCGCCACCGTCGCCGGGAATGATGCCGAGGTTGATAAAGGTTTCACCGAGCAGAGTCTTTTCACCGCCGATCCGCAGGTCGCACATGCAGGCCAGGTCCATCCCGGCGCCGATCGCCGGGCCGTTGATAGCGGCGAGCAGCGGGATCTCCGCCTGCTCCATCGCCTGCGGAATGCGCTGGATGCCCCGCCGGTACTGGTCCTGAACCTGCTGCACCGACCCGGCGAAGATCCCCTGCTTGTCGCGCATTTCCTTGATGTTACCACCGGCAGAGAAGGCGCTGCCGGCACCGGTCATGATCAACACAGAGACGTCAGGGGTGCGGTTGCACCAGTCGAGGGTCTGCAGGATATCGTCGACCAGCGCCGTGCCGGTCAGGGCGTTGCGGACATCATCCCGCTCGAAGGTGAGCAGGGCGACCCGGTTGGTGAGGCTGAGGCTGGCATCGGTGAGGCGGGGCAGGGGCATGGCTCTCTCCTGGTTGAACAGCGGGTTGATTTTAGCGGCGTTGCCAGCAGGACAAGGCTTCATCCAGCGAGATTTCAATATGCTCGGTCCGCCGGTCTGGTTCGGTGTCGTTAAAGCGGATCGGCAGCCGGACCGAAGCGGTCGGCTCAGGGGACATAGAGGCCGAGCAGAAGCCGCGTTCGCGCGCCTGGGGATGGCCCGGAACCTCCTGCGGCCTTCGCACCGGTTCGAAGCAGCAGTCGGTGGCCTGCAGCAGCTCCTGCCAGAAGGCGAGCGGCTGTTGCGCGAGCCGCTGTTGTACGTCCGAAATCAGATTCTTCTGCGGCAGTGGCTCGTGCTGGCGGGAAATCCAGTCGGGGCGGTCGAGCCGCAGGCAGAACGCCTCCCAGAATTTCTCCTCTATCGCGCCCAGGGCGACGAAGCGGTCGTCGGCGGTGCGGTAGATCTGATAGCAAGCCGCACCGCCGGTCAGCAAGTTTTGGCCGCGGCCGAAGGCCTGCTGTTCGCGCAGCCCGGCGGTGATGCTGAAACCCTGCCAGGAGAGCACCGACTCGAACAGGCTGACGTCGAGATAAGCGCCCTGGCCGGTGCGGTCGCGGCGCAGCAGGGCGCCGAGCATGGCGATCGCCGCCTGTTTGCCGCCGGCGTAGTCGGAGATCGGCGGAAAGGGGATGACCGGGGTTTCTTCCGAGCCGATCAGTTCGAGCATGCCGCTGGCCGCCATGTAGGTCAGGTCGTGGCCGGCCTGTTGCCGGTAGGGGCCGGTCTGGCCGAAACCGGAGAGGGCGCAGTGGATCAGTTCGGGGTTGAGCTGTTGCAGCCGCTCGCGGCCGAAGCCGAGCCGCGCCATCACTCCCGGCCGGTAGGATTCGAGCAGCACGTCAGTTCCCTGCAGCAGTTCAGTCAAGGCTGCGCGTCCCGCCGCGCTTTTCAGGTCGAGTTTGATAACCGACTTGCCGGCGTTGACCTGCTTGTACCAGGGGGAGAGGCCGTCTGAATCCTGCAGGATGAAGCGCCGCATCGGGTCCCCCTGAGGCGGCTCGATCTTCAGCACTTCGGCGCCGAGGTCGGCGAGGATCTGCGTCGCGTAGGGACCAGGCAGGTACTGGCTGAGATCGAGCACCCGGATGCCGTAGAGGGCGTCGGCGAGCATCAGTCCTCCAGCACGAATTCCCAGGCGCACCAGAACTCGTCCGGGTGCGGATCGGGCGGGCAGGCCAGGCAGTTGGTTCTGATGCGCGGATCGACGGTGCGGGCGAACTCGGCGTATTCGACCAGCCCGACGGTTTTGCAGGGGAAGTCGGGCAGGCCTCTGCGTTTGCGCGCCGACTGCACCCGGCAGTCGACCATGCGGAACACCACCCGTTTTTCGCTCACCTCCAGGCACTCCTGCAGGTTGAGGCGGGCGTAGAGGCGGTGCTTGAGGCATTCGATCAACGCCGGAATCCCGCCGCCCGGTTCGATCTGCAGGCGGGCCATGATCCGTTTCGCCTCGATCACGGTGAACTTCTCCCAGGCCGCCCGGTCGGCGTCGATCGCCGCCTCCATGCCGTGTTCGGCTTCGACCGCCTGAAACCAGAGACCGTCGTGAGCCAGCCAGTTCTTGGCGTCGTCGATGATGATCGTGATCAGCTCTTCCTTGCTCAGTTCGTTGAGCAGCTGAATGCCTTCGTCGAGTATCGGTCGTGCAGTGCTTTCGGACATGTCATCCCCCAAAGATTGATATATGTCGGAGCGTTGTAGGGGCGCGCCGATGGGGCGCCCGACATCATTTCATTCGATCGGCCGCTGGTCGTCGATCACTTTGCCATCGTTCGGCAGCTTGCCGGGCAGGGCGAATTCGATCACGCCGCGCAGCTTGCAGACCTCACGGATCGATCCCTCGAGTTGATCTGCCAGGCTCCGGTCATTGGTCGTCGACTCGCACTGCAGAACCATCTGGTCGAGGTCGTCCACCCGGCTGACCACCAGCCGGGCTTTTTTAATCTCAGGATGCCGCTTAACGATTTCAGCGACCTGGGAGGGGTGAACGAAAAGCCCGCGGATCTTGGTGGTCTGGTCGGCGCGCCCCAGCCACCCCTTGATCCGCAGGTTGGTGCGGCCGCAGGGGCTCTCTCCCGGCAGGATCGCCGAGAGGTCGCCGGTGGCAAAGCGGATCAGCGGATAATCGGGGTTGAGGCTGGTCACCACCAGCTCGCCGACTTCTCCTTCCGGAACCGGATCCCCGGTGCCGGGACGGACGATCTCGAGGATGATCCTCTCGTCGACGATCATTCCTTCGCGGGCCGGCGATTCATAAGCGATCAGACCGATATCGGCGGTGGCGTAGCATTGCAGGCAGTCGATGCCGCGATCAAGCCAAGAGTCGCGCAGGGGCGGTGGCAGGTACTCGCCGCTGACCAGGGCTTTTTTCAGGCTCGAGAGGTCGGCGCCCAGCTCAGCCCCCTTGTCGAGGATGAGTTTGAGAAATGAGGGGGTGCCGACATAGCCGGCCGGTTTGAGGTCGGCGATGGTCGAGACCTGCAGCTCGGTGTTGCCGGTGCCGGCCGGGATGACCGTGCAGCCGATGGCGTGGGCGCCCGATTCGACCATCGCGCCGGCCGGGGTGAAGTGGTAGGAGAAGCAGTTATGCAGCAGCTCGCCGCGCCGGAATCCGGCGGCGTACAGGGCGCGGCCGAAGCTCCAGAAGTCGCGCCGTGCTGTGCCCGGTTCGTAGATCGGTCCCGGCGAGACGAAGATATGGGTCAGCTCCGGGGAGCGCAGCCCGGTCAAGCCACCGAAGGGCGGTTCCTGCTGCTGCTTTGTTGTCAGCTCGCTCTTGCGGGTCAGCGGCAGCTTCGCCAGTTCCGCTCGGCTGTTAACCGGTGCTACGAGCTCCTTCAGCATTTCGGCATAGGCCGGCGCATGCTTGCGGGCGTTGTCGATCTGTGCGGCGAGCGCATGCAGCTGTTCGATCTCGCGTTCTTTGCGGCAGCGGGTTTCCAGGCTGTCGAAATGATTGTCGGTCATTGCGCGTCCCCCTTTACATCCAGCGCTTGCGGCGCTTGTAAGACTTCAGGTTCTTGAACGATTTGCGCTCTGAGTCGCCGCCGGCCAGGTAGAATTCCTTCATGTCTTCGTTGTTGAGCAGGTCCTGTGCCGTGCCGTCGAGGACGATCTTGCCCGATTCCATCACATAGCCGTAGTTGGCGCTGTGCAGGGCCATGTTGGCGTTCTGCTC
>CALZHR010000197.1 GCA_945787335.1 uncultured Desulfuromonadales bacterium
CGCTCTTCGTCTGTGCCCAGGTTTTCACAGAGATAGGCCTTGTAGCCACCCCGGCGACGGCTGAGCAGCTCGCGGGCAATGGCACCGGGGGTATTGACCTCGTCGGTCAGCACGGCAGCCTTGTCGTTGGCGACAATCCGGTCGACCGCATCCTTGAGGGCGCGACCATGAGCGGACACGAAGACCGCATCGTCCCAGGGTTCGCGAATCTTGGCAAAAGCGTACTGTACCGAAGTGACATTCGGCAGAAACTCGATCAGCTCATCGGGCAGATTACGCAGCAGGTAGCGACCGATGCCGAAGAACAGCGGATCGCCCGAAGCCAACACCACCACCCGGCCTGCAGCGCCTTGAATCCGGGTCACCACTTCAGCCAGATTTTTGCCGATCGCCAACTTCTCGCCAGGAAACTCCGGAAAAAGCGCCAACAGGCGCTCGGCACCGAGCAGCAGATCCGCCTGACAGATCAACTCCAGCGCCTGTGGCGTAAAGCCCTCGTGACCAGCGATGCCGGCACCGATAACATGAATCGATTTCATCCGTTTGCCTTCCTCTGGGGATGGACAATAAACAATGCTAATAGAATCACCTCCACTGAAGGAGGATACTTCAACCGTAAACTTTTGCCACGCTGCCCTGATAATCGACCAGCAGGATCGAAAGCTTGGCACCAGGAACCTGCTTTTGGCAGATGGTCAGCGCCTCTTGCCCAACCCGTTCAACCAGCGCTGACCCGGCGCCTAAATCTTCATAAACCTGGCGGGCCGTATTGGCCAACTCTAGCTGTTGGCATTCGGCAGCGTCAAGGCCGATCTCCCGGCCCCATTGCTCTAGCCGGGCAAGATCGAGTTGCGAATGCCGCACATGGGTCTGCGGATGACCGCAGGCGATCTTCAGCAGCTTGGCAAACTGCCCCGACAGGGCTATCTTCGGCACGCCCTTGCGATGACAGGCTTCCAGAGTATAGCCGATATAATCCCCCATCATCACGAACGACACTTCCGGCAGGCTTAAATGCTGCCGGGCCGCCAGTTCACTGGTCCGGCCGGTCGACAGCACCAGCGTCATCACTCCGGCTGCCTGGGCAACATCGATCGCCACCTCCAGGGTGTCGGTCCAGGCTTTGTGCGAAAGCGGCCGCACTACGCCGGTGGTTCCGAGCAGCGAGAGGCCACCGAGGATACCGAGCCGGGCGTTGAGGGTTTTTTCTGCCCGCTGCTCACCATCGGGAATCGACAGGGTCAACTGCAGCCCTGTGCCCGGCGGGAAAACCTCGCCGAGTGCCCGCTCGATCATCTGCCGCGGCACCGGGTTGATCGCCGGTTGCCCGACCGCCACTGCCAGCCCCGGCTTGGTCACTCGACCGATACCGGTCCCGGCGACAATCTCCAAACCAGCCCCTGCGGTGCGGCGCAGTTCGGCGTGCAACTCGATACCGTGAGTGACGTCGGGGTCATCACCGGCGTCGTTGATGACAAAGCAGCGCGCGACGCCTCCGGCGAATTGCTGTCCGTGCAGCGTAAACTGAGCGGCAAACCCGGCCGGCAGAGTTATCTCGGCCGCCGCGCTGGTGACTCCATCGCGCAGCAACAGCGCCGCCCCCTTGGCCGCCGCCGCGGCACAGGTGCCGGTGGTATAACCGCTGCGGAGAGTTTTTTTCGCCATCAGCCCTCGGCTTGAACCAGCAAGGCATTGAGAATCGCCGCGGCAATCGCCGATCCGCCTTTACGTCCCTCGATGGCGATGTAAGGCAGATCGGTTGACGACAGCGCGTGCTTCGATTCAGCGGCGCCGACAAAACCGACCGGCACGCCGACAATCAGCTCCGGCCGCACCTCTCCCGCCTCGACCAGGCGCAACAGTTCGAACAGCGCGGTCGGGGCATTGCCGATGAGAAAAATCGTGCAGCCTTCCGCCACCCCTTTACGCAGGGCGAAGGTCGAGCGGGTCAGCCCTGCAGCCCGGGCGTCAAGAGCAACCTGAGGATCGGCAACGTGGCAGTCGATACGGCCAGCAAGTTTGCCGAGCCGGCTCTTGTTGACCCCCGACAAAACCATGTTGGTATCGCAGAGGATCTTTGC
>CALZHR010000198.1 GCA_945787335.1 uncultured Desulfuromonadales bacterium
CAGCTGATCTGTCAGCATGCCGAACGTCAGGTGATCGAGCGGCAAAAGACGTTAGAGCAGGTCAGTGTCGACCCGTCGCTGCTCGGCAGCACCAAAGTGATGGGCAAGCTGCTGCGCAGCTTTTACCGTAACGCGCTGCGCAAGCTCCCCTTCGGCCGCCAGCGGACCCGCGCCCGGCGGCTTTGCGAGCGCGGCTTCCTGAGCCCGGACGGTCACCGGGTGAGCATGGAGCAGGGGCAGATCCGCAAGCAGTACAAGGTCAAGCAGCTCTGCCTGGAGGCTCTTACCGAAACCCGCCTGATCCGCAAGGAATCCCGCCCGGGGCTCAAGGGTTTTTACTACGAGCTCAGTCACGACAGCGTCGCCCGGGCGGTGCTGAAAAGCCGCCGCCTCTACCTGCCGAACTGGGCCAAACTGGCACTGTTTATCCTGGTGGTGATGCTGATTGCTGCGGTGAACTCTTACCAGAGTTACAAGAGCACGACTGAGCGGCAGATCGCCGCTCAGGAGCAGGAAATCGCCGCGAAGGAACAACAGGTGGTTGAGCAGCAGGTGCAGAAGGAGCAGCTGCGCGAAACCGCCACCCAGGCCCTGGAGTCGACTCGCGGAGTCTATGCCAAGGAGGGACTATTGGTGCCGGAGATGGTGGTGGTCCCGGCGGGCGATTTTCTGATGGGGGATTTTACCGCGAAGAGAAAAGTGGTCCAGAAAGTGCAAATCCGCAAACCCTTCGCTATCGGCAAATACGAGGTCACCTTCAAGGAGTACGACCAGTTCGCCCTGGCGACCGAGCGAAGCTTGCCTGACGACGAAGGCTGGGGCCGCGGCGACCGCCCGGTGATCAACGTCACCTGGGATGAAGCAAATGCCTACACGGACTGGATTTCCCAGCAGACCGGCCGGCGCTTCAGGTTGCCGAGCGAGGCGGAATGGGAGTACGCAGCGCGCGGCGGTGGCAAGGAAGAGCTATGGGCGGGAACCTCCAACCTGAGGCTGCTCCGGGACTTTGCCTGGTATCAGGCAAACAGTAAGGGGCAAACCCACAGCGTCGGCCAGAAAAAACCGAATGCCCTCGGGTTGAATGATTTGAGCGGCAATGTTGCTGAGTGGTTGCAGGACTGTTGGTCCAAAGCCTCTAGCGGCGCACCGGTCGATGGCTCTGCGAGGGAAGAGGGCGATTGCCAGAGACGCTTGATTCGCGGTGGTTCCTGGAACACGACAGATGACTTTTTACGGGTCTTCCTCCGCGGCGAGAGCACAATCCGCTACAAGGAAATTGGCTTTCGGGTCGCGCAGGAGTTGTAGCCCTTTGCAGTCATGAGCTGTTTAGGAAAGAACATGATAGCTTGGATCTTTCGTTTGCAATATACCAGCCTGCTGTTTACTACGCTGCTTTTGAGCTTGTTGCCCGCCTGTCGCCAGGAAGCTGTTGCACCGACAGAATCAGGACCGCAAGCCAACGTAACTGAGCGCTTGCAGACCTTTCAGGGTGCCTGGTTCGAGGTACGCTACCCGGCCGATTTCACCGTCAAGCCCTCGCTGCCGAGCCGCACCGCGGAGGGTTACGACAGCGCCGAATTCATTGCCCCGGACGGATCTGTTACCTTCTACGTTTTCTCTCCCCAGTGGAGCGGTGAGGCGGACGATATCGCCTTGAATCCTGAAGCTGAAACGCTGGTCGACAAGCGCACTGATCAGCAAGACGACCGCGAGCTGCGCTGGTTCACCATCGCCGCCAAGGATGGCAGCTACCGGCGCTCTTATCTGGAGACGCTCGCCCAGCAGGGGTCGGTGAAGACCATTTTCGGGATCTGGTACCGTGACGAGGCGGCGCGGCAGCGCTACCAGCCGCATTATCAGGAATTCCGCGATTCATTGGAGCAATTTGCCGATTGACTAAGCTGTAGGGCGGAACGTCCGCCTGCCTACGAAAAGGAGACTGTCATGAGAGCTGCTGCGGTTCGGATTGTTCAACAAACGTTAGTTGACGAAGGCTTCAACCCTGGAAAAATCGATGGGAAAACCGGCAGCAAAACCTATGCGGCGGTGAAAAAA
>CALZHR010000199.1 GCA_945787335.1 uncultured Desulfuromonadales bacterium
GAGGTCGCGGTGCTGAAAGGGCCGAGCGGCTCGGGAAAAACCTCACTGCTGAGCCTGATCGGTTGCATGGCCCGTCCGACCGCCGGCAGCATCCAGCTGGCGGGCAAGGATGTCGCCAAGCTGCCGGAACGATTCCTTGCCCGGATCCGTCGACAATCGTTCGGCTTCGTCTTTCAACAGTTCAACCTGCTGCGCGAGCTGAGCGTCTTTGACAATGTCTTGCTGCCCCTCTATCCAACCGACCTGTCCCTGGCGCAGATGCAGAAGCAGGCGAATGACGTCCTCGAGCAACTTGAACTGACCGACAAACGGCGTATGAAAATCGCCCAGCTCTCCGGGGGCGAGCAGCAGCGGGTTGCCATTGCCCGGGCCCTGGTCAACCAGCCGGAGATCCTCATCGCCGATGAACCGACCGCTCACCTCGACAGCCGGCTGGGCGAAGAACTGCTCGCTATCCTGCGGCGGCTGAAACAGGAAGGCAAAACCATCCTTATTGCCAGCCACGATCCGGTCATTTTCGACCACCCGCTGATCGATCGCTGCTTCGAGATGCAGGATGGCTTCCTGCTGGAGAAAAAACGGTCGTGATCCTAAATCCCGGCATCCTGGCACTGCTGTTCGGCAGCTCGATCGCGTTCGCCATGCTGCTTTACGCTGCCACCCTGGGAGTTAAAATCCTCTCCGGCTGGGATATGCAGAGCAGCTCAGAACAGCAACTGCTGCTGGAACGTAAAACCTACCTGGTCTCGACCATCGTCAATTATGCCTTCGGTTTCGAGATCCTTTCCGGGCTGCTGTTCGTCTACACGGTCGAAGATATCCATCGCCTGTTCATCGGCGCCATGTGCGCCACCGGGGCCCTCAATGCCAACCAGGTCGGCTGGCTGGTTCTGCTGATCAAACTGGTGCTGTTCTTTGCGGCCGCCCTCTGGGTTCATTTTAACCGGCTTGACCAGCGCACCGAGGACACCCCGCTGGTGCGCTCGAAATATCTGGCGCTGCTGGCGCTGACCCCGCTGGTCGGACTCGATCTTTACCTGCAGTTCAGTTACTTTAGCGGCCTGCAACCGGAGATAATCACCTCCTGCTGCGGATCGCTGTTCAGCCTCGGCAACGACACCGTCGCCAGTGAACTGGCCGGCCTGCCGGTCAAATCGACCATGCTGCTGTTTTTCCTTTCCGCCGGCAGCTACCTGATCAGCCTGATCCTCTGCCTCGGTTCTTCGGCGGCAGGCTACCGCCACCTGCTGTTCGTGACCAGCCTGACGCTGTTTTTCGTCTCGCTGGTCTCAATCGTCTCTTTTATTTCGCTCTATATCTACCAGACCCCGACCCATCACTGTCCTTTCGATATGCTGCAGAAGAACTATGCCTTCATCGGCTACCCGCTCTATATCGG
This sequence comes from uncultured Desulfuromonadales bacterium, assembly GCA_945787335.1. Classification (GTDB taxonomy): domain Bacteria; phylum Desulfobacterota; class Desulfuromonadia; order Desulfuromonadales; family Geopsychrobacteraceae; genus Malonomonas. Next base: position 1,400 of record CALZHR010000199.1, read on the forward strand.
GCTCTTCCTCGGCACCCTGTTCGGACTGCTGCCCGGCCTCAGCGAGCCGTTGAAAAAAATTGCCTCGCTGAAAAACGAGGTCGAACAGCATGAACGCCGCTGGCTGCTGATCTCTTGTTGCGCCATGACCGCCTTCCTGTTGATTATTGCCTGGCCGATCCTGTTCAGCCCCTTTATTCTGCTGAGCTACTAGAGAGAAGCATCGCCGATGAAGAACAAAACCCTCTTGCCGCTGCTCGCTTTTATCGCCCTGGCAACACTGGTCTATTTTGCAACCGCTGAGAAAGATCGTTACCGGCGCAGCGTCGTCAATTACCGGGTGCCGGCGGTCACCCTGCGCAACCAACAGGGTGCCCCCGTTCCGCTGCGAAACTACCTGAACAGCAGCAAGCCGGTTATGCTCGAGTTTATTTTTACCTCCTGCACCACCCTCTGCCCGAATCAGGCGGTGAAGTTTTCCAACTTCCAACAGCGACTGGCGCCGCAGACCGACCAGGTGCGGCTGGTTTCGATCACGGTCGATCCGGAAACCGACACCCCCGAGGTGATCCAACGTTACCTGCAGCAATACCGGGCCCAACCGGGCTGGGATTTTCTCACCGGCAGCAAAGAGGATATCGGCCAGGTGATGGCGGCCTTTGATATCAAACCATCCGACATGATCACCCTCGACTCCTCTTTACTGCTGCGCTCACCGAAAACCGGCCAATGGCTCAGGCTCGACGGACAACTGGCCGGCCGGGACTTCATGCGCGAATATCAACGGCTGGAACACTGAGCGAACGACGCGGTCGCCGGGCGTTGCGGACGGCGGAAAAAACGTTATTCTTCCGGTAAAGATTGACACCTGCCGCCAAATGCGTAAAAATTTTCTAAGATTTCGCCTTTGCTGCCCAGGAGCCCGCCAAGATGTCTGAAGAAAGCACCTTATTTCTACCGGTCAAGGACTACTGCCTCCGTAATCTGATCACCTGTCATGTCGAAGATAAAATCATCGACGCCGCCACCGTTATGCACGAGAAGTGCATCTCCAGCATCATCGCCTGCGATGACAGGGGGGAGCCGGTCGGCATCATGACCGATCGCGACCTGCGCAGTAA
>CALZHR010000200.1 GCA_945787335.1 uncultured Desulfuromonadales bacterium
CACAGCCGAAGCGAACGCTTCCGAAAACGCCGGCACCTGCCGTGCGTGAACCGGTCACCCCCGCGGCAGCTCCGGCTCCGGTTGTTTCAAGGCCTCTTTCTCCGGCAGCACCTGTTACATCCGACCCTGTCGCGCCTGCGCCGCTTCCCTGGTTGCCGCCCGGCACGGCTCCAGCGAGTCCGCCTGTTCCGCCAACCGGCTCACCCGCTGCCAGTGCGCAGGCGCCTGCTGGTCCGATACCGATAACGCCGGTTCCCAATACCACGCCGGTGCCGGATAACGCGGCCGCGCCCGATCCGGATCCGCCGCCGCGCCCGGCAGTGGATCGCAGACGGGACGAATTCAGGAATTTCGATCTGTTTCAGCAGGATGGCGATTAGGTGTAACGCCGTTTACTTGCTGCGTTTCCTGTAGTGGTCGAGCAGAAAGATGCGGATCGCGCTCGAAAGGCCGGCCTCACCGCGTCCCTCATCAATCTGCGCGACAAGTGCGGCGACCGAGTGCCCCCTGCTTTGCGCAATATCCTTTAAGGCGCTCCAGAAAGTGTCCTCCAGGGAGATGCTTGTCCGGTGCCCCGCGATGGTCAGGGAACGTTTGCGTATGCCGTCCGGCATCGGTCTAGAGCCCTTTCGACCAAATCAGAGTCAATTCTGTTTCGCGATTGGCGGGATGATCCGGCGCTGAAACGGGTGAAGCGCGATGCTGGTGCATCGGGCAAGACCGGTTCGGCGCCGGGCGTCCGCCAATCGGAAACCCGTGCGGGAGGCATGATTTTGCGCCACTATCGGCGCAATGCCTCTTGGCAATATCGCCGGATATGGCCTGCGATGCCTTGCTTGATCCTGTCACAAAATCACCCGTCAGAATGGCTCCGATTTGGTCGAAAGGGCTCTACCTGCCCGGGCCGATCATGTCCTGCGGGCGAACGATGGCATCGAAGTCCTTTTCCGACACGTAGCCGAGCCTAACAGCCTCTTCCTTGAGTGTGGTGCCGTTCTTGTGGGCGGTTTTGGCGATCTCGGTTGCCTTGTCATACCCGATTACCGGCGCGAGCGGCGTCACAAGCATCAACGAGCGTTCCATCAACTCGCCGATACGCGCCCTGTTTGGCTTGATCCCGGCAATGCAGTTGTCCGTCATGCTTGTGCAGGCATCGGTGATGAGGCGGATTGACTGCAACACGTTATAGGCGATGACCGGCTTGAAAACATTAAGCTCGAAGTGGCCCTGGCTGCCGGCGACCGCGACGGCTGTGTGATTGCCCATCACCTGACAGCAGACCATGGTCATGGCTTCGCATTGCGTCGGGTTTACCTTGCCTGGCATGATCGACGAACCGGGCTCGTTTTCAGGTAAAGAGAGCTCACCGATACCGCCACGGGGGCCGGAACCGAGCAGGCGGATATCGTTTGCGATCTTGAAAAGGCTTACCGCCAGAACATTGAGAACACCGGAAATCTCAACCATCGCGTCATGCGCTGCAAGGGCCTCGAACTTGTTCGGCGCGGTGACAAAGGGAAGCTTGGTGATTTTCTTCACCTGCGCGGCGAACTTCCGGTCGAAGCCTTTCCTTGAGTTGACGCCTGTGCCGACGGCCGTGCCGCCCTGGGCAAGCGGATAAAGCCGGGGGAGGCTTGCGTTGACCCGTTCGATGCCAAGCCGCATCTGCGCCGCATAGCCGGAAAATTCCTGCCCCAGCGTCAGCGGCGTTGCGTCCTGCAAATGGGTGCGGCCGTTCTTGATGATCTTGTCCCAGGCTCTGGCCTTCTTCTCCAGCGCCTTCGCCATATGTTGCAGCGCCGGCAGCAGTTCGCGGCGGACCTGTTCGACCACCGAAATATGCATGGCGGTAGGAAAGGTATCATTGGACGACTGGGAACGGTTCACATGGTCGTTCGGGTGGACGGGGTCCTTGGACCCCATTTTGCCTTTCAGAAGTTCAATAGCCCGATTGGCGATAACCTCGTTGGCGTTCATGTTCGACTGGGTGCCGGAGCCGGTCTGCCACACCACGAGGGGGAAGTGGTCGTTGAGTTTGCCGTCGATGACTTCCTGGGCGGCCCTGGCGATTGCATCGCCGCGCTTCCGGTCGAGCAAGCCCTGTTCCATATTCGTCAGCGCGGCTGCTTTCTTGATGATGCCGAGCGCTCGAACGAGCGGCGGCGGCATGGTCTCGCCGCCGATCTTGAAATTTCCCAGGGAACGCTGCGTCTGCGCGCCCCAATATCTGTCTGAAGCGACCTGAAGGGGGCCGAAGCTGTCGGTTTCGGTGCGGGTTTTGGACATGGGATCAGCCTGGATGTAACCGGTTTCCGTCAAGAATTGATGCTGATCTAGGCTCTAGCACGCCGCAGGCGTGTCCCACCAGTCTACGATTGGCGGCAGTTCGTCCAGTCTTCAATTCGACAATAAAAAACGGCGGAGCCGAGGCTCCGCCGTTGGATGATTATTGTTTGGAATAATCGAGCCGCTAGTGGCCTGCGAGGTTGTTCCATTCCGGCAGCAGCACAATCGAGTTGGGGTTCAACCCCTGTTCC
>CALZHR010000201.1 GCA_945787335.1 uncultured Desulfuromonadales bacterium
CAGCCAACTGTTCGGTGATTATTGCCGATGACGAGGTCGGTTCGCCGGTGGTCGGCCAGCCGAGCGCCCTGCTGGCCCTGAACCAGCTGGCGGCGAAGAAATACTATTCGCAGGTCAAGCCTGGCGGCTTCTGCCTGCTGAACAGCTCACTGGTGGCCGAGCCACCTGAGCAGCGCGAGGATATCGAAACCCTGGCCCTGCCCGCAACCGCGCTCGCGCTTGAGATCGGCGATGTGCGCCTGGTGAACATGCTGATGCTCGGCGCCTACGCCGCCCGCAGCGGCGCCATCGGCATCGCGGATCTTGAACAGGCGCTCAGCGGCACCCTGCCCGAGCGCAATCACCGCTTCATCCCTCTGAACTGCCGCGCCTTGCGGGCCGGCGCCGAGCAGGTTGCCGGCAACTGCCAACTCGCCGGCTAGAGAAAGTGACGCTCGAGCCAACTGCTGCGCCGCGCCTCCAACTCACAGGGTTGGCGCAGCGCGACCTTCATCAGTTTGGCGTGCTTTAAACTGAGAGTTTTCCGGCCGGCCTGCTGAAAGTTGACTTTCACTTTGCCGTTGGTGCATCTCCCTTGAATAAAACCGGGTCCCCATTCTGGCTTGCCGAGGATGCGGACCCGTTCACCATGGAAATATTCCATCACAGCCTCCCTGACCATTGACGCGCAGTGACAAACCTTAAGTGTTAGCGGCCAGGCCCAGAAAGTCAAATCAAAATCGATAAATAATCTTTGTTTTTCAATAACTTATCTGAATAAATTATAGATTTGATCAATCATCTCACGGAATTAGAGGAATGATCCCGGACCTCATTTTTATCCATTTCTCCGGCCGACGAAAACCTCTCATCACGCCTGACAGGCTGCGGCAAATGTATTACTCTTAAGGCTCAAACCATCATTTACGTGCTTAAAGGGGAAACCATGAACGCCAGACCGCTCTGCTTTGTCCTGATGCCTTTCGGCAGCAAACCGGACCCGACCGGCGGGCCGGAGATCGATTTCAACCGCATCTACAGCGAGGCGATCAAGCCGGCGATCGAAGCCGCCGGCATGGAGCCGATCCGCGCCGACGAAGAGCGCAGCGGCGGGATTATCCACAAGGCGATGTTCGAACGGCTGCTGCTCTGCGAATACGCCATCGCCGACCTGACCACCGCCAATGCCAACGTTTTTTACGAGCTGGGCGTGCGCCACACCGCCCGGCCGCGCAGCACCCAGCCGATCTACGCCACCTCCCAGCCGATCCCCTTCGATGTCAACCTGCTGCGCGCCATGCCCTATCAGCTCGGCACCAACAATCGCTTCACCGCCACAGAAGCCGCCGCATTACGCGACAAACTGACGGAGAAACTCTGCACCCTGCGCGACCAGAACCTTTCTGCCGCCGATATTGACAGCCCGCTGTTCGAAATGCTCGGCGACTGGAAAACCGATCTCTCCCATTTGAAAACCGACCTGTTTCTCGAACAGGCCAAGACCCGCAACCAGTCTCATCAGCAATTGGCCGACGCGCGGGAGCTGGGCAAAGAAGGGGGCGGTCGCCAATTGCTCGAGGAGATCCGCAATCAGCTGCTCGATGATGATCACATCGACAATTTCGAAGCCGGGGTGGCCGTCGACCTGCTGCTCTCGTATCGCGCCCTCGAAGCCTACGACGAGATGATCGCTCTCTACCAGCAGCTGCCGGTGACCTTGAAACGGCAGGTGCTGGTCCGCGAGCAGCTGGCCTTTGCCTACAATCGCCGCGCCGGCGCAGCGCAGCAGCATCCGGGCGACCGCCGCAAGGCGATCAAGTTACTGCGGGAACTGGAGGAGGAACGTGGCCCGAGCCCGGAAAATTGCGGTCTGCTCGGCCGCATCTATAAAGATCTCTGGGATGAAAAGCGCGCAGAATCACCACTTGAAGCCAAGGCCGAATTAACAAAAGCGATCGCCAGCTACCGGCGCGGCTTCGAGGCCGACTGGCGCGACGCCTATCCCGGCATCAACCTGGTCACCCTGCTCGAGATCAAGGGGGAGCCGGCCGACCTGGAGGAACGCGACGCCCTGTTGCCGGTCGTCCTTTACGCAGTCAATCAGCGCCTGCAGCGCGCCAGCCCCAACTACTGGGACCACGCCACCCTGCTGGAGCTGGCGGTGCTGCGTTCCCACCAGCAGGATGCCGAAGAGCATCTCGCCGCCAGCCTGAGCAGTGCCGATGAAAGCTGGAAACCGGGAACCACCGCCCGCAACCTGCAGCTGATCTTCGACGCCCGCAGCGCTCGCCAGGAGGCATGTGACTGGATCAAGGACGTGATCACAGCGTTAAAGGCAAAAGAAGCCGCCCTGCAAAAAGGGGCGCTCTAGCCCCCTCATTCGATTTCATTTCAACTGTCATCAGCGTGTTGCCCTGCAGCACCAGGAGGAGTGCACCATGTCGAAGCAAGCCTGGAAATGTGATGTCTGCGGTTATGTCCACCAGGGGGGTGAGCCCCCGGAAAGCTGCCCGCTGTGCGGCGCGGACCGCGAGCATTTTTCGCCGCTGCAGCTCGTTGCCAGCCAACCCGAGCCGGCGGCCTCCAGCAATCAGTGGCGCTGTTCGATCTGCGACCATCTCCATAGCGGACCGCAGCCGCCGGCCAGCTGCGAGGTCTGCGGCGCAGCAGCCAACCTGTTCGAAGCGGTCGCAGCGGAAATCTCGCTCTGCCGCGAGGCGGGGATCGAAAAGATCCTGATCCTGGGAGCCGGCATCGCCGGCCTGACCGCCGCCGAAGAAGCGCGCAAATGCTCGGCGACCGCACAGATCACCCTGGTCAGCAGGGAAGCCGGGCTCCCCTATTACCGCCTCAACCTGACCCGCTTTCTGGCCGGCGAAGTGACCGCAGCGGACCTGCCGGTGCAGCCGCAGAGCTGGTTCGCTGCACAGAATATCGCGTTAATCGAAGGGGAAGCGTTGCAGATCGATCGGCCCGGACAGCAGGTCGTGCTGCGCGATGGGCGCAGCTTCGCCTACGACCGGCTGGTCCTGGCAAACGGCTCCCACCCGTTCGTCCCGCCGCTCCCCGGCGCCACCCGCGACGGCGTCCACACCCTGCGCACCCTCAGGGACGCCGAGCTGATTCTGCAGCGGCTGCAGCCGGGGCTGCAGTGCATCTGCATCGGCGGCGGCCTGCTTGGTCTGGAAACCGCCGGCGCCCTGGCCCGCAGAGGAGTCCAGGTGACGGTTCTCGAAGGGCACCCCTGGCTGATGCCCCGCCAGTTGCCGCAGGCGGCCGGAGAACTGCTCAAAGCTCATCTGCAGAAACTTGGCATCGCGGTGCACTGCGGGGTGCAGATTCAGGAACTGGCCGGCGACGAACACCTGCGCAGCGTCCTCCTCGCCGACGGCCGGGAACTGCCGGCCGAACTGGCGGTGGTCTCCGCCGGCGTGCGACCGAACAGCTGCCTGCCGCGGCAGGCGGAGTTGAAGGTTAAAAATGGTCTGATCGTCGACGATCAGATGACCAGCAGCGATCCGAAGATCTTCGCCGCCGGGGACGTTGCCGAGCATCGCGGCAGCCTCTACGGCATCTGGCCGGCCAGCTATGCCCAAGGGATGGTTGCCGGCATCAACGCCGCCGGCGGAGCGGCCGAATTCCCCGGCCTGTCGCTGGCGACCCGCATCAAGGTGCTTGACATCGACCTGTTCAGCGTCGGGCGGCTGAACCTCGCCGACGCCAGCTTCCGGCTGGTGGAGAAAACGGCAAACGGCAGCTACTGCGGGCTGGTCTGTCGCGACAACCATCTGGTCGGCGCGGCGCTGCTTGGGGACACCAGCCTGGCGGCCGTGCTTAAGGAGGCGATTGAGGATGAAGTGCAGCTACCGGAGTTGCCGGAACTGCAGGGGATGTTCCCGGAGTTGGTGATTTGAAAATCCGGGCGCCCCTTGAGGCGCCCCTAGGTTGAATCGAGCCCTGTAAGGGCGAGACATGTCTCGCCCCTGCTTTAATCACTGCCGCGCCAGGCGCAGATTGGCGATCCGGGTCTCGAAATTGGACCGGAAGGGGTTGATGTCCAGCCCACCCCTTCTGGTGTAACGGGCATAGACGGTCAACCGCTGCGGCTGACAGTAGCGCAGCAGGTCGACAAAAATCCTCTCGACGCACTGCTCATGAAACTCGTTGTGTTCGCGAAACGAGATCAGGTAGCGCAGCAGCGCTTCGCGGTCGATGCGCCCGCCGCGATAACGGATCAGCACCGATCCCCAGTCGGGCTGGCTGGTCACCAGGCAGTTGCTCTTGAGCAGGTGGCTGTGCAGACACTCCTCGACCTGCTGCGCGGCATCGGCGGCATTTTCCAGCAACGACGGATTCAAGGCGTACTCCGCGATGGAGATATCCACTCCGTCGATACAGTCCCCCGGCAACGGCTGAATCTGTTCGGCGACGAACTGGTCGCTGTCGAGCAGCCGTACCCGCACCTTTGCCCCGGCGGCAGCAGACAGATCAGCGGCCATACGCTCTTCCACCTGATCGAAATCGGCAAACCGGGTCTGATTGAAGGAGTTCAGATAGAGCTTGAACGATTTCGATTCGATCAGATTGGGGGACGCGCAGGGGACGTGAAACTCACCCATCGCCACGATCGGCTTGCCTTTGGCGTTCAGCCAGGAGAGCTCGTAGGCATTCCAGATATCGTAGCCCTGAAACGGCAGCTGCTCGGTCACACCGATGACATCCCGCTTGACCTGCCGGGGGAAAGGACAAAGCAGGCTCGGATCGTACTCCGATTTATAGTCGGTCGTTTTTCCCAGCGGCAGACTGGCTTCATAATCGGTCATCGGCTTATCCCCTGGTTCCCGCACAGCTAGCAAAAAGATTACCACTTCTGGCAGAATACTGGTATGATTGCCGGCTAATTCTGGTCAGACCAATTCGGCCAGAAGCGTTAGCAGCATAGGAAGATTTCTTTTACCCGTCAACATGGAGAAGAGTATGAAAGTCGGATTAGTCGGTTGGCGTGGCATGGTCGGCTCGGTGCTGATGCAGCGGATGGTCGAAGAGAACGACCTCGCCGGAGTCGAACCTGTCTTTTTCTCCACCTCGCAGGCCGGCCAGGCCGCGCCCGATTTCGGGCAGGGACCGGGCACCCTCGAGGATGCGAGCAACATCGAAAAACTCGCCGCGCAGGATGTCATCATCACCTGCCAGGGGGGCGACTATACCAAGGAGATCCACCCGGCGCTGCGTGCCGCCGGCTGGACCGGTTACTGGATCGACGCCGCTTCCGCCCTGCGCATGGACGACAACGCGGTAATCATCCTCGACCCGACCAACCGCGACGTCATCGATGCCGCGTTGAAGAATGGCGTCAAGGATTTCATCGGCGGCAACTGCACCGTCAGCCTGATGCTGATGGCGATCGGCGGGCTGTTCAAGGCCGGCCTGGTCGACTGGGTCAGCTCGATGACCTATCAGGCCGCCTCCGGCGCCGGTGCGCCGAACATGCGCGAACTGCTCAGCCAGATGGGCGTGCTCAACGCCAGGGTTGCCGAAGAGCTGCGCACCCCCGGCTCGGCAATCCTCGAGATCGACCGGAAGGTCACCGCCACCCTGCGCAGCGCAGAGTTGCCGACCGCTGAGTTCGGTTACCCGCTGGCCGGCAGCGTGCTGCCCTGGATCGACCGAGAAGTCGAGGACGGTCAGAGCCGCGAAGAGTGGAAAGGCCTGGCCGAAACCAACAAAATCCTCGGCACCAGTCAGCCGATTCCGGTCGACGGCATCTGCGTGCGGATCGGCGCCATGCGCTGCCACAGCCAGGCCCTGACCATCAAGCTGAACAAGAATTTGCCGATTGGTGAGATCGAGCAGATCATCGCCGGCGACAACGCTTGGGTCAAGCTGATCCCGAACACCAAGAGCGCCACGCTTGAGGGACTCACCCCGGCGGCAGTCTCCGGAACCTTGAGCATCCCGGTCGGCCGGGTGCGCAAGATGAAAATGGGCCCCGAGTACCTCTCCGCCTTTACCTGCGGCGACCAGCTGCTCTGGGGGGCAGCGGAACCGCTGCGGCGGATGCTGCGGATCCTGCAGGAAAACAGCTGAGTATCCCCCCGAAACAGCCCGGAGCTGTATTGCTCCGGGCTGTTTCAGTGTTGCAGCCTGCAACACCACCCTTCCCAGCAACGACTCCTCACCCATTTCGATCTTTAACAATCTGTTTTCACAGATTTTTTTACTCGTCCCTATTCTGGTTCCCCGTCTGCAGACAAGGCTTAATACGGCTCTGCGTGCCCCTGAGCTGAAAAAATACTAATCGATCCACCTCAAAATGCAACGCTTGCAACGCCAGTTGCAGCCGTTGCAGAGCCATATATGCAACAAAACGACGCAACAGAGAAATAACAAAGTTATAAACGTAACAATGTAAAATGGCAAAACCCTTTACAGATCTAGCTCAGAACGTTCTGTTCATACATATTAATTTTTTGTTGCACATATACTGTATACAATCTTCATACATGTTGCATGTTGCTTTGCAACGCTGGATTTTTTCGCAATTTTTCCCCCACGAATCCACTGCCTGAAGATAACTAACTGTTTTTACTTGTTAAATAATTTTTCGGTTATTTTTTCACACAGCTGGCACGCTAATTGGAAAATAAAGAGGGCAAAGAGTCACCGAGCATACAGGTTCGGTAAAGGCATAGAGCCAAACTCGAAAGTCTGCCTCACCACTAAATGTAAGGAGGACCACCATGAACGCCACCGTCGCCAAACGTGAAGAGATCGTCGAAGAAATTCATCATGCCGAGAGCGCCGCTGCTGAAAGCTCCAACCCGCTGGCCAATGTCTGGCTGTTCGTTTTGGCTGTCCTGCTTGGTGGCACCCTGCTCTGCACTGCAGTTCTGGTCGCCTGGCCAATTCTGGCAAGTATTTTTGCCGGCTGATTATTAACCTAGAGATCGGAGGAAGATCATGGAAGCCACAGTAAGAAGCGAACAGGTTCTGGCACAAGACAACCTCGACCTGGCGGTAAGCGCTGGCACCAACCCGTTGGCCAATGCCTGGCTGTTCATCCTGGCAACCCTGCTCGGCGGCACCCTGCTTTGCACGACAGTGCTGGTTGCCTGGCCGATCATCGCAAAACTCGTTGCCGGCTGACACAAGCTGACGCTTTCAGACACCAAGGGGCTTCCATTCAGGAAGCCCCTTTTTCTTTCGTGAAAAAATAATCTAAACTTAAGCAACCAGCCCGCCGATAAAAAACTAAGTCTATTATTTTCGTCACATGAATTAAAAGGATTGAATGGGGATGGTGAAAGACATCATCAAACTGATTATTCTCTTATCCGTGCTGGCCGCAATTATCGTCGGTATCCATCGACTGGGCATGCTCGAAGACACTCAGGCAAAATACAAGCACCCGATCACCCGACCGGGTGCGGGCTGGTAACCCTTAAAAACAAAGGACGACCTCAACGGTCGCCCTTTGCGCTGTTTCGGCCAGTTCTAAATCTGGCGGAAACAGATTTGGCGGCGCAGCAAGATTAATTATAGCGTCGCTCAACACCATCATATGGCGAACCCCCCATGCCGCGAATCGGATCGAGACCGACCTTGGCCCATCCATCGACGCGCTCAAACTGATCAATTTGTTTTGAATCTATAAGGGTTCCCAGAAGTGCAGGACTGATGCGGTCTTTAACGCCGTTCTTGTAAACGACATTCACCTTTGTACTTTTCCTGAAAAAGCCCATTGACGACCCCCTTTTCCTGGAGTTGTTTATTAACTCTACTAAGCGTACAAGATTTTCTTCCCATGGCAAGCTCCTGGCTTAATTCTTCTCTCTAAATCAAGCCCTTAGCGCGCAAAGAGCGCTCTCTAAACAGACACATAGGATTGTCACATTATATTTACAGATACCCCCGTTGACTTTATTCGTTAATTGCTCAAGAATAGCTTTCTTTGCAACCAACAGGAGTCTTGCCATGAAACCAATTTGCCCACTGCTTCTGCTCATTTTCTTGAGCTGTTTTCCCCTGCCTGATTCCGCCATGGCGAAAACCCTCGGCGCCGGCCTCTCACTGAATCAGCCGACCTCGCTGAGTGAAATCCTCGGCAACCCGGAGCCCTATATCGGGAAGAAAATCCAGCTGCAAGGTGTGATTGTCGATGTCTGCGAGAAACGCGGGTGCTGGCTGTATATCAGCGGAGATCGGCCCTTTGAAAAAATCCGCTTCAAAGTCCTCGATGGTGAAATCGTCATCCCTCTGGAAGCACGTGGCAAACCAGGGACGGTTGAGGGAGTCCTGGAAAAGTTCGTTCTCAGCCGGGACGAAGTGATTGCCCGCAGGCGCCATCACGCCGAGGAACGGGGTGAGACATTCGATCCGGCCAGCGTGACCTCGGGCGAAACCATTTACCAGCTGCGGGGCCTGGGTGCGGAAATCGACGGAATCTAGGTTGCCCAGCAGCAACTGGCGCCACTGGAACCTTGCCGTTCATCGCGATCTCGGCTTTCTCAGCATCGGCTTGACGCTGCTCTACGCCCTGTCTGGGATTGCCGTCAACCATGCCGCCGACTGGAACCCGAACTACCGCATCGAACGCGTTGCGGCCCAGGTTCAGCCACTCCCGCCCGGCGTCGTCGCACCGGCAGCGATCGGACAGATCCTTAACCAGCTGGGGGAAACCAGAAGCCCCGACAACGTCTTTCAACCCGACCCGGAGAATCTCTGGCTCTATCTCGACAAGCGGATGATCCGTGTCCACCTGCCGAGTGGGAAAGTCGAGCAAGACGTGGCCACCCGGCGGCCATTCTGGTATCCGCTCAACTTCCTGCACCTGAACCACCCGAAAAACAGCTGGACCTGGATCGCCGATCTCTACGCCGGCGCTTTGGCGCTGCTGGCGCTCACCGGCCTGTTGATGCTGCCGCAGCGCAGCCGGCAGAAACGCAGCCTGCTGCTGGTCGCGGCAGGCCTTTTGATTCCGCTTTTGTTCCTTGGGATCTATTACTGAAAGGTGGACGGGTCGCCGTCGAGCTGCCCGGCGATCGCCGCCATCAGCCGTTCGACGATCAACAGGTGGGTTTCCTTGCAATCTTCCCGCAGGTAGAGATCGGAAAAATCGAGCGGCGGCCCGAAACGGACACAGCCCTGCTGGCCGACTGCGGCAAATCGCCAGCGATTGATCCCGCTCAGTGCCGTCGGCACCACCACTGGCCGGTGTTCGTAAATCAGCTTGCCGACGCCACGATTTCCCTTGCCCAGCCGGGCATCCTTGTTGCGCGTCCCCTCCGGGAAAAGCATGACCTTCTCGGTCTGCAACAGGTCGCCAAGCTGCTTGCCTGCCCGCACATCCCGCCCGCGGCGCACCGGGAAGGCCCCCCAGGATCGGAACAGGGCGCTCAACAGGCGATTCTGGAACAGCTCCTCCTTGGCCGGCGCCCAGACCATCTGCAATGGATGCCGCCGGGCGACCGCGGCCGGCAGAAAGACCGTGTCGAAGGCGGAGATGTGGTTGGCCGCCAGCAGCACCCCGCCGCTGGCCGGCACATGCTCCAGGCCGATGATCTGCAGACGATTGAGGCAGGCCGCATAAAAACGGACGCTTGACGTGGCAAGCAGCACCCATAAACGGCGAATAAATGAGGTCTCCAAATGCATATCTCCTTGCAAGCCTTCGATACCAGCAGCGCCCTCACCAGATCGTGAGAGGCTGGACAAGTTCTACCACAAGACACCCGTCGATAAAATGGTTGCACGCCCCTTTATCGATCACGCATTATATGTAGCCGAGCGTGAACGCAACCTTCAACAAGAAAAAGGATTTAACGATGGGATGGCTATCTGGAATTATCGGCGGCGGGCTGGGAGCGATGGTCGCCGGCCCCCTAGGTGCGGTGATCGGTGCGGCGATCGGCGCCAGCATGGGCGGCGGGCAGCAACTGCAGTCCGGCGGACCGGGCGTCTTCAAGACCCCCCAGCAGCGCCAGGCGCTGTTTTTTACCGCGGCGTTTTCGATGGTCGGCAAGCTGGCCAAGGCTGACGGCCGCGTCTGTCCCGACGAAATCGCCGCGATCGAAAAGATCTCCAAGGAAGCCCTCGGCCTGGATGAGCAGACCCGCAAGTACGCCATCAACGTCTTTAACCAGGCGAAAGACAGCCCCGACTCCTTCAGCAGTTATGCGCGGCAGTTCGGCGAACTGTTCCGTCACGATCAGCAGCTCTGCAGCTTCATGATGAGCTTCCTGTTCCAGGTGGCGATGGCCGATGGCGAACTGCACCCCCAGGAAGAGGCGATGCTGCTCAATGCCAAAGAGGCCTTCCATCTGCCGGAGAGCCTTTTCCAGTCGCTGCGGAGCCGCTATGTCGGGCACAGCTCCTCAACGGTGAGTCTGAAAAAGCATTATGAGACTCTTGGCGTATCTGCCGATACCAGCCTCAGTGAGATCAAAAAAGCCTACCGCCAGAAAGCTGCGGAGTTCCATCCCGACAAGATCGAAGGCAAAGGGCTGCCGCCGGAATTCATCAAGTTTGCCAACGATCGCCTGGCCGAGATCAACGCCTCCTACGAAGCAGTGCTGGCCGCGAAAAAAACCTGAGCGCCAGCCTCCCCGCAACAGGCGGGCAAATCTGCTATGCTAAAACAATCAATTGAATTGACCGGAGCTGCCCGCAAACCTGAAAACATGAGGCCCCTGCCATGTCAAAAACGACCCTTCTGCCTGCCTGGGACGCCCTTAAGGAGCACCAGCAGGCGATAGAAAAGCTGCACTTGCGCGAGCTGTTCGCCGAAGACCCGCAACGCTTTGAACGGTTTTCTCTGCAACTTGAGTCGATCCTCTTCGACTACTCTAAACACCGCATCACCACCACCACCCGCCAGTTGCTGATCGCCCTGGCCGAGCAGGCCGGTTTGCAGGAAAAGATCGAGCGGATGTTCCGTGGCGAAAAGATCAACCGCACCGAACAGCGGGCCGCGCTACATATCGCGCTGCGCAACCGCAGCAACCAGCCGATCCTGGTCGATGGCCAGAACGTCATGCCACTGGTCAACGAGGCCCTGGAGAAGATGCGCAGCTTCTGCAACCGGGTGCGCTCGGGCCGCTGGATCGGCTACACCGGCCGGGCCGTCACCGACATTGTCAATATCGGCATCGGTGGCTCCGATCTCGGCCCGCTGATGGTTACCGAGGCGCTGAAGCCCTACGGCCATCCGAATCTGCATTTCCACTTCGTCTCCAACGTTGACGCCACCCACCTGAGCGAAACCCTGCAGCCCCTCGATCCGGAGACCACCCTGTTCCTGATCGCCTCGAAGACCTTCACCACCCAGGAGACCCTGGCCAACGCTCACTCGGCACGCGACTGGCTGCTGGCGTCTCTGCACGACGAAGACGCGATCGCCCAGCATTTCGCCGCCATCTCGACCAATACACGGCTGGTCAGCGAATTCGGCATCAACCCGGAGAACATGTTCGGATTCTGGGACTGGGTCGGCGGGCGCTACTCTCTCTGGTCCTCGATCGGCCTGTCGATCGCCCTGCAGATCGGCATGGACAATTTCGCCGAGCTGCTCGGTGGCGCCCACCTGGTCGATGAGCATTTCCGCCACACCCCCTTCGAGCGCAACATTCCGGTGCTGATGGGGCTGCTCGGCATCTGGTACAACAATTTCTGGGGCGCCGATAGCTATGTCATCCTCCCCTATGATCAGTACCTGCACCGCTTCCCGGCCTATTTACAGCAGGGGGATATGGAGAGCAGCGGCAAACGGGTCACCCTCGACGGCAGCGAGGTCGACTACTCGACCGGCCCGATCATCTGGGGCGAGCCGGGAACCAACGGTCAGCACGCCTTTTACCAGCTGATCCACCAGGGCACCAAGCTGATTCCGGCCGACTTCCTCGCCCCGGTCGAAAGTCACAATCCGCTCGGCAAACATCACCAGCTGCTGCTGTCGAACTTTTTCGCCCAGCCGGAAGCGCTGATGAGCGGAAAAACCGCCGCCGAAGCCCGGGCCGAGATGGAAGCCGAAGGCCTGCAGGCCGAACGGATCGAACAGCTTCTGCCGCACAAGGTGTTCCCCGGCAACCGACCGAGCAGCTCCTTTTTGTTCCAGAAGCTGACCCCGCACACCCTCGGTATGCTGATCGCCCTCTATGAGCATAAGATCTTCACCCAGGGCGCGATCTGGGATATCAACCCCTTCGATCAGTGGGGGGTGGAGCTCGGTAAGCAGCTGGCGAAGAAGATCCTTCCCGAACTTGAAAGCAGCACGGAGATCGCCAGTCACGACAGTTCGACCAACGGGCTGATCAATCATTACCGTCGGCAGCTTCGCTGAAGCCGAACGGAAAAAGCGGGGCGATGAGCAATAAAACCGTCTACCGGATCTTTTTTACCAGCCAGGGGAAGGCCTACGAGATCTACGCCCAGCAGGTCAGTCAGGCCGACCTGTACGGCTTCATCGCCATCGAGGGGATCCTCTTCGGCGAGAAATCGACCCTGCTGCTCGATCCCGCCGAAGAGGGATTGAAAAACGAATTTTATGGTGTCAAGCGGCTGTTGGTTCCCTTTCACAATATCGGCCGGATCGATGAGGTTGACAAGGAGGGGCGGGGCAAGGTCGTGGCCCTGGCCGGCAATGGTGAAACAAAACCCTCCCCGCCTTTCCCCCCCATCCCGGACGACCGGAAAAAGCCCTGAGCCAGCCCTTCAAACCCTTACCACAGTAAAATACATAGAAAAATCAGCAGCCTGGATTTTTTTAATATCGACTTAACTGCGGCTATCCACAAAAGCTGTGGATAACTGTTGACAAGGGGGAGGATAACCGGCGATCATCGGCGCCAATTCGCAGCCTTCTCCTCTTTGCACATTTTTTATTCAGTAAGCATAACCCTCTGAATTTACAGAGACAGAAAGCGAACAACGATAAGTACAGTGAGACAGAAAGAAACCGCCGGCAACCCTTACACAGACATGATATTCGTTGCGCCATAACTCATTCCGACTGTTGATAAGTAGCCATAAATGAGCGCACACCCATGAACAGAATAAACATTTCCTTGCCGCGCTTAGCCTGGCGTTTGAACTGAATTTTCTAGCGCCCTTGACGATTCGAGAACCTGTGCTCCCCGCTATTATTAATACCATCCTGGCCCTGTCGGCCCTCTACGCACCCCAGCCGCTGTTGCCGGTCATCAGCCAGGAATTTGCCGTCAGCCGGGAAGCGGCAGCGGCCCTGACCACGGTCACCTTCATCCCCCTGGCGCTGGCCCCGCTGGCTTACGGCTACCTGCTCGAATCGCTGTCGGCCACCCGTCTGCTGAAACTGGCCGTGCCGCTGCTGGCGTTCAGCGAACTGCTCTTCGCCCTGGCCGACAGCTTCCCATTGCTGCTCGGCCTGCGGCTGCTCCAGGGGCTGCTGATCCCGGCGATTCTCACCTCGCTGATGACCTATCTTTCGCAGCGCTCCAGCAGCGAAAACGTCCAGCGCGCCATGGCCATCTACATCGCCGCCACCATCTTCGGCGGCTTTGCCGGCCGGGCGACCTCCGGCCTGATCGCCAGCTGGCTCGGCTGGCGCTATAGTTTCATCGCTCTGGCGATCAGCCTGCTGATCGGTTTTCTGCTGCTGCTGAAGCTGCCGCCAAGCGACAGCCTGCAGTTGACCAAGGCTGATCCCCAGGCCCTGCGCAAGACCCTGCAGCGCCCGGCGTTTCTGCCGATCTACCTGACGATCTTCTGCCTGTTCCTGGTCTTTGCCGCGGTGATGAACTATCTGCCCTTCCGGCTGACGGAGCTCAGCAGCGAGGCGGACGAGCTGCGCATCGGGCTGATGTATTCCGGTTATATGATGGGGATCCTCAGCTCCCTCGGCGCGCCGCGCATCTGCCGCTGGCTGAAAGGCGAGCAGCGGGCCATCCAGCTCGGTCTGCTCGCCTTCGCCGCCACCCTGCTCGGACTGGCGACCGGCGAGGTCTGGCTGCTGTTCAGCACCATGTTTCTGTTCTGCGCCGCAATGTTCCTGGTCCATGCCACCGCCTCGGGCCTGGTCAACCGCCTCTCCGGCGGTGAAAGCCGCGGCATGGTCAACGGCCTCTATGTCGCCTTCTACTATGCCGGCGGGGCGGTCGGTTCTTATGCGCCGGGACTGATTTACCGCTATTTCGGCTGGCAGGGGTTCCTGCTCAGCCTGGCCCTGGTCTGCCTGCTCGGCTACG
>CALZHR010000202.1 GCA_945787335.1 uncultured Desulfuromonadales bacterium
CCTCGTCCGGCCAGAAGCGCCGCTGCAGTTCTTCGAGCAACGGCTTAAAACTGCTGCGATCGAAGGCACTTAGCGGGATGGCATCGAACCGGCGACACAGGTGTGGCACATCCGCCGGGTCTACCTGGTCGGTCTTATTGAACACCAGTAGCCGCTGCCGGTTACCCAAATCGAGACTATCCAGAATCTTATCGACCGATTCGATCTGTTCCTTAAATCTTTGATTGGATAAATCGACCAGATGCAACAACAGGTCGGCGTCCTCCAGCTCTTCGAGGGTCGCCTTAAAGGCGCCCATCAGGCTTTTCGGCAGGTCGCGGATAAAACCGACCGTGTCGGTAATGATCACCTCGCGATCGAGCGGAAAACGCAAGCGCCGGGTCGACGTA
>CALZHR010000203.1 GCA_945787335.1 uncultured Desulfuromonadales bacterium
CAGCCGGTCGTCGAGTGCTTTGCTGAAACGCGGGATTTCGATTTCGTCGCCTGCTTGTGCCTGTTTCAGGCTGTTGAGCAGCTTCAGGCCGAACGGGACATCATGGGTGCCGGGAACCCCACGGGTGGCCAGCAGGGGGTGGACCTCTGCGCCGAGCTGTTGGCGCTCCGCCTTCGGCAGGTAGAGATCGTCGATTGAGATGATGCAGGCATGGCAGTCAAAGGCTGCTGCGAGGATCCATTTCAACAGTTCGCAGAGGGTCGACTTGCCGCTACCCTGCGAGCCGTTCAGACCAACCAGTAGGGGCGTTTCGGCGCGGCGTTGCTGGTTCAACCAGGCTGCCAGCGGCAGGTATAAACGGGGTAGCTCTGCAGACAGCTCTGCCGGCAGTTGACTCAAGGCCAGCTGGCCGCCAAAAATCGGCTGGAGAAAATCGAGCAGCTCGGCTTCTTCGGGTGCAGAAAGTGGATTAGCATCGGCCGGCCAGAGATCGATAGTGGACATCTTGACTCCTTGCATCTGGGTAACTTTGTTATAGCCCGATGCGCAAGTTGTGCCAAGATTTATTGCTGTGACGTTTGATGCGCGGAGTAAAGATTTACCGGTCCCAGACTTCATTCTCCAGGTTGGTGATCCGCTCATTGGCCTGAAACAGCTGATGCTCAAGATTCTGGATTTTTAGCCGCATCTCCGAGATGAGCGCGGCCTGCTCATTGTAGGCCCGCAGGATTTCCGCCGGGATCTCGTTGTTGATGTAGATGGTTTGTGGGTGGTCTTTGGGGTCGCTATCGTTTTGCGCAAATGCCGATAGGGGAAAAAGCAGGAGGGTAATAATTACGACAACAAGTCTCATGGGTTTTCCTTTTGCTTCTGTTTCGATCTTCTCCATCGCACGCTTAGATTGCCAGTATCGGCAACTGCGCGCGTTCCTATTCTCTGACAATGACCGCGATCGATTCGTTACTGTACAAAATGCCCATGTTGATAGACCCTGGGTGTGTTTCACGGCCAATGAGCAGAAAAGCACTGTCGTTATTTTCAAGTCCGCCGAAAGGAGGAGAGCCGGTGCTTGCTTTCAGGTCGCTGGCAGTCATTTGGTAAACAGATTTGCCAGGTTCTATTTGCTGATAATAGTAGTGTGACCTAGGTGACTCCAGAACATGGAAAATGACGAGTTTTGCCTCTTCAGGAATTTTGTAACCTTCCAAGTTGACGCGATACTCGGTACTGGGCTTTATAACAACATGCCCCGCTTTGTGGACTTCTGACATTTTTATTTCCACCCCATCATCTGCTATGGCGAGTGAGTGGAGCAATAGAAAGAGTAGAATAAAGATAATTTTCTTCATTGTGTTTTTCGTCCGGTTCATTTGTTTTTTTGAAATTTTTTGATTTCTTTATCAACTTTTATTTGTTCTTTTTCTGTCAAGGTCTCATACCCTCTCGGGAATGGCCACCCGTACCCCCAACGAAATGAGGTTGGCAAATAGGGGTTACCACCAACACGTACTCCCGCAAGCATTAATTTTGCGATCTCCGGCTCACCGACTTTGATCACACATTTCTTGAGCGCTTGATCTGCTATTATTCTTTGTTGCTCAGTTCCGCCGGCCCAATAAGCTTTGTCATGTTCAATGCAGCAATCTCGCCAGAGATTTCTTTGGGCGATTGTGCCGTCAGGAAAAGAACTGCAACCGTCCGACTTGAACGGAGCTAACTCGCCTGCGTTTACACTGCTGCAGATAAAGGTAAATAACAAAATTGAGAGTGCATATTTCATATTTTGACTTCCGCGTTGACATTAATTGTTATGCAGAAATTTAGTCTTCGTAGATCATAGCAACTCCAAAACCGATGAAAGCTGCACCCGTTAATTTATTGAAAAAAATCATAGTTTTTTCTTTAGCAAAGTAAGCTGAAACCAGGGAGGACAAGAGGGCATAGCCTGTTAAGATGAAGAATGAAATTCCTTCGATGGTCATGATCAGGGTGAGGAATTGCGGAATAAATGTCCTGGATGGATCAATGAATTGAGGGAATAGCGCGGTGAAGAATGCTATTGCCTTCGGGTTGCTGATGCCAACTCCAAATCCCTCCTTAAACACCGCAGCAAACTCTCTTTTGTTTTTGCCTTGAATCTGGTGCTGCTTGTCTTCTTTTATCTGTGGAGTCCTCCACGCTTTTGCCCCAAGATAGACGAGATAAATACACCCCAAAATCTTTAATGTGGCAAACAGGCTCGTAGAGGCAAGGATGAGAGCGCCGAGTCCGAGAGCAGAAAGAGAAGCCAAAATAATCATGGCCGTGAAATTACCGAAAATATTTGCAATCGCTGCTTTGTAGCCATACCTGAGGCTGTTTTTTATCGTCAGAACAACTGCAGGTCCGGGGATGGCGGTGACGGTAATCGCCAAGGTGACATAAATAAGGTAATCGTTAATCATTTGATATCTTTATGCTATAGGGTTCTGACAAGGGGCTGGCGAAATGCCGGCCACGTTAGGAGGCCGCTTGTTGGAAAAGTCGGCTGCCGCTTCCGTCCTATTTGCTGAGCAACTTGCGCATGATTGCCAGTGCGGCGCGACGGCCATCGGCGGCTGCAGTGACCACCAGGTCTGCACCGCGGTAACAGTCGCCACCGGAATAGATGTTCGGATTGCTGGTGACGCAGGTCCCAGGGTCGATCTGCACCTGGCCCCACTTGTCGCATTCGACACCGGCGTCGAGCAGGCCGGGCATCGCTTCCATATCGAAGCCGAGGGCCAATATGATCACGTCAGCCGGCACGCAGTGTGCCGTATCGGGGATGATCTCGACCCGTTGGCGGCCGTCATCAGCAGGTTCGCCCATGCGGGTTTTTTCCACTTCAACACAGGCTTGATGGTCCGGGCGCTGGTAGATACGGCGAGGGCTGATATTGAAGCAGAATTCGACCCCTTCTTCGACCGCGTTGTGATATTCCTTGCGGCTGCCCGGCATGTTGGCCATGTCGCGCCGGTAGAGACAGGAAACACTGCTGGCACCGTCACGCATAGCGGTGCGCAGGCAGTCCATGGCGGTATCTCCGCCGCCGATGACGACCACCCGCTTGTCTTTCATATCGTATTTGCTGTTGACCTCTTTACCGAAGATCTGATGCTGCTTGACGGTCAGATAGTCCATGGCCAACATGACCTGAGGCAGGTCTTCCCCCTCCATGCCACTCTGTTTGCCTTTGGTGGCGCCGATGCCGACAAAAACGGCAGAGTATTCGTTGAGCAGATCGTTCAGGGCAATGTCTTCGCCGACACTATGCTGCAGGTGCAGGACGAGGCCGGCGTTGCGCAGCAGCTTGAAGCGGTGGTCGACAATCTCTTTATCCAGCTTGAAGCCGGGGATGCCGTAAGTCAGCAGGCCGCCGGGACGTTCAGCCCGTTCGTACATGGTGACGCCGATTCCGGCGCGCAGCAAAAAGTGGGCGCAGGAGATGCCGGCCGGACCGGAGCCGACCACGGCCACCTTCTGTTCGTGGCGGATGCCGGGGAAGGGCAGCTGCAGTCCGGCTTCGAAGCCCAGGTCGGTGATCGAGGCTTCGATGGCACCGATAGTGATGGCGCCATGGCCGTCGTCGAGGGTGCAGGCCCCTTCGCAGAGGTGACCCTGCGGGCAGATCCGACCGAGAATCTCCGGGAAGGGGGAACTTTCATTCGACAGGTAGAAAGCGCGTTCCAGATCACGGGCGGAAATCGCCTCCAGCCACTGGGGGATATGATTCTGCAACGGACAGCCGATGGTGGTGCAGAAGGGATCGCCGCACTGCACGCAACGCTCCGCCTGTTTGCGCACCTGGCTGTTGTCGAACAGCTGGTAGATTTCATCAAAGTTCTTCAGGCGCTCGGTGGTTTCAACTTTATCCGGATCGCGGCGGCTGGTATTTATAAAATTCTGCATAATTGGAAGTTCCTGTTTACTAAAATCAATAGTTCGCGAACTTTTGTATCCTATTAATGGGAAATTACCCGTTAATCCCCTTCTTTCGGGTTCAGTGGGGCTTTCATGTCCTTCGGCGTCACCATCCAGAAGTAAGCCAGTTCTTCGCGGAAATCGTCCAGTATTCCTCTTGCTTTCGGACTGCGGGTCCGGTTGTGGAAGCTGGTCAGAATCTTCTTTAGATAGAGCTTCCCTTCGTTGTCATCATCGACATCAATCCGCCGGGCGATGACTAGCTCCTGGTTGAGACGGTCGATAAACTTCTTATTTCGATCATAAACGAATGCCACGCCGCCGGTCATCCCGGCGCCGAAGTTGATACCGGTTTCGCCGAGGACCACTACGGTGCCGCCGGTCATGTATTCACAGGCATGATCGCCGGTCCCTTCGACCACAGCCAAAGCCCCGGAGTTGCGGACGGCAAAGCGTTCACCGGCAGTTCCGGAGA
>CALZHR010000204.1 GCA_945787335.1 uncultured Desulfuromonadales bacterium
CAACAGAAAAGATCGCCTTTTCGGTCAGCAATTGGTCTGACCAGCGAAGGTTTCTTTATCTTGCTATCACAAGAGTCTGATCAAAGCTTGTCAAGAGACATTTGCCAGTTAGGATTAAAGCAGAAACCGTTCAAATTATCTCTAGGGGGAAGCATGGATATTAATCTCGAGCCCTTGCCGGAACAACGCCTGGAGCAGGCCAAGTGGGCCTACACCACCCGGCGTATTGATCGCCAGCGAAGCT
The DNA here is from genome assembly GCA_945787335.1 of uncultured Desulfuromonadales bacterium. Lineage (GTDB taxonomy): Bacteria > Desulfobacterota > Desulfuromonadia > Desulfuromonadales > Geopsychrobacteraceae > Malonomonas. The sequence goes on from CALZHR010000204.1 coordinate 245, forward strand.
TTCAGCTGCTCAAAGGAAAACTCAGCCCGAACCCCGGAGACCTGCTCTTGGCCAGGGTCGAAGAATTGGGTCAGCATCGGCGCCTGGAGCTGGTCACCAGCCGACGGGCGACGCTCTTTGAAGGGGATGAAATTGTTGTCTGCTACGGCAATCGTTACGCCCCTGACCAGTTCGAAGGGATCGTCCCGGATCACCTCGGTGCCTGCCGACTGGTCGCCGCCGGAGGGGTTGCCGCCCGCCTTCTGAACCGGCACGATCGGGTCAAATCGGCGACCCGAATCACCCCGCTGGGACTGCTGACTGATACCGACGGACACCGGATCAACCTGAGCAGCTCACGTTTTCCGAAAGCCGACCGCATCGATCCCAGTCCGCTGGTTCTGGTGGTCGCCGGCACCTCAATGAATTCAGGCAAAACAACCGCCTGCGCGAACCTGGTCAAGGGGCTTGTCCGCCAGAAGCTCAAAGTCGCCGCCGCCAAGTTCACCGGCACCGGCGCCGGAGCTGACTACCGGGCGTTGGTCGACGCGGGCGCGTCTCCGGTCTTCGATTTTATCGATGCCGGCTATGTTTCGACCTATCGCTGCAACCGGGACATTTTGCTTGACGTCGTGATGACCCTCGGCCATGCGATGGCCGAGACGCAACCGGATGTTATCGTTATCGAAGTCGCCGATGGGCTCCTGCAACGAGAAACTGCTCGACTGTTTGCCCTGCCGAAGTTCACTGACTGGATAGACGGGATAATCTTCGCTGCCAATGACGCCTTAGGCGCCCAGGCCGGGGTTTCCTGGCTGACCGTCCGGCAGCTGCCGGTGTTTGCCATCACCGGCGTACTGACCTCTTCGCCCCTGGCCCAGCGCGAGGCTGAAGAGGTCTGCGGGCTGCCGGTTTACCACACCAACGCGCTGGCCCGGCCGAGTGTTTCCAGCTATATCCATAGCTGTTTAAGGTATCGAAACCAGCAACACAAAGACCATGAACAGGCCGTCGAGGAGGTTGAATGATTCAGCTTCCGGCCATCTTCGCTGGAACACGGCGCCGGCTGCTGATACGCCTGATTATCAACGGTGTCCTGCAGTCGGCAACCATCATCGGTTCGATGCTGCTGGTCCGCCATGCCTTCAACGTGCTGCTGAATCCCGAGTTTGACGATCCGGAGGTGCACCTGTTCGAGATGGGCGAAGTCTGGCAGATTGGCCTGTTTGCCGTGGGCTTGCTCGGCTGTACAGGGTTTGCTGCCTGGCTGCGTTTTATCGAGCGGATTGATGCCGAGCTGCTCGGTCAGGAATATGTGCATCGCGTCAGGTTAAGCATATTCGATCGGATGAAAAGCTTCGCCCCCCGCGCCCTCGGTCATCGCAGTACCGGGGCTTCGATGCTGCGCTTTATCGGTGACCTCTCGGCGATCAGGCGCTGGGTCAGCCTGGGACTGGCGCGGATCGTTGTCGCGGCGATCGCCACCGTCATTTCCATCGGCATGCTTGGCTATCTCGATCTCTACCTGGCTATCTGCTCCATCATCATCCTCTCCCTCGGCCTGGTCTGGAATCTCAAGCTGGGCCCGAAAATGCACCAGGTGGTCAGCGAATCGCGCCGACTGCGGGGGCGGCTGGCTGGCAACATCAATGAAAAGATCCGCTCTTTTGTCGTCATCCAGGCATTTAATCAAGAACAACGTGAGCGCAAGCGTTTTCGTAACCAGAGTGGCCAGCTTCGTGATGCCATGGTCAGTCGTGCCCGCGCCTCAGCCAGCATGCGCGTTGTCAATGATGGCGCGACCGCTTTGTCGATGGCGGCAATCCTCTCTGTCGGCGCCCTGGAAGTGTTCCGCAACCTGACCAGCTCCGGGAACGTCGTTGCCGCCATGGCGGTGGTCGGCTTTCTCTCGAACGCTTTTCGGGATATGGGCCGGGTCCACGAATACCTGCAGACCTACCGTGTTTCGCGGGAAAAAATTTTAGAATTTATGCACACGACACCGCTGCGCGGCCGTTCACCCAAGTTACCCGATCTGCAGGTCAGCAAAGGCGAAATTGAACTGCAGCGCGTCAGCCTGCGCGGCGCCTTAAGAAGAATCTCCGGAACGATCCACGGTGGCTCAAAAATCGCAATTATTGGCGACAACGGCGCTGGCAAATCAACCCTGCTGCAGGCGATCGCCCGCCTGGTCGATTTGACGGGGGGAAAAATATTGATCGACGGACAGGATATCCGCCGCTGCAACCTCGCTTCGGTTCGCCGGGCGATCAGCATTGTCAGTCCCGACCTGCCACTACTGAAAGGATCGATCCGCTACAACCTGCGCTATCGTGCCCCAGACAGCAGCGAGGCAGAGCTGGCTGCTGTCAAAAAGCTCTGTGCCCTCGACGAGCTGCTGGAGAAACTGCCGGGCGGAGAAAATTTCCGCCTGCATGAAGGCGGCGAGAACCTCTCCCTGGGCCAGCGCCACAAACTGGCCATCGCCAGAGCATTGCTTGGTCAGCCGGCGATTTTGATCGTCGATGAAATGGATGCCAACCTCGATCAACAAGCCGTCCAGATTCTGGAAACTGTCATCAAAAAATTTTCCGG
>CALZHR010000205.1 GCA_945787335.1 uncultured Desulfuromonadales bacterium
ATGGTGTGAAATTCGCCTGGACTAAGATAAACCTGCGCCGCGCGGTCCAGCTGCTCTGCCTGGCTGGTTTCCTCTGGCTGTTTCTGCAGACCGAGTACCGCGGGCTGGACGAGCTGCCTTACCCGGTCAGCCTGCTGTTCCGCCTCGATCCGCTGGCGGCATTGGCTGACCTGCTGGCACCCGGCCCTTTCAGCCTGGGTTCGCTCTGGCCGGCGCTGGTGCTGCTGGTGCTGACCGCCATCTTCGGCCGCTTTTTCTGCGGCTGGATCTGTCCGCTGGGGACCACCCTTGACGGCTGCGGCAAACTGGTCGGCCGCGGTACGGCAAACCTCAAACGCGGCTGGCGGCAGCTCAAGTACCTGTTGCTGTTCGGCATGAGCGTTGCGGCGCTGTTCGGGGTGCAGCTGCTTGGCCTGTTCGATCCGCTGGCGATCTTTCTCCGTACGCTGACATTATCGATCTACCCGGTCTACAACCTACTGATGAACGGGATTTTCGACTTCACCTATCAGTTCCGGATCCCGCTGGTGTCGCCGGCGGTCAATAAGCTCTACCCCTTCTGGCGTGACAACCTGATGGCCTTCTACCAGCCGATTTTCCAGCTGGGCCTGTTCACCCTGCTGGTTTTCCTGCTGATCATCCTGCTGGAAAAGATCGAGCGCCGCTTCTGGTGCAAGAATCTTTGCCCCCTCGGCGCGCTGCTCGGGCTCTGCAGCAGCCGCGCTCTACTCAAGAGGACCCCTGACGGACTCTGTGAGGATTGCGGGGTCTGCAGCAGCGCCTGCCGGATGGACGCGGTCGGTGAACAGGGGCAACGTCCCGGCGAGTGCATCGAATGCCTCGATTGCACCGGTTATTGTCCGAATGAACGGGTCAGCTTCAACCTCTCCAGCGCAGCAGCAAAACAGGGCCGGGTCGATCTGCAGCGCCGCGATGTCGTTGTATCACTGGTGGCCGGCGCGTTGATCGCGCCGACGGTGCGGAGCGCCCCGGAAAGTTATAAGCTTAACCCCTACCTGGTCCGACCGCCGGGGGCGGTCGCGGAGAGTGAATTTCTCTCCCGCTGTATCCGCTGTGGCGAGTGCATGAAGGTCTGCATCGGCCAGGCGCTGCATCCGGCGCTGTTGCAGGCCGGGGCGACCGGCCTCTGGACGCCGCTGCTGGTGGCGCGGACCGGCTATTGTGAATACAACTGCACCCTTTGCGGGCAGGTCTGCCCGACCGGGGCATTAAAAGAACTTTCGCTCGCAGAGAAACAG
>CALZHR010000206.1 GCA_945787335.1 uncultured Desulfuromonadales bacterium
AGTCGTTCAGCGGCGGCTGGAAAATGCGCATCGCCCTGGCGCAGATTCTGACCCTTAACCCCGACGTGCTGCTGCTCGATGAGCCGACCAACCACCTGGATGTCGAATCGATCGTCTGGCTGGAAAACTGGCTCGCCGACGACTACCAGGGCGCGCTGGTGATGACCAGTCACGACCGGGATTTCATGAACCGGCTGGTAACGCGGGTCGTCGAGGTCGCCAACCAGACGATCACCAGCTACGGTGGCAACTACGATTTTTACCTGCGCGAACGAGAGATCCGTCGTGAGCAGCTGCTGGCCAGCCATAAACGGCAGCAGGAAATGCTGGCCAAGGAAGAGGACTTTATCGCCCGCTTTGCCGCCCGCGCCTCCCACGCCGCCCAGGTGCAATCGCGGGTCAAGAAGCTGGAGAAGATCGAGCGGATCGAGCTGCCGCCGGAACAGAAGCTGGTCCGCTTTGAGTTTACCGAACCGCCGCGCAGCGGCGACGATGTGATCGCCGTCAAGGTGCTGGCGAAAAGCTGGCCACTGGCAGACGGCGGCGAGAAGCCGGTGTTCTCCGGCATAAGCGGCCTGGTGCAGCGCGGCGACAAAATCGCCGTGGTCGGCGTCAACGGCGCCGGCAAGTCGACCTTTCTCAAAACCCTGGCCGGCCAGACCGAGCCGACCGCGGGAACTGCCACGATCGGCGCCAACGTGCATCCCGGTTATTTCAGCCAGCACTCGATGGAGGTGCTCGATCCGAAAAAAACGGTGTTCGAGACGGTGCAGGACGCACTGCCGCTGCAGACCATCGGCGTGCTGCGCAACCTGTGCGCCGCCTTCCTCTTCCAGGGAGAGGATGTCGACAAACGGGTCGACAAGCTCTCCGGCGGCGAAAAATCACGCCTGGTTCTGGCGACCCTGCTCGGCCGGCCGCTGAACTTGCTGATCCTGGATGAGCCGACCAACCATCTCGATATCCAGTCGCGCGAAGTATTGCTGTCCGCACTGCAGAACTTTACCGGTACCCTGCTGCTGGTCAGCCACGATCGGCATTTTCTCCGTTCACTGGTCGGCCGGGTGTTCGCCATCGACCATGGAGAAATGCTTGTTTATGACGGCGACTACGAATACTACCTGCGCAAGGCGGGGCGGGAGCATGGCGCGGGCTAAAAGGGGCGGCTGCCGGATAGCTCCGATCGGCCGTTAGCGTGCCGCCTGCCGGATCACCGTACGCCATTTTTCCGGTGCCGCCCGGCGGACATCGCTGAGATAGATTTCGTGGTGTTTGCCCGCGCGCTGCAGACCTTGACCTTCGATAAATCGATGCACTTTCTCGATCGTCGGACCCTCTTCGGAAAACGGACCGAGGTGCAAGGTCTGGGCGGCCTGTCCCTCGCCAAAGGCTTCGAACCTGACCTTCGGCAATGCGGGTAGCGACTTTTTCTTTCTGACCTGCTCGGTGGCCGCTTTGACAATCTCGGCCGTGATGAAGTCAGGCTGCATGATCATCAGCGTC
>CALZHR010000207.1 GCA_945787335.1 uncultured Desulfuromonadales bacterium
ATGCCGGGCCTGTCAGGGTGTCTAATCGCCTTGCGCATTGAAGAATAAAAGGAGTTCACCATGTACAGCTGATCTGACTTGAAAAAAGGGATGAAGCTGCTGATCGACGGCGATCCGCATGTCATCGTCCAGTACGAATTCACCAAGCCGGGCAAAGGCCAGGATCTCTATAAATGTAAACTGCGCAACATGATCACCGGCGCGCTGTTCGACCGCACCTACCGCAGCGGCGAATCGTTCGAGCCGGCGAGTCTCGACGAACGCGACATGCAGTACCTTTATCAGGATGAGACCGGTTACGTCTTCATGGACCAGAAGAGCTATGAGCAGGTCGTGCTCAGCGCAGAGACCCTCGGTGACGACAAGTACTTTCTGATCGACAACATGGAGGTGAAAATCCTCATGTACGGCGACACCGGCATCGGCATCACCCTGCCGAACTTCGTCACCCTGCGCGTCAGCCAGGCCGATCCCTGGGTCAAAGGGGACACCGCGGCCGGCAACAACAAACCGGCCAGGGTTGAAACCGGCTACACCCTGCAGGTCCCCTCCTTCGTCGAAGAAGGGATTCTGATCCAGATCGATACCCGCACCGGCGAATACGTCACCCGGGTTAAAGAATAAGATGGATGGCAACTGGCAGCTGGCCCGCAAACGGCCCGCGCTGGAGAAACGGGCCCGGATCGTTCACGCGATCCGGGCTTTTTTCATCGCCCTCGATTTCCTTGAGGTCGAGACCCCGCAGCGCATTCCGGCCAATGCTCCGGAGCTGCATATCGACGCGGTCGCCTGCGGCGACTGGTTTCTGCACACCTCGCCGGAGCTGTGCATGAAACGGCTGCTGGCCGCTGGCTATCCGCGGCTGTTTCAGATCTGTCATTGCTGGCGCGCGGGGGAACGGGGCCGCCGACACCTGCCGGAATACACCATGCTCGAATGGTACCGGACCGATTGCGACTACCAACAGCTGATGACCGATTGCGAGCGGCTGCTGACCAAGCTGCGGCCGGACGGGAGGCTGAATTGGCAGGGGCAGGAAATCGATCTGCGCCGCCCCTGGCCGCGCCTGACCCTGGCCGAAGCCTTTGCCCGCTACAGCGACACGCCGCTCGATGCCGCCCTGGAGACCGGGCGCTTCGACGAGATCATCAGCCTGCAGATCGAACCGCAGCTGCCAGCCGTCCGGCCGATCTTTCTCACCGAATACCCGATCGAACATGCCGCTCTGGCGCGCAAAAAATCAGCTGATGAACGGGTCGCTGAACGCTTCGAACTCTATATCGGCGGGATGGAACTGGCGAACGCCTTCAGCGAGCTGACCGATCCGCGCGAGCAGCGGCAGCGTTTTGCAGCAGAAGAGCAGCAGCGTCGCGCCGCCGGCAAGAGCCCCTACCCCTCCCCCGAACCCTTCCTCCAGGAACTGGGCAGCCTGCCTCCGTCTGCGGGAATCGCGCTCGGCATCGATCGGCTGGTGATGCTGCTCTGCGATCTTGCCAGCATCGACGCGGTGGTCGCCTTCACGCCAGAGCAGCTTTAAGTCCTCCCGACAGGTCCGGCTCAGCCTTCAAATCACTGCCCGCACCGCATGAAGCGGCGGTTGTTATAAATCTTACGCCGGAACGCCAGGGAGCCGTCGCAAAGGGGCCAGGCCCGGCCCTGAAATCCCGCGCAGCTCCCTTTTTCAGGCGCTGGTGAATGGCAACACGCAACACGTGCAACTAAAAAATAGAATGTCGTTAGGCACATAGCATTAACTTATTAACATATTATTTGTAGCTAATCCCAAAAGCCGATTTCAGTAAGATATTATCCAAAACCACTTCCTGATTCACCGCTAAACTACCGAACTTCCGCACACCTGCAAGCCAAAAAACAACGCAGAAACAACATTTCTGTATACGAAACAGTTTTTTTCTAAAAACTTTTCTATTGACAGCTTTTTATAACATCGTATTATGTCGCGAAATGAAAAACACACTATCACGCATTTATTATCACTTTGGGCGACAGATTATTTAATAAAAACAACCAGATAGCGATTATTTCAGCATTATCAAGGATTTTATAACTGGTTTTGGTTGTATTTCATTTTTCAGCCGATGGAGTCAAATGGGCTCCCGGCACATCTACGTGAGAGAGGAGATTTCTCTATGGGACATGGGCCCGCAGTAAAACTCGGTAAGGACAATGCGTCCGGCTTCAAGACCAGACTTGGCGTATGGATGTTTGTCCTCTATACCATCGTTTATGCCATCTTCGTTGCCATCAACGCCACCAGCCCGAAGTCGATGCAGAACATTCTGTTCGGCCAGACCGCAGCGGTTGTCTGGGGCTTTGGACTGATCGGCTTCGCTCTGGTGCTAGCTGTTATCTACAACCATCTCTGCACCAAAGCAGAAGCAAAGCTGAACGGCTAAGGGGGAAATAAACAATGGTATATACTCAGTCTCCGTTGGCTATCGGCCTGTTCTTCACTTTTGTTGCTTTTGTCCTCGGCCTGTCCTTCTACCTGGCTCGTCGGACCAGCTCGGCCGAAGGCTACTATGCCGCCGGCGGAAATATCCACTGGTTCACCAACGGTGTCGCCTTTGCCGGCGACTACCTCTCAGCGGCCTCATTCCTGGGGATCTGCGGCATGATCGCCACCGCCGGCTACGACGGCTGGATGTATTCGATCGGCTATCTGGCCGGCTGGATCGTCGCCCTGTTCCTGGTCGCCGAGCCGATGAAGCGCCTCGGTAAGTATACCTTCACCGATGCCCTCGACTCCAAATTCAACTCCAAAGCGATTCAGCTGACCGCAGCGATCTCCACCCTACTGGTCTCGGTCTTCTACCTGATTCCGCAGATGGTCGGCGCCGGCGTGCTGGTGCAGCCGCTGCTCGGCCTGCCGCACTGGGTCGGTGTCTGTATCGTTGGTGTGGTTGTGACCATCATCGTTGCCACCGCCGGTATGGCCTCGACCACTTACGTCCAGTTCTTCAAAGGGGCCCTGCTGCTGATCATGTCAACCGTTGTGGTTATCGCCGTTCTGGTCCGTGGCCTTTCGACCGCTCCGGAGAACAACGGTCAGCCGTACCATGACTTCAAAACCATGCAGGCCTCAGCAACTCTGGAGATCAGTGAGCCGGGCTATACTGTCGTGGCTGGCCTCGAATCGGCCTACGGCGAAGCTGGTTTCGTCAAGCTGAGCAAAGCCGGCCAGGAGTCGATCTGGCAGCTGAACAAGACCGCGACCGGCTACACCCTGGAAGAAACCCTGTTCATGACCAAACTGGCTGACGGCACCAAAATGTTCAACGGCGCTGCCAAAGAAGAAGGCGCCTTCTTCCCGGTCGGTCACATCAAGGAACTGCGCATGAACGGCCAGGAAGTGGCCGCCACCGGCGCCGTCGGTCCGCTCGCTTACCTCTCGGCCCTGAAAGACTCGACCATCGTTCTCTGGGGCAAGAAGTACATTAAAGAGGGCGGCACCACCACGACCATCTACTATCAGAAGCCGACCCCTGGTGCCCGCGTGCTGCGTCCTGGTCTGAAGTTCAAGGTCGACAACGCCACCGGCCTGCAGAAGTTCAACTTCATCTCGCTGATGCTGGCGCTGTTCTGCGGCACCGCCGCGCTGCCGCACATCCTGATCCGCTACTACACCGTGCCGAGCCAGGCTGCGGCGCGGAAATCGACCATCGTCGCCATCGCCGCGATCGGCTTCTTCTATGTCCTCACCCTGTTCCTCGGCATGGGCGCGATGACCAATGGCGTTATCAACCTGACCGACAACAACATGTCGGCGCCGCTGCTGGCGCTCTCCTTCGGCGTCCTCCTCTTTGCGGTCATCTCGTCGTTGGCCTTCGCCACCGTCCTCGGGACCGTTTCGGGGCTGATCGTGGCAGCCTCCGGGGCGGTCGCCCACGACCTGATGGACAACTTCCTCGGCATGCAGATGACCGACGCCGGAAAGGTCCGCGCCGGCAAGATCGCCGCCATCGTCGTTGGTTGTATCGCCATCTACCTGGGGATCGTCTTCGAAGGGATGAATGTCTCCTTCCTGGTCGGCTGGGCCTTCGCGGTCGCCGCTTCAGCCAACCTGCCGGCGATCCTGATGCTGCTGTTCTGGAAGAAGACCACCGCCAAGGGCGTGGCCGCATCGATTATGGTCGGCCTGATAAGCTCACTGGGGCTGATCCTGATCTCTCCGGACATGTGGGTGCGCTACGGGATGCTGCCGGGCGATGCGCCGATCCAGTTCAACAGCCCGGCGCTGATTTCGATCCCGGCCTCCTTCCTGGCGCTGGTCATCGTTTCGCTGATGACCCAGAAGGATGTCCCGGTGGTCGTGAGCGACGCTGCCGAAGCTTAATCGACACTTGTCTGAACAGACCTGATCTGCGATACTCTGGGCCGCCTTCGGGCGGCCCATTTTTTTAGCAATGGAGCTCCACTGGTTTTCTAAAGGAAAGAGCGATGAAACGTTTCCGCGTCACCCTGATCGCCATCTGCCTCATCCTCGGCTGGCTCGGCTATGCCGACCTCAGCCTGCTGCTGCGCAACCCGGAACCCTATCCGATCAGCATCAGCGATCTGGAAGCCAAGGGCGCCCCGCGTGAGTGGCTTTCGGTCCGTGACGGCTATCAGGATCTTCTGCAGGCGATCAATATGTCCGGCACCATGGAGATCGACGCCTTCCTGGTGCCGCTGAAACCATCCCGCGGCACCCAGGAGGTTCGGATCTGGTTCGAAACCCGCGATCAGCAGATCATCGAGCTGCTGAAGACCTACTATTTCTATCTTGACAGCGATGCGCAGCGCGAGCGATTTCTGGCCGACAATCAAGACTTTTTGACCGCAAAGAGGGACCTGACCGGAATGACCGCCGACGACCTGGTGGCCGATTCGAACCGGCAAAAGTTGCTTGAATTGCTGCAGGAGATGAAGATTCCGATCCCGGAGGATGTCATCTTCATCAGTGAGGGGAAAAAGCCGGCGATGCTGCGTGGGATATTCTTCGCCGCGATGGCATTAATCGGTTTTCTGAAGCTGCTGTTCGATCTGCGCAAACCGGCGGGAGGAGAACAAGCCCAACCTGACCAGGCAGCGCAAATCAACACCGAATAAGACGCGGCCGGAGACGCAACGCAACTCCGGCCGGTTTTATTTCTATTCCAACCAGTCGCAGAGCCGCTGGATGGCCGCGAGTATTTTTTCGCAATATTGCCCCAGGAACTCGTCCCCAAGCGGCAGGTCAGCGGCAATCTGTTCAGCGGCAGCCAGCGCTCTGGCGCCATCGAAATCGACAAAGGCCAACCTGGCCGTCAGTTCATTCTGCGGCCGTCCGAAACTATTGCCCGGTAAAATCGCGACACCGGTCTCCTGCAGCAGCCTGCGGCAGAGTTCGTCACCATTATTGATCGCCCGTTCGGCTAATTTCTCTCTGAGCGGCTCGAAATCGGGGAACATGTAGAACGCACCATCCGGCTGGGCAACATTGAGGCCGGCAGCGCTGAGTCGCTGCCATATCCAGTCACTCAGAGCCTTGAGGATCCGCCGCGAATGAACCAGGTAGCGCTCAAGCTCGGCACCACCCTGAAAGGCTTTGACTGCGGCGTACTGGATCGGGGCGCTGGTGGCGGTGAAGGTCTCACTGGCCACCACCGCCATCGCCTCAAGCAGCCATTTCAGCTCGGCAGGAAAGGCAAATGTGCCCAGTCGCCAGCCGCCGGCTCCGGCCCACTTGCTCAGCCCGCTGGCGACAATCGTCCCTTCCGGATAGTAGCGGGCAATTGACCGATGTCCGCCGGAAAAATTCAACTCCCCGTAGATTTCGTCAGAGAGCATGATGATCCGGTACTTGCGTGCCACCTCGGCGAGCCCCTGCAACTGCTCCTCCGAATAGGAACAGCCGGTTGGGTTGTTCGGATAGTTGAGGATGACAATCCGCGGCTTGGTCGGATCTCCGGCGCAGAGACGTTCGAGCTCCTCCGGAATCAGCAACCAGTTGTTCTTCGCATCGGTCTGCAGCCAGCGGACATGCCGGCCGACAATATGCGCCTGTGGGGCATAGGACACCCAGCTCGGGGTCGGGATCACCAGGTCGCCGTAATAAACCAGTTGCAGGATAAACATCAGCTCCTTGGAGCCGGGGCCGATCAGGATGTTTTCACCAAGAAACGGCAGATCCTGGGTGCGGCGATAATAGCCGGCGACCGCCTCACAAAGGGCGGGAAGCCCGCGGACCGGCAGATAGTCTTTCTGATGCGCATTATTCTGCAGTTCGCGAACAATCGGCCCAGGGACCGGAAACGGCGACTGCCCCAGGCCTAGCTTGTAGATCTGCTGGCCCTCGGCCAGCAGCCGGTTGCTCTCTTCGTTGATTCCGAGGGTCGCCGAAACCGGCAACCCGCGGACATTCAGATTCAAATGAACCTCGTGTTGTCCATTTCCCATTTCAGAATTCCTCCTGTCTCTGCTGATAAAGGTCTGCGACCCGTTTCCCGGTCTCAAGATAGTGCTGACGAAAAGCTTGCTCGACCTGGGTATGGTGCCCTGCCTGCATTACCTCCAGTAAATGTTCGTGACGAGCGCGTAATTCTTTCGGGGAGTAAAGTCGTGCCCAGTACTTATAAAACAACAGGTGCAACTTCGAGCTGAGCCGTTGGGTATATTCGATCAACTGCTGGTTGCCGCAGCGCTGGAACAGCAAGGAATGAAAATCCCGACCCAGTTCGATCAAGGCCAGCTGATCATGATCATTGGCGAGCTCCTCCATCTGCCGGCACTGCTGCTGCAGAAGGCGATAATCGTCTGGTGAATAATCGCCAAGAGCGCTGGCGACCGAAAAGCCCTCCAGCAGCCCTCGGGTCACATATGCGTCAATAATCTCTTTATCAGTCAGGCGGGTGACAAAGGTACCAATCTGCGGACGGTATTCGAACAGTCCATCTCCAACCATCTGTTTGAGAGCTTCACGAATCGGCGCCCGGCTGATTTCAAGCTGTTCCGCCAGGGCGACCTCAAACACTTTATCGCCCGGCCGCAAATCACCAGTTCGCAGCCGCTCATAAAGAAATTCGATCACCCGATCCCTGTATGTTCCTTTATCAATCATCAATCCTCCAAAATGTCGACATTCGACATTTTGGCAATATACACTTTATTTTTCTGTTGGCAACAATAATTGTGAGCTCCGAAACGGCACCTAAAAAATGGATAAAAAAGGAAAAGGGCTGGAGATTCACTCTCCAGCCCTTCAAACCGATCTGGTTATCGCTGGCCCTGCCAGCTACCCGATATAAACGCTATGATTGCGGGCGCGATTGGCGATGATGGTCGGATCAACAACCTCACCACAGGCGCAACACTTCCATGCGTCAAAAGCACGAACGAAATCATAATATTTCTCCGAATACATTCTTCCTTTACACTTTGGACATTTCATTTAGCCACCTCCATGGCGTGTGTGTTTGCATGCCAGCCTAGTCAATTTAACAACTGAGTCCGCTCAACAGCAGAACTACATATTCTTCATGAGATGTGCCAAGTGCCCTAGATTCTTTCATTATTTTTCTCGTAATAATTTTTTAGCTATTTTTCAGACACTTAGAAAGACCCACAGAACAATACGATGTCCGCTCCAGGCTAAGGCGTCACAACGACCCGAACTTAATTATATTCCACACAGAAAAAACGTCACAATAATGACGTCAAACAGCGACATCAGGCCATGCACAAAAAAATAAAATGTCAACACTGGCAATTAAGAATCTAGAACCACGCCTTTAAATATCTCTCCCAGTCGCTTTACATAAATGCAGAAAATGGAATTATAAATGTCATTACAGTGACTTAAAAGTACTATCCGGGAAAAAAGGTTGGTTCAAGCGTGAGTGGACATACCCGTTCCGTCACATTTTTGACGGAACGGCGAGTGGTTCGTCATTATTTTGATGCTCGAAAGGCGTAAAAAAGCCGGCGCCAGAAATTTCGGCGCCGGCTTTATATTCTGCGATCCGGTTCAGATCAGAGGTTATCTTTATACAGCTTATAGGTCAGTGCGTCCGCCAGGGCATGATATGAGGCGTCGATAATATTGCTGCTGACGCCAACGGTTCCCCAGCGGCCGTCCTGGTCTCCAGACTCGACCAGAACCCGAGTAACCGATTCGGTCCCCTCACTGGAAGGGAGCACCCGCACTTTATAGTCGAGCAGCTTGACGTCCCCAAGCTGCGGATAAAAGCTGATCAGTGCCTTGCGCAGAGCTTTATCCAAGGCATTTACCGGGCCATTGCCGTCAGCTGCGGTGTGCTCGACCTTGCCACCAACCTTGACCTTGACCGTCGCCTCGGAAACTGGCGCTTTATCGCTGTCGCGTAGTGTATCGATAACCCGAAACGCCGAAACGGTGAAAAAGTGCTTGAGCTTGCCCATCGCCTTGAGCATCAGCAGTTCGAAAGAGGCCTCAGCCCCCTCGAACTGGAACCCCTTGTTTTCCAGCTCCTTGATCTCTTCGAGAATCTCCAGAGTGACCGGATCCTTGCTGTCCAGTTCGATTCCGCACTCTTCGGCCTTGGCCAGAATATTGGAGCGCCCCGACAGGTCTGAGACCAGGACACGGGTACGATTACCGACCAGCTCGGGCCGGATGTGCTCATAAGTTTCCGGATGGCGCTGAATCGCCGAAACATGTACGCCACCTTTGTGCGCGAAGGCCGAGTTGCCGACAAACGCCTGATGCTTGTTCGGCACCAGATTCGCCAGTTCATAGACGTACCTGGAGGCCTTGCGCAGGGTTTTCAGGCTCTCGTCACTGACGCACTCCTTGCCCAGTTTGAGCTTGAGAGAGGGAATGATCGAGCAAAGGTTGGCGTTGCCGCAGCGCTCGCCGAAACCGTTCATGGTCCCCTGCACATGCACCGCGCCGCAGTCAACCGCCATCAGCGAGTTGGCGACCGCGCATTCGCTGTCGTTGTGGGCATGGATGCCGAGCGGGGTATCAACGGCCTGCTTAACCACCTCCATGATCGCCGGTATTTCGTGCGGCAGGGTCCCGCCGTTGGTATCGCAGAGCACGATGCAGTCGACGCTGGCCGCCGCGGCCGCCTGCAGGGTCTTGATCGCATACTCCGGGTTGGCCTTATATCCGTCAAAGAAGTGCTCGGCGTCGTAGACCACCTCGCCGATCCGCTCCTTCAAATAAATCAGCGAATCGTTGATCAGCTCCAGGTTTTCTTCCAGAGAGATCCGCAGCGCCTCATGGACATGAAAATCCCAGGTCTTGCCGAAGATGGTCACGGTATCCGGAGCAGCCTCGATCAGCATCTGGATGTTGTTATCTTCAGCCGGGGTTACCTTGGCGCGCCGGGTCGAGCCGAAAGCTGCGATCTTGCTGTGGGAGAGGGTCTCCTTCTGGATCTCCTGAAAGAAGGTGATGTCCTTCGGGTTGGAGCCGGGCCAGCCGCCTTCGATATAATCGATGCCCAGTTCATCCAGGCACTTGGCAATCCGGATCTTGTCCTGAACCTGAAAAGAGATATCCTCGGCCTGGGTTCCGTCCCGCAGGGTGGTATCGTACAGCTGAATCCGACTCATCACATCACATCCTTTCAATCCGTTACATCGCCCGCTCAGGCTTTGTTCGACTCCGTCGAATTCAAGCCGAACGCCTCATGCAGCACCCGCACCGCCAGTTCGGTGTACTTGGCGTCGATGATACAGGAAACCTTGATTTCGCTGGTCGAGATCATTTCAATGTTGATCCCTTCGCGCGACAGGGTCTGGAACATGGTGCTGGCAATCCCCGAGTGAGAACGCATGCCGACCCCGATGATCGAAATCTTCGCAATGTTCTCATTATACCGGACACCGCTGGCGGCGATCTTCTTGGCCACCTCCTCGACGATCTGCACGGCCTTTTTGCAGTCCGCCTTGGGCACGGTGAAGGTCATGTCGGTCTTACCTTCGTGCGAAACGTTCTGGATGATCATGTCGACGGTGATATTCGCATCGCTGAGCGGCGAGAAGATCTGGGCTGCCACGCCTGGTTGATCCGGCACCCCGAAAATACTGATTTTTGCTTCGTCCTTGTTGTACGCCACGCCTGAAACCAGGACAGTCTCCATTTCCTCATCCTCCTTCATCACCAGCGTTCCCGGCTTGTCGTTGAAGCTGGAACGCACATGAATGATTACGTTGTATTTTTTCGCAAATTCGACACTGCGGATCTGCAGCACCTTGGCCCCCAGCGAAGCCATTTCGAGCATCTCCTCGTAGGAGATCTTCTCCAGCTTGCTCGCTTCGGGGACCATGCGCGGATCGGTGGTGTAGACGCCATCGACGTCTGTGTAAATTTCACAGACATCGGCTTTGAGCGCAGCGGCGACCGCGACCGCCGAAGTGTCGGAGCCACCGCGCCCCAGGGTGGTGACATTCCCCTGGTCATCAATCCCCTGGAAACCGGCGACGATAATGATCGTGCCCGACTTGAGATCTTCGCGGACCCGCTTGTCATCGATACTCCTGATCCGCGCCTTGGCGTGGGCGTTGTCGGTGACCACCGGGATCTGCGAGCCGAGATAACTCTTGGCGTTGTAGCCCATCGACTGCAGGCACATCGACAGCAGGGCGATGGTCACCTGCTCACCGGTCGACACCAGTACGTCGTATTCCCGCTCGCTGGGGAATTCGCAGACCTCCTCCGCCAGAGCCACCAGACGATTGGTCTCACCGGCCATGGCAGAGACAATCACCACCACCTCATTGCCGTCATCAAAGGTTTTGGCCACCCGACGGGCAACGTTGCGAATCCGCTCTACCGAGCCGACGGATGTGCCGCCATATTTTTGTACGACCAGGGCCATATCAGTCCTCTTCCTCCTTATTGAAAAACCGGCGCCAGGCCGGTTGTCCCGATGTCGCTGAACAGCCGGCAAAAATCCCGGAAAGTCCCTTTAATAGCAGGAATTCCACAGCCGGTCAAAAGCTTTTTCCGCCTATTCGAGCGGCTTTAAAGATTGTTTCTGCAGGCCGTCGCGCAGGGCTTTGAGAAGCTTTGCGGCGGCCTCGCCGCACGCGGCGAAATTCACGCGGCGCAGATCGTTTCCGAGTCGTTCGAGAACAACCCAGACCCCATCGATCTGATCAGTCTCAAGCCGCTCCGGCCACTCCACCAGAGCGACCCCGGCGCCATGCGCGTAGTCATCGAAACCGATCTCGATAAGTTCATCCGGGTCGGCGAGGCGGTAGAGATCGAAATGGTAGAGATCGAGCCGGGCCGGGTAGTGATTCATCAGGGTGAAGGTCGGGCTGGTGATCGGCACCTGCGGGTCGACCCCCAGGCCACGAGCGATCCCCCGGGCCAGCACCGACTTCCCCGCCCCCAGATCGCCCTGCAATAGAATCAGGGCCGGCTGCTCAAGCAACCGGCCCAGTCGAAATCCCAGCTCCTGCGTTTCTGCCTCGCTGGATGTTTGGACCACGAGCTGTTCCAGCATCAGTCCTCCATCGCCCGGATCAGGTCGAGGCGCGCCACCACGCCAAGCATCTTGCCGTTCTCGACAACCGGGATCAGGTGAGCCTTGTGCTTACTCATCAGTCCGGCAATCTCGCGCACCGTGGCCTCCGGCGCACAGGTCACCAGCCGCTTTTCATACAACTCGCCGACCGTGGTCGCGGTGACCCGGTCGACCTCCCCCTGGAAGCGCTTTTCGCTGTCGAGATAGAAGACACCGTCGAAAAAGGCCATGACGGTCGGAATATGCAACGGCTTCTGCTGCTCAACCAGGTCGGTCTCACTGATCACCCCGACCAGCTCGCCCGCGGCGTCGAGCACCGGCATATTGCTGTACCTGGTCTCGACGAACTTGGAGGCCAGCTCTTTCAGGCTGGTCTCGGTCGTTACCGTGGTCACCTCGGTGGTCATGATATCTCTGGCTGTCAGCATGGGCTCTCTCCTTCGGTCAGTTCCCGGCGGGCCACCGGGAGTTGTGGGAGCAGGTCCGAAGCGGCCATTCCAGCCGTTCCCTGCTGTATGGCGACCAGCTCGGCGGCCCGGCCGTGCAGCCAGGCGGCCAGTGCGGCGGCCTCAAAACCGTCCAGCCCCTGGGCCAGCAGACCGCCGATCAGGCCGGTCAGTACATCGCCGCTGCCACCGCTGGCCAGCCCGTCGTTACCGCTGCTGTTGATCCGCACCGCACCCTCGGGTGCGGCAACAATCGTCCGTGCGCCTTTCAACAGCAGGACGACGTTATGCTTGAGGGCAAAATCACGCGCGACCTCGAACCGGTTCGCCTCGATCTCCGCCACCGAATGTCCGCACAACCGGGACATTTCCCCGGGGTGCGGGGTCAGCACCGGTAGCGGCCCGGTACGTTTCTGCAGCACGTCGAGCTGACCGGCAAGCAGATTCAGGCCATCGGCATCGACAATCAGCGGCCGCTCGACATCCCGCACCAGCCAGGCGAGCAGCTCGGCCAGCTCGTCTGACTGCCCGAGTCCCGGCCCGACCGCCAGCGCCTGACGCTCTCCAAGCAGCTGTTCGATCGCCGGCCTGGCCTGCAGCGAGAGCTGCCCCTGCTGATCAGCCAGCGGCGCGGTCATCGCTTCGGTCAGTTTGGCTTCCAGGATATCATGGACGGCGGCCGGCACCCCTGCGGTCACCAGGCCGCAACCGCTGCGCACGGCAGCCGCGGCTGCCAACGCCGCCGCGCCGGTCTTTCCGGTCGAACCGGCCAGCAGCAACAGATGGCCGAAACGCCCCTTATGCCCTGCAACCGGCCGCGCCGGAAGCCACTGCGCAGCATCCCGAGCCTCGACCAGCACGACCTGACTGGCCAGAGCCGCGCGGTGTGATTTGGGGAGACCGATATCGACCACCTGCAGCTCACCGACATACGCCGCGCCGGGAAAACTGCCGTGACCGATCTTCGCCTGATCGAAGCTGACCGTCAGGTCGGCCCGCACGGCATTGCCGCAGATCCGCCCGCTGGAGCCATCAACCCCGGAAGGAATATCGACGGCACAGACGGCCGCAGCGGCGCTGTTGATCAGCTCAATCGCCTCGGCAAACAGGCCGCGCACGTCAGACGTGAGCCCGGTACCGAGCAGGGCGTCAACGATCAGGCGTGGTTCAAAAGCAGAAAACTGGCTGCGCAAGGTCCGGGCAGCAGCCACATAACTGAGCGGCAGCTTCATCTTCAGCAGAATGTCGCGCATCACCGCGGCATCGCCGCCGATGTCGTCGGCCTGGCCGAGCACCAGGGTCTGCACCTGCCAACCGCGGTCGGCCAGCAGCCTGGCCATCACATAGCCGTCGCCGCCGTTGTTCCCCTTCCCCGCCAGCACCAGCACCGGCCCGGGAAATAATCCGGCAAACGCGTTGCAGCAGACCTCGGTCGCGGCCCGGCCGGCGTTCTCCATCAGCACCACGCCGGGGATGCCGAGCTCCGTAATCGCCCGCCGGTCGATGGCCTGCATCTCTTCGGCTGTGATCAGTCGCATCAGGCCTCCAGAATCACCGTCGCGACAGCGTAGTCGCCATCGTGAGAATAGCTCAAGTGCACGGCAGTGGCGCCGCGTTCGCACAGCATTTCGGCAGCCCGACCGGACAGCTGCAACGACGGGCAACCGAGCGGATCGCGGACGACTTCGACCTGCTGCCAGCTCAAGCCGTCACGCAAACCGGTTCCCAGCGCCTTGACGAACGCCTCTTTGGCCGCGAAACGGGCTGCCAGGTGCGGTGCCGGATCCATTTTCTCCAGCGCGTAGAGCCGCTCATCAGCGGTATAGATCCGCTCCAGCACCCGGTTTCCCGGAGCGAGAAACTTGCGGAATCGCTCAATGCGGGCCAGGTCGGTTCCGATGCCGACGATTGCCACGGCGACCTCCGCTAAATCAGCGCCAGCATCTCGCGCACCGCACGCTCCATTCCAACCAGCGCGGCCCGGGCAACGATGCTGTGGCCGATGTTGAATTCCTCGATCCCCTTGAGCGCGGCCACCGGGCCGATGTTGCGGTAGTTCAGGCCGTGTCCGGCGTTGACTCCCAAGTTCAGCTTGCGCGCCGCGCTGATTGCCAGCTCGATGCGCTGCAGCTGCTCGCGCTGGTCGCCCGGGTTGCGCATCTCGCAGTAAGTGCCGGTGTGGATTTCGATATAGTCGGCGCCAACCCGGTGGCTGGCCTTGATCTGCTCCAGGTCCGGCTCGACAAACAGGCTGACGACGATCCCCGCCTGCTTGAGCAGGGCGATCCTTTCCTTCAGTGTGGAACGGAGCAGGCAGACATCCAGCCCCCCTTCGGTGGTCAGCTCGTGCCGCCCCTCCGGCACCAGGGTGACGGCATCGGGCAACACCTTGAGGGCGAAAGCGATCATCTCTTCGGTCAGCGCCATCTCCAGGTTGAGCCGGGTCTTGATGGTCTGCCGCAGCAGTTCGACGTCACGATCCTGAATATGCCGGCGATCCTCCCGCAGATGGACGGTAATTCCGTGCGCCCCGGCCAGCTCCGCCAGAAGCGCCGCCGCTACCGGGTCGGGCTCTTCGATGCCACGCGCCTGACGGATGGTGGCGATATGATCTACGTTGACTCCAAGCTTTGCCAAACCGACATCTCCCACGAGCAGTTTTCGCTTGCGCGTACCAATTGAATTATATCAGGCGCCGATGTGTTCACGGACCAGGGAGGCCAGATTGTCCGCCTGCAGTGAGATGTGATCCTGCTTCTCCCCTTCGATCATCACCCGCAAAAGCGGCTCGGTGCCCGAATAGCGGATCAGCACCCGCCCCTTGTCTCCAAGTTCGGTCTCGACCTCATCGATCGCTTTTTTGATCGGCGCGATCTCGGCCAGGTCGACTTTTTTGCGCACCCGAACATTGACCAGCACCTGTGGCAGCGACGTCATCACCCTGGCCAATTCGGATAACCGCTTACCGCTGCGCTGGATAATCGCCAGCACCTGCAACGCGGACAGAATGCCATCGCCGGTGCTGTTGTGATCCAGGAAGATCATGTGCCCCGACTGCTCACCGCCGAGGTTATACCCCGACTTGCGCATCTCCTCGACCACGTAGCGGTCGCCGACCGCAGTGCGCACCACCTTACCACCGGCTTTTTGCATAGCGATGTCCAGACCCATGTTGCTCATCACCGTCGCCACCACGGTCTTCTTCTTCAGCTTCCCCGCCTTGAGCAGTTCGGTGCCGCAGATCGCCATGATGTGATCGCCGTCGACCTCTTCGCCGTTTTCGTCGACAAAGATCACCCGGTCGGCATCGCCGTCGAGGGCGATGCCGAGATCGGCGCGATATTCGCGAACCTTCTCTGCCATCACCTCCGGGTGCAGGGAGCCACAGCCGTCATTGATATTCATCCCGTTCGGCTTGACCCCGAGCGGGATCACTTCGGCGCCAAGCTCGGCCAGTACCGCCGGGGCCACCTTGTAGCCGGCCCCATGCGCGCAGTCGAGGACAATGCGCAACCCCTGCAGATCGAGATCGCGCGGGAAGCTGTTTTTCAGAAAGACCACGTAGCGGCCGATGGCGTCATCGATCCGATAGGCCTTGCCGACGTCGTCGGCGATCGGTCGCAGCTCATCGAGCCGATTATTCAGGATGAGGTCCTCGATCCTCAGCTCCAGCTCGTCCGGCAGCTTGAAACCATCGCTGGAAAAAAACTTGATGCCGTTGTCCTGGTAAGGGTTGTGCGAGGCGCTGATCACCACCCCGGCGTCGGCCCGCATCGACGAGGTGATAAAGGCGATCCCCGGGGTCGGCAGAGGCCCAACCAGCAGCACATCGACTCCCATCGAACAGATCCCGGCCACCAGAGCGTTTTCAATCATGTAACCGGACAGCCGGGTGTCCTTGCCGATGACCAGCCGATGTCGCCGGCTGCCACCATTTTTGAAGACATAGGCTGCCGCCCGCCCGAGGTGCATCGCCATTTCCGTGGTCATCGGCTCGATATTGGCAACTCCGCGCACCCCGTCGGTGCCGAAAAGTTTCTTTTCCATTACTGTTTAGCCCCTTCCTCAATCTTTCTGGTCTCTGTATTTTGTTCGGATTTATTCGCTTCGACTGCTTCTTCCGCTGTCGCAGGAGGCGGCTCGACCGCCTGGATCTCGACCTGGACCTCGGTGGTTTTTTCGTCCTTGAAGCTGGTATAGGTCCCCAGGTGCACCAAAGGTACGATCAGCGAGAAGCCCTCGTTGACCCCGGTCAGATCGACCGGCTCTGTGGTCACCGAGGTGACACTCTTCAACTCCGACTCGGCTCCTTCGATGACGACTTTGTCGGGTACTGCTCGGACACCGCCAACGCTGTAACCGGTCAGCGGCTCGCCGGTGAGAGCGATTTTGACCGGCACCGGTTTTTCAGCAACCCGCTCCAGCTTCAGGTCGATAAAAGAGGGGGAGAGGCGGGTCACCCGCAACCCGCTCGGCAGGTTGAGGCGCTCTTCCAGCCGCTTGAAGGTGGTCAGCCCCGGCTGCAGATCTGCCAGATCGACGACAATACCGATATCGGTGGGGCTGATTTTCATCTGCAGAGTCCGCGGGCCGCTGACCCGCACGTCGACCAGGCTGGGCACCTCGTTGGCGACCATCAGCCCCCGCGGAACGTTCTGTAGCTCGAGCGGCACCGTGTAGCCGACTTCCAGCCGCCGTTCGCCCATGATGAACATCCAGAGAATCAGGGCAAAAACCAGCGAAAGCAGCTTGAGGGTCCAGTTTTCTGTCAACAGCTTGAACATGCCTCGCTAGCCCTTCTTCTTTTTCACGACCTTGCGCGGTTCGAGCAGCCGGCCCAGCACCTTCTTCAGGCTGGTGGCATCCAGGTTGCGGGTCATCCCGCCATTGACCGCGACAGAGATCTTGCCGGTCTCCTCGGAGACGATGATCGCCACCGCGTCCGCCAATTCGGTCAGGCCGATCGCCGCGCGGTGCCGGGTACCGAGCGTCTTGCTGATATCGCTGCTCTGGCTGAGCGGCAGAAAACACCCGGCCAGTTGCAGGCGCCCCTGCTGAACCACCAGCGCGCCATCGTGAATCGGCGAAGACGGCATAAAAATCGCGCGGATCAGCTCACTCTCGACCCGGGCATCGATCGAAGTCCCCGACTCAAGCAGATCGTTGATCCCGGTCTCACGTTCGATGACGATCAAGGCGCCGATCTTCCGATTGCCAAGGGCGACAGAGGCTTTGACCATTTCCTCGATCATCTCGGTTTCTTCCCGATAGGTCATACCGCCGAAGAACGGATTGCGGCCGACATGCATCAGCGCCCGGCGGATGTCGTTCTGGAAAATCACCACGATGACCAGAATGATCGAGGAGAGGAAATTGCTTAAAAACCAGTTGAGGGTATGCAGATCACCGACCCGCGAGGCGAGGTAGACCACCAGGATCACCGCCAGTCCGAGCAGCATCTGTACCGCCCGGGTGCCTTTGATCAGCAGAATGATCCGGTAGATGATAAAAGCGACAATGCTGATATCGAGCAGATCGAGCAGGCGAATATTGGCAAATACATCAAGCATTACTGCAGCCACCGACTGGCAGAGAGGAGAATAATATTACGGCACAAAGGAGACTGCCGAAACCGCACCGAAAAAACCGGGTCACTCGGGGAGCTGGCGCTCACGGATCGCCCAGGCGACCAGCAATGCGTCCCGCGCCGGCCGGACATCATGCACGCGGAAGAGCTGCACCCCCTGGGCGACCGCCAGCGCCAGGGTCGCCAGGGTCCCGGCCAGTCGTTGAGCCGGATCCGGCTGCCCGGTGATCATACCGATAAAACTCTTGCGCGACGTTCCCAGCAGAATCGGAAATCCAAGCGGATGAAAACGGCTCAGATGATGGAGAATCTCCAGGTTTCCCGTGGCGCTCTTGCCGAAGCCGATCCCCGGATCGATCGCCAGCTTACGCCGGCTAACCCCTGCCGCCAGGGCAACCTGGGCACTCTGCTGCAAGCTGGCGGACACCTCTGTCAGCAGATCCTGATAGTCGGTGTCCTGCTGCATCTCCTGCGGCCGGCCGCGCGTATGCATCAGGAATAAACCGGCGCCGGTCTCTGCGGCAACCGCAGCCATCTCCGCATCGAAGCTCAAGCCGCTGATGTCGTTGATGAAGTTGGCCCCCGCCTGCAGCGCGGCTTTGGCCACGACCGCCTTGGTGGTATCGATCGAAATCGGCAGGTCGGTTTCCTGCCGGAGGCGCTCGATCACCGGGATAACACGGCAAAGCTCTTCGTCGGCACTGACCGCCGCGGCACCCGGCCGGGTGCTTTCGCCGCCGATATCGAGCAGGTCAGCACCATCCCGGATAAGTATCAAACCCTGCTCCAGCGCCGCGTCGGTATGTGCATAGCGCCCGCCGTCGGAAAAGGAATCGGGGGTGACGTTGAGCACCCCCATGATCCGTGGGCGGCGCAGATCAAGCTGACAGCCACGGCCGTGCAGCACCTGCGCAGGGGTCTGGCTCACGACTGCGGCTTCTCGCCTTCGCTCTCTTGCGCGCCCTGCGTCTCTTCCGTCTCGTCGCCTGCTTCGGCCACCTCAGTAAATCCGGGCTCCTCTTCCGAGCCAGCGACAGTCTCGGCGGGCGGCTCCTCTTCGAACTTGAACGGCTCTTCGGTCTCTTTCCGTTTCAGGTAGTCCGGCTCGCCGTCAGGGAAAACGACCTTGCGCACCTCGGCGCCTTCGAGGGTTTCCTTCTCCAGCAGCGCCTCGGACAGCGCGATCAGCATCGGCTGGTTGTCCTGAACCAGCTTGCGGGTCAACTCGTAATTCTCGTTGACGATCCGGCGGATCTCGTTGTCGATTTCGATCGCCGTCGCTTCGCTGTAGTTCTTGACGTGCCCCATGTCGCGCCCGAGGAAGACCTCCCCGTCCTTTTCACCGAAGGTCAGCGGCCCGATCTTCTCGCTCATCCCCCACTCGCAGACCATTTTGCGGGCGATCGCCGTGACCCGATCAAGGTCATTGCTGGCACCGCTGGTCACCGACTCGAAGGTCAACTCTTCGGCGATGCGTCCGCCAAGCAGGGAACGGATGCGAATATTCAACCCTTTGGCGGTTTCATTATACTTCTCTTCGTCCGGCAGGTACATGGTCACGCCCATGGCGCGCCCGCGCGGGATGATGGAGACTTTGTGCACCGGATCAGAGCCGGGGGTCAGCAGCGACACCAGGGCATGGCCGGCCTCGTGATAGGCGGTGACCTTCTTCTCCTCTTCGGTGATGACCATCGAGCGCCGCTCGGCGCCCATCAGCACTTTGTCCTTGGCCGCCTCCAGATCATCCATGTCGACCGTGGACTTGTTTGCCCGGGCCGCCAGCAGCGCCCCTTCGTTGATCAGGTTGGCCAGGTCGGCTCCGGAGAAGCCGGGCGTTCCCTTGGCGACAATCCCCAGATCGACATTTTCCGACATCGGCACCTTGCGCGAATGAACCTGCAGGATCTTGTGCCGTCCTTTGACATCGGGGCGCGGAACCACCACCTGGCGGTCGAATCGCCCGGGTCGCAGCAGCGCCGGGTCGAGGACATCAGGGCGGTTCGTGGCCGCGACCAGAATCACCCCTTCGTTGGTCTCGAAGCCGTCCATCTCGACCAGCAGCTGGTTGAGGGTCTGCTCCCGCTCATCATGGCCGCCGCCCAGACCGGCACCGCGATGACGACCGACGGCGTCGATCTCGTCGATGAAGATGATGCAGGGGGCGTTCTTCTTCCCCTGCAGGAACAGGTCGCGCACCCGGCTGGCGCCGACGCCGACGAACATCTCGACGAAATCGGAGCCGGAGATGGTGAAAAACGGCACCCCGGCCTCCCCGGCCACCGAACGGGCCAGCAGGGTCTTGCCGGTGCCCGGCGAACCGACCAGCAACACCCCTTTGGGGATCTTGCCGCCAAGGCGGGTGAACTTTTTCGGATCTTTGAGGAATTCGACAACCTCTTCGAGCTCCTGCTTCGCCTCATCGACCCCGGCGACATCCTTGAAGGTCACCTGCCCCTGGGTGTCGGTCAGCAGTTTGGCCTTGCTTTTACCAAAGCTCATCGCTTTGCCGCCGCCGGCCTGCATCTGACGCATGAAGAAGATCCAGACGGCGATCAGCAGCAGAATCGGCCCCCAGGAGATCAGCAGGGTAAACCAGAAGCCCTGGTCATCGACCGGTTTGGCCTCGATCACCACGCCCTTTTCCTTCAGCTCTGGGATCAGCTGCTCATCCATCGGGGCATGGGTCTTGAATTTGCTGCCGTCCTCGTAAACTCCCAGAACCTGATTCCCCTGGAAGGTGACGTTGGTCACCCGGCCGGCATCGACCGCGGTCAGGAACTCGGTGTAATTGATCTGTGTCAGCTCCCCTTCGCGCTGAGTCATCATATTGAACAGCATGATCATCAACAGAGAAATGACCAGCCACAATGCAAGGTTCTTCTGAAATTGGCTCACAATACCCCCGTGGAGTTTTTTTATCGATTACAGCGACCGGTTGCTTCGCTAACAAAAGGCTTGGAATTGGCAGGAAAAATTACCATAAAGAGCAAGGAGTCACAAGCTATTTGTCCTTCTTTTTGGCCCCTTAAATCAGCTCCAGGCGCAGAATCGCTCCGCCCCGCAGAGAGGCCGGGGCATGGCACGAGCGGCGCAGACCGACTAACCAGAGGATCGTTTCTCCATAGACCAGCAGCGGCGCCTTCGCCCGCTCCTCAAGTTCGACCTGCTGATCGCTGAAATAGCGCTTCAAACGCTTCTGTCCGGCCATTCCCTGCGGGGCGAAACGATCACCAGGCTGCCAGCTCCGCACCCGCAGCGGTTCATGCAGCTCTGCCAGAGAAAATTCAGCGATCCGCAGCGACTCCCCTTCCTGCTCCGCCTGCAGCACTGCCCGCAGCACCCGCCCATCCGGCAAGGTCAATTCTCCCGGCACCGGCAGCTCAAAATCGAAGGCCGGCGGCAACTCCGGCTCCTCCAGGCGCAGCCAGAGTTGACCGTAGCGCCGCGCAACCCAGCAGCCGGGCAGATCGAGCTGGGCCTGACTGCGCGCGCCGCACAGCAACTGTTCGACCGCCAGCAGATGTTCGGTCGCGATCCGCTGCAGATCGCCGCGCAGCTGTCGCAACGCCTCACGAATCATCCGCCGGCGCAGGGCCGGATGCAGTTCCAGCAACCGGCTTCGATCAAGGCGCATGCCGTCCTCGCAACTGAGCAATAAAGATGGAAAAACCTGCTCCAGCTGCTGCTGCCAGAAATCCTCTTCCAACTGCAGCTGCGTCGTCAGTGCGCCCAACCGCTCACCGAGTTGAGGGTTGATCTGCTCCAACTGCGGAATCAACTGATGGCGCAGACGGTTGCGCAGATAGCTCGGATCGCGGTTACTGGCGTCCTCAACCCAGCGCAGCCCCTGCTGCTCGGCATAGTCGAGAATCTGCTGCCGGCCGATCTCCAGCAGCGGCCGCCACCAGGGCCCCAGCAGCGGTCGCATGGCCGCCAATCCGCTGACGCCGCTACCGCGCACCAGGCGCAGGAAAAAGGTCTCCAGCTGATCGTCCCGATGGTGGGCCAAAGCAATCCGCTCGCAGCCCCGTTCTTCGGCGACCTGCTGCAAAAAGGAACGCCGCGCCTGACGCCCCGCCATCTCCAGACTTAAGCCCGCCTCTTTGGCGAGCCGCGGCACATCGCTGCTGCCAAGCGTGCAGGGCAGGCCCCAGCTCTGGCACAAGTCACGCACGAACTCCGCATCCGCGCCACTTTCCGAACGGATCTGGTGATCCAGATGAGCCACCCGCAGCTCCACACCGCTGGCCGGCGCCACCGTGCGCAGCAGATGCAGCAACACCACCGAATCGACACCACCCGACACCGCAACCAGAATTGATTTCAACTCGGCAAGCTCGGCAGGCGCGAACAGGGAACGCATATTTTCAAGAGCATCAGTGTTCACAGTTTTTCACTGTTCATAGTTTACTATTTCACGAAAAGTACGGACAACTGAAGAACATGCTGAAAACTATAAACGAAAAAAGCCCTCCACGATAGCGTGAAGGGCTTTTAAATGGTGGCGGTGCAGAGATTCGAACTCCGGACACTGCGGATATGAGCCGCATGCTCTAACCAACTGAGCTACACCGCCGAATCTATCTGAACTCCTCTTCGGAGGTTCGGCTTTGGTTGCGGGAGAGGGATTTGAACCCCCGACCTTCGGGTTATGAGCCCGACGAGCTACCAGACTGCTCCATCCCGCGACACGAGGCAGGAAAATAGTATCCTGCGCGGCAAATGTCAAGAAAAAAATCGGCGCTTATACCACTGTCAAAATGGCCTAAAGCCGCGAGACGAAGCCCTTTAAATTCTCCTTTTTTTCCATCAGCTGCTGCATCTTTTTAGCGGTCGCGCTATCAGCATAAGGGCCGATTTTCACCCGGTACCAGATCCCCTTGGCGGCCAGGTCGGCTTCAGCGACAAACGTCGGGTAGCCTTTCTCGGCCAGGCGCTTTTTCAGCCGGCCGGCATCGGCGGCGGTGGAGAAGGAACCGACCTGCAGCGCATACTTTCCGGCCGGGTCTGTCTGCGGCAGGATGCTGGCGGGAAAATCGGCTGTCGGTTCGGGCTGTGCCGGGGCCGGAGCGGCAGCCACGGCGACGGTCTCTTTCTTAACGATCGGCTGCTCCGGCAGCTCGAGCGGCGGTTTGGCTGCCGGTGCCGGCTTCGCTTCCGGCGGCGGCAGGTTGATCCCACTGCCGAGCGGGGGCGACTCTTTGGCCAGCTTGTCGTAGAAGGTGAGCTTGGTCTCCTCCTGGGCGGCTTCTGACGGCTCCGCAGGAGTTGGCGTCGCAGGTTCCAGCTGGGGTGCCGGGACGACCTTTTCCGGGGCCTTGGCCACCAGGATCTTCTCGGCCGCCTGCTGCTTCTGCGCCAGTTCCCGTTTCGCCCCCCGGCTGCCGACCATCACGCCGAGGGCGAAGCTGGCCAGTGACACCACCAGCACCAGAATCAGCAGGAGAACGGCCTGTTTCTTTTCCATCCGGCGTTGCTTACGGGTCTTGGTCGCGGAATTCATCATTTTACTCCTTACATTTTCTCCGGCGCCGACACGCCGAGAATCCGCAGTGCGTTGGCGAAGACGATGCGGACGCAGTTCACCAGGTAGAGGCGGGCCTGGGTGGCCGCCGGGTCATCCACCAGCACCCGGTGCCGATTGTAATAGCTGTGGAACTGGGCGGCCAGCTCCTGCAGGTAGAAGACCACCCGGTGCGGCTCGTAGTTGAGTGCCGCGCCGACGATTGCCTCCGGCAACCGCGCCAGCTGCTTGGCCAGGGCCAGCTCCTCGTCGAGCTGCAGCTTGCTGCAGTCGACCTGTGCCGGATCGGGCTGGGCGACTCCCGCTTCGGCGGCGTTGCGGTTGATGCTGCAGACCCGGGCGTGGGCATATTGAACATAATATACCGGGTTGTCACTGCTCTGTTGCTTGGCAAGCTCCAGGTCAAAATCGAGCTGGCTGTCGCAGCGCCGCATGAGGAAGAAGTAGCGGCAGGCGTCGCTGCCGACTTCGTCGATCACTTCGCGCAGGGTGATGAAGTTCCCTGAGCGCTTGCCCATGGTAAACGGCACGCCGTCGCGCAGCAGGTTGACCATCTGGATCAAGAGCACTTCGAGATCTTCCGGCGGATGGCCGAGCCCGCTCAACATCGCCTTCATGCGTGGAATGTAGCCGTGGTGGTCGGCACCCCAGACATCGATCACCCGGTCGAAGCCGCGATCGAACTTCTCCATATGGTAGGCGACATCGGAGGCGAAGTAGGTGCTGCTGCCATCCGACTTGATCAGCACCCGGTCCTTATCGTCGCCGTAATCGGTGGTGCGCAGCCAGAGCGCGCCCTCCTGCTCGAAGGTCAGCCCCTTCTCTTTGAGCTTGGCCAGCTCCATATCGACCATCGCGCGGTCGTAGAGGCTCTTTTCACTGTACCAGTTGTCGAAGCCGATGCCGAAGGCCTTGAGGTCGGCGGCGATCCACTCCAGCACCCGCGCCACGCCGAAGCGGGCGCAGCGCTCGATCGCTTCCTCCTCAGCCAGGCCCCGCAAGTCCCCTTCGGCGTCAAGGTATTTGGCGGCCAGCTCACGGATATACTCGGCCTGGTAGCCATCCTCGGGGAAGTCGATGGTCTCACCCTGCAGCTCGCGCAGCCGCAGCAGAATCGACAAGCCGAGGGTTTTCACCTGATTGCCGGCATCATTGACATAATATTCGCGCTGCACGTCAAAGCCGGCCGCTTCGAGCACGGCTGCCACCGCGTCGCCGACCGCCGCGCCGCGGCCGTGGCCGATGTGCAGGGGACCGGTGGGGTTGGCGCTGACGAATTCGACCTGGATTTTCGTCCCCGCGCCGACTTGGCTGCGGCCATAGGCGTCACCGGCCTGCATCACCTGGTCGAGCACCCCGTACCAGCAATTCGGCGCGAGGCGGAAATTGATAAACCCGGGGCCGGCGATCTCGATCTTCTCGCAGAGCGGGTTGCCCTGCAGCGCGGCCACCAGGGCCTCGGCGATCTGCCGCGGGGCCTTACGCTCCGCCTTGGCCATGGTCATTGCCAGGTTGGTGGCAAAATCGCCGTGATCGGGGTTCTTCGGGACCTCCAGCTGGATTTCCGCCGGGAGCTCCCCGGAGCTCAGCACCCCGGAGGCGTAACATTGCTGCAAGGCGGTGGAAATCGCCTGGCGTAACTGGTCTTTCATTTTGGTTTCTTACCCTTAGGTTGCGTCTCTGGCGCCGGGAGATGATAGATCAGCTCCCCTTCGCGCACCATGCCCAGTTTGGTCCGGGCCAGTTGTTCCCAGTAGTCTTTATCGTTGCGCAGCCGCTCGATCTCTTCGCGCAGCCGCTGCTGCTCCTGCTTGATCACTTCCAGCTGCTGCTCCAGCTGCTGCTGCTGTTTTTCCGCCTGCAGAATCCGCAGCACGCCACGATCACCGAACACGGCATAGCCGAGCATGATGATGATGATCACCAGCAGCCAGACACTGATCAGATTTCTGTTTCCGGTGCTGGCCGGCTCACGGGCAGGGGCCAATCAGTCCTCCCAAATCCTGCAGGCAGAAGTTCGGCGTTCGTCACGCCGGCCCGTCAGTCGCTGAATTCGCTCTCCCCGGCGCGCTAGCTTCGCATGCCCGCGAAAACGCGTCAATCGTCTTTGCAAAATCAAAATGCTGCTAGCGTTCACTCAGGCTGGTGCCGAAACCGCCGACCGAGCCGACCCCCTTCATGAAAAAGCTCAGCATCAATGTCTGATCCTTTTCATGTTCGCGGAACGTCAACAGGGCACTCCAGCATTGCTGGCGATATTCGACGCCGACAACGGACTCAAGCTGCTCGGCGCTGGCAAAATCGTAACGCTGCTGATAGCTCAGATAAAAGGGGTTGAGATAAGATAACTCCAGCTTGAGCGAGCCGTAATCGACCTGAGTGTCGCGGTCGTTGCGATAATCGATGCTGATGGAGTTCTCCCGCTGATCATGAGCGCTGGCCTCGGCGGCGAACTTGCTCCATTCCCCCTGATCGATATCGAAAGTCGTATCGATGCGCAGCCGCGACCAGGCGGTCGGCAGCAGCGTCAATTCGCCCCGGATATTGGAGAAAGGCCGCTCTTCGGCTTCTTCGCGCAGATCATAACTCTGCGACAGGCGCAGGTAAGCAATATCCCGATAGGTACGGCTGCCGCTCTCCTGATCGAAGCGGGCCGTAAAACGCTGCACCAGGGCATACTCGAGACGGTTTGCCTCGACGATCCGGTCGCCGCTGTCAAAGCTGGGCAGGTGGCTCTGATCGACCGCCGGCGTGTACTTATAGGTCACTTCCGGCTCAACGCTGTGGCGCAGCTTGCTCACCGGACCGATCGGCTGATCGTAGACCCGCTGCAGGCGGCTGGTGACCTTGGTGGAGAAATCAACGATCCCCTCCTGCTCGGCGGGCGAACCATCGCTCAGGCCCCAGTAGTAGCGGTCACGATAGCCGACTTCGGGATTCACCTCGAGGACATCCCAGAGCTGGAAACTGGCCGACAGGCTGGGCCGGAAAGACAGCCGTTGTCCGCGCAAGCCCTGATCGCGCCAGAAGTTGCTGTATTCGCTGGCAAAGGCGTAGTAGAAAGGCGTCCGGGCAATGCGCTGGCGGTTATAATCGAAGTTGATCCGCGGCAGCAGCTGCAGCGTCGTCGGATCATCGAACTCCAGGTCTTTGGTATATTTCAGCTGACCGACCAGGTTGGCCCTGCCCCAGTTCCTGCTCAGCGAGAAAATCGACTGGACCTTGTCCTTGTTGTACTCCTCGGCGACTTCGCCGAAATCCTCAAAGTACTGATCATCATTGACATAAACCGCGTCGGCCACCATCCGCACGCCACCCGGGATAACGCCATTGTGCTGCCATTCCAGGGCATAGCGTTCCTCGTCAATACTGACGCCGTCGACCTGATCGACATCGATGTGGTAGACGCGTGCTTCGCCGGCATTCGCTTTGCCGAAGATGTAACGGTATTCGAGCCCCTTACCGAACCCCATCTCGGAGAGATAGTCAAAATAGAAGGTGGCATCCTGGTTGATGCCGAGAACCTGGTAGTAGGCGCCGCTGAACTGGGTGCCGCGCTTCTCGGAATAACCGACGCTCGGAATCAGGAAACCCGACTCGCGATCGTCTTTCGCCGGATAGATCAGGTAGGGAACATAAAACGAGGGGATATCCTTCAGATAAAAGACCGCGTTTTTGGCCCGGGCGTAGCCATCGAGGGTCACGTCGAGCTGGCTGGCGCCGAACTTCCAGGAAGGCACCTCCCCGTCGCAGGTGGTAAAGGTCCCTTCACTGATCCGGTAATCGAGTTCGCCGCGCTTCTCGATCGATTTGCCGCGCACGTGCAGATTCTGCTCGCGCAGGAAAACATGGCCGTCCTCGACCCTGCCGGTCCCCTGGTCGAGATCGTAGACTATTTTGCTGCCGGTCATGGTTTCATCCGGCGATTTCAGTTCGACATCCCCTTCCGCTTCAACCTCGCCGCTCTGCTGATTCCACCAGAGGATCCGACTGCGCAGCTGCATCTCCCCCTGCTGCATCTGCACGTTGCCGGTCGCCCGGTAACGGCCGGTCTGCTTATCGTAGCTCACCTCATCCGCTTCCAGATTGACCGGCACCCCGGACGCACCGACCTGCCCCCAATCGGCAGCGGCGGCCGGCAGCGAGACAATCAGCACTCCGAGCAGAAGAATAAAACGCAGCAACATCAATAAAATCCGGAAAATTCAAGCAACAATGGATAATAAATCGGTTTCAGGCAGCAGCTTCTCGCGCACCGCCGCAACCAGAAACAGCGAACCAGCCACCAGCAGTAATTCGCCGGGGAGCCTGTCCTGCAATGCGGCCTGCAAAGCCGCAGCAGGATCGGGATAGGCCGCGGCCGCGACGGCTGCCTGCTGGGCCTGCTGTACCAACAGCTCCGGAGGCACGGCCGAATCGACCGGCGGCCGGGTGGCATAGACCCGCTCGACCAGCGGCAGCAGCGGCTCCAGAACCTGCCGGGCAGCCTTGTCCGCCTTCAGCCCGATCAGCAGATGGATCTTTTTCTGCGGCAGCTGTCGCAGATAACCGGCCAGGGTCGCAGCGCCAGCCGGGTTGTGCGCGCCATCGAGCAGCACCTGATCCGGTAGCCATTCCAAGCGGCCGGGCCAGCGGACCGCCGCGATTCCCCGGCGCAGCGCCGCCTCGGAGAGCGGCACGCCCTGCCGGCGCAGCTGCCCGGCCGCCGCCAGGGCCAGCGCCAGGTTCTGCAGTTGATGCTCCCCTTTTACTCCCGGGGTCAGTCCATGCAGCTGCAGCTCGCCGTCGACAAAACTGAAGCCCGTCCCTTCGGTGCGCCAGCGGAAATCTTCTCCGGCCAGCAGAAACGGCGCCCTCAGCAT
Source organism: uncultured Desulfuromonadales bacterium (assembly GCA_945787335.1). Taxonomy (GTDB): domain Bacteria; phylum Desulfobacterota; class Desulfuromonadia; order Desulfuromonadales; family Geopsychrobacteraceae; genus Malonomonas. The sequence continues at coordinate 27,924 of CALZHR010000207.1, forward strand.
TTCAGCCTGCCGGCGCAGAACCTTCAGGGCGGCGGGCTCCTGAGGAGCGCTGACCACCGGCACCCCCGGTTTGAAGATGCCGGCTTTTTCCGCCGCGACTGCCTCCAGGTCGGCGCCGAGATATTCCGTATGGTCGAGCCCGATCGGCGTCACCAGACAGAGCTGCGGATCGACCGCGGTGGTCGCATCCAGCCGCCCGCCCAGCCCCACCTCAAGCACCGCCCAGTCGCAACCGGTTCGGGCGAAGTGCAGCAGCGCCATGGCGGTGGTGAATTCGAAAAAGGTTGTCCGCAGCTCTTCGGCGTGGGGCCGCAGCTCTTCAGTCAGCCGGACCACCTCGGCTTCCGGGATCTGCTGCAGGTCGACCCGGATCCGTTCGGTGAAGCTGTGCAGGTGCGGCGAGGTGTAGAGCCCGGCACGGATGCCCGCGGCGTGAAAAATATTGGCCAGGCTTGCTGCGGTCGAGCCTTTGCCGTTGGTGCCGGCGATATGAACAATCCGCAACTTACGTTGCGGATTGTCGATGCGCTGCAGCAGCTGGCGGACCTTGTCCAGGCCCAGCTTGATGCCGAAGAGTTGCAGCGAGTAGAGATAGTCGAGGCTCGCCTGATAGCTGTCCGCCATCTCCGGTCAGTTTTTCGTGAAGACTTTCAACACCTGCGCCAGGCGCTGCTTCATCTCGCTGCGCGACACGATCATATCGACCATGCCATGCTCGAGCAGGTATTCGGAGCGCTGAAAACCATCCGGCAGGGTCTGGCGGATGGTCTGTTCGATGACCCGCGGGCCGGCGAAACCGATCAGCGCCCGCGGTTCGGCGATATTCAGATCGCCGAGCATGGCGAAGCTGGCGGTCACCCCGCCGGTGGTCGGATCGGTCAGCACCGAAATAAACGGGATGCCGGCCGCTTTGAGCTTGGCCAGGGCGGCGCTGGTTTTCGCCATCTGCATCAGGGAGAGGATGCTCTCCTGCATCCGGGCGCCGCCGGATGATGAAAAGACCAGCACCGGGGCCTGCATGTCCAGTCCCTTTTCGATCGCCCGGGTGATCTTCTCACCAACCACCGAGCCCATGCTGCCGCCCATAAAGGCGAAATCGAACACCGCGACCACCACCGGCAAACCTTCCAGCTCACCGCTGCCGCAGATCACCGCGTCGCCGTCGCCGGCCTTTTTCAACGCGGCCTTGATCCGCTCTTTGTATTTCTTCGAATCCTTGAAATCGAGAAAGTCGACCGAGCGCATCGACGCGTCCATCTCGACAAAGCTCCCTTCGTCGAGCACCAGGTCGATCCGCTCGCGGGCGCCGATACGGAAATGATAGTCGCACTTGGGGCAGACGTTCAGATTCCGCTCGATCTCTTTGCCGTAGACGATCTCCTGGCAGTTCTTGCACTTGGTCCAGACCCCTTCCGGCATCTGCATCTTCTTGTTTTCGACCGACGCTGTCAGCGATTTTTTCTTTTTAAACCAGACCATGAAACAACCTCTCGTTGTTCAACAAACATCTCATCGCCGCCGGAGTGCTCCGATCAGCGTGCATCGCCGGCCAGCTCGACCAGCCCCTGTTTGAGCGCAGCGATAAACTGCCCGACGCGCGGCAGCAGCTCTTCGCTCTGTCCATACTCAGCAATGATTTTAACCAAGGCGCTGCCGACCACAACCCCGTCGGCGAATTCTCCGACCGCTTTGGCGTCTTCGACGGTGGTGATCCCGAAGCCGACCCCGACCGGCACTTCGGTCATCCCTTTGAGGTCCTCGACCGCGTTGCGGATCGCGTCCGGGGAGATGGCGGCGGTGCCGGTTACCCCGGTCATCGAAACGTAATAGAGATAGCCCTGGGCCGCCGCGGCCAGCCGCCGCATGCGTTCCGGCGGGGTGGTCGGCGCCAGCAGGGTAATCATCGCGAGGCCGTTGGCCTGCATGGCGGGGGCGATCTCATCGGTCTGTTCCGGCGGCAGATCGACCAGCAGCAGGCCGTCGACTCCGGCGGCGGCGGCAGCTTTGGCGAAGCGCTCGACGCCGTAACGGAAGATCGGGTTGTAGTAGCCCATCAGCACCAGCGGCACCTGGCAATCCTGCCGCAGTTCGGTGACCAGTTGCAGCACCTTCTCGAGGCTGGCGCCGGCGGCCAGGGCGCGCTCAGAAGCGGCCTGGATGGTCGGTCCGTCGGCCATCGGATCGGAAAAGGGCACGCCCAGCTCGATCAGGTCGGCGCCGTTCTCGGCCAGGGTCCGCACCAGCTCGGCGGTGGTCGCCAGGTCGGGATCACCGGCGGTCAAAAAGGGGATCAGCGCCGGCTGGTTTTTCTGCTTGAGGGCGGCAAAGGTGGTGTCAATTCGACTCATGCTATCCAGTTTTCGCACAAAAAGAGAATTGGCAAAGCCAATTGTACAGGCCAGCCCCAAAAGGGGCAGTTTAGACGATTCCTCCGGCCGGTTTCAATCCTTTTCTCCGGCCGGTCTCGCTCAGTCCTACTTCGCGCCGCCCGAAGGTTTCGGCCCGCCTGGAGAACGGCGGCGACGCGGTCTGCGGCGGCGCTGGCCGGCGGCGGGCGGCTTGTCTGTCGGCGGTCGCTTGCGCTTCGGGTGGGCGCGCTTGTAATTGAAGCAGAAATCCTCATCCAGCGGCATCTCGCTGGGGATGGTTTTCCCCAGGTAATCCTCGATATCGGCCAGCTGGTAGACCGTCTCTTCGTCGGCAAGGCTGATCGCCCGCCCCATGGCTCCGGCCCGGGCGGTGCGGCCGATGCGATGGACGTAATCTTCGCGGTCCTGCGGCAGGTCGTAGTTGATGACATGGGTGACGTTGTCGACATGGATGCCGCGCGAGGCGACGTCGGTGGCCACCAGGTGGGTCAGGCTGCCGAGCTTGAACTGGTCGAGGATCCGCATCCGCTTCTTCTGCGGGATATCCCCGGAGAGCACGGCGCTGGGAATCTCGTTGGCGTTGAGCAGACTGTCGAGGCGCTCCGCTTCGACCTTGGTGTTGACGAACAGCATCACCCGCTCGACTCCGGTCTCCCGCTTGAGCAGGCCGAGCAGCAGGGCGAACTTCTCCCGGCGGGAGACATGGTAGAGGATCTGCGTGATGTTATCCGCCGTCACCTTTTCCGGCTCGATCTGCACCCGCTCGGCCAGATCCATGAACTCGTAGGCGAGCTCCATCACCTGCGGCGACAGGGTGGCGGAAAAGAGCATCGTCTGGCGTTGCTCGAAGGGGGGCAGCTTGCGCAGGATGTAGCGCAGATCCTTGATGAAGCCCATGTCGAACATCCGGTCGGCCTCGTCGATCACCAGCGCCTCAACCCGGTCCATGGAGAAGACCCGCTGCTTGAAGTAGTCGATCAGCCGTCCCGGGGTGGCGACGATGATATCGACCCCGTCGCGCAGCGCCTGGCGCTGCTTCACGTAATCGACCCCGCCGAAGATCGGCTGCACCTTGATGCCGGTGTGTTTGCCGAGCAGCTCGGCGTCGGCGCAGATCTGCACCACCAGCTCGCGGGTCGGCGCCATCACCAGCGCCCGCGGGTTGTTGCTGGTCCGCTTGCCGCTGGAAAGCAGCTTGCAGAACAGCGAGATCAGAAAGGCGGCGGTTTTGCCGGTGCCGGTCTGCGCCTGGGCGGCGACATCCTTGCCTTGCAGGGCCAGGGGAATCGATTCCATCTGCACCGGGGTCAGTTTTTCGAAGCCGGCATCGTTCACGCCCTGCTGGACAAACTCCGGCAGGTTCAGTTCGGTAAATTTCATTGTTTCCTTTTTCATCTAGGGGCGCCCCGACGGGGCACCCGTTAATTTGCGATCTGCATCCTCGGGCGTGCCGACGGCACGCCCCTACAGGTCGAACTTCATCGCGTCGGCGACAGTATGAATATCTTTGTCGCCACGCCCCGACAGGCAGACCAGCAGCAGTTGCTCTTTGCTCATGGTCGGCGCCAGCTTGATCACTTCGGCGATGGCATGAGCGCTCTCCAGGGCCGGGATGATCCCTTCAACGCGGGTCAGCTTCTGAAAGGCGACAAGCGCTTCATCATCGGTGATCGAAACATATTCAGCGCGCCCCAGGTCCTGCAGGTGGGCGTGCTCCGGGCCGACGCCGGGATAATCGAGCCCGGCCGAAATCGAGTGGGCATGGTTGATCTGGCCGTCCGCATCCTGCAGCAAATAGGTCTTGTTGCCGTGCAGCACCCCCGGCGCTCCGGCGGAGATCGACGCGGCGTGCTTGTCGGTATCGACCCCGAGCCCGGCCGCCTCGACGCCGATCAGCCGCACCGATGCGTCCTTGATGAAGGGGTAGAACAGCCCCATGGCGTTGGAGCCGCCGCCGATGCAGGCGACCGCCGCATCCGGCAAACGCCCTTCGGCCTGTAACAGCTGCTGCCTGGCCTCGGTGCCGATCACCGATTGAAAATCGCGCACCAGCTGCGGATAGGGGTGCGGACCGGCGACCGTGCCGATGATGTAGAAGGTGTCACGCACGTGGGTCACCCAATGGCGCAGGGCATCGTTCATGGCGTCTTTGAGGGTCGCGGTGCCGCTGGTCACTTCATGCACCTTGGCGCCGAGCAGCTTCATGCGGAAGACATTGAGCGCCTGACGGCGGATATCCTCCTTGCCCATGAAGATCTCACACTCCATGCCGAACAACGCCGCGACGGTCGCGGTGGCCACCCCGTGCTGACCGGCGCCGGTCTCGGCGATCACCTTCTTTTTACCCATCCGCCGGGCGAGCAGGATCTGGCCGACGGTGTTGTTGACCTTGTGCGCGCCGGTGTGGTTGAGGTCTTCGCGCTTCAGATAAATTTTCGCCCCGCCCAGCTCTTCGCTGAGGCGCTGCGCATAGTAGAGCGGGCTCGGTCGGCCGACGTAGTTTTTCAGATAGTAGTCGAACTCTTCCTGAAAACTGGGGTCCTGGCAGACTGCGGCGTAGGCCTCTTCCAGCTCCAGCAGCGCCGGCATCAGGGTTTCGGCGACGTAACGGCCGCCGTACTGGCCAAAATGTCCCCGCTCGTCGGGATACTGATAACTCATGCATTCCTCACTCGGCAGATGAATTCTGCCACTTTCATAGGGTCCTTCTTTCCCGGTGCCGCTTCCACCCCGCTGGAGACGTCGACGGCGTAAGGCTTGACCAGCCGGACCGCGTCGATGACGTTCTCCGGACTCAACCCCCCGGCCAGAATCAACGGCCGCCGGCCGGTCAGCTGCTTGACCAGTTGCCAGTCGAAACGCTTGCCGGTGCCGCCGTAGTGCTCGGCACTCCAGGCATCGAGCAGCAGCGCCGAGACCGGGTAGCGGTCGGCTCCGTCGAGCGAGGCGGCATCCTTGACGCGCAGCGCCTTGATCACCGGCAGCGGCTCCAGCCGGCAGTCCTCCGGCTGCTCGTCCCCATGCAACTGTACCACGTCGAGCCGCGCTTCAGCCATGGCGCTGCGGATCCGCTGCGGCGTCTCGTTGACGAACAGGCCGACCGTGGTCACGAAGGGCGGCAGCTGGGCGACGATCTTCTGCACCTGCGGCGGCGTCACATAGCGCGGACTGCGCGCATAAAAGACGAAGCCGAGGGCATCAGCCCCGGCTTCAACCGCCTGCAGGGCGTCTTCCAGGTTGGTTATTCCGCAGATCTTAACTTTGGTCATGTGCCTTCCGCAATAAGCGTCAGACCCCGGAGACTCTCCGGGGCCCGCTGCCATGCAATAATTACGCGTCGATTTTCGGCAGGTTGGCGAGCGACTGCTCGATCTTCGCCGCCGGGTATTCGTAATCCTCAAGCCCGCCGGAGAGGTAGGCATCATAGGCCGACATGTCGAAGTGACCGTGGCCGGAGAGGCAGAACAGGATGGTCTTCTCTTCGCCGGCCTCGCGCGCTTCGATCGCCGCGTCGACCGCCCCCTTGACGGCGTGGGAAGACTCCGGCGCCGGCACGATCCCCTCGTTGCGGGCGAACAGCAGCGCCGCCTCGAAACAGGCGTTCTGCGGGTAGGCGACCGCCTCGATGAGCCCTTCGTGGTAGAGCTGGCTGACCAGGGCGCTGTCACCGTGGTAGCGCAGCCCGCCGGCGTGAATCCCCGGCGGCACGAAATCGTGCCCGAGAGTATACATCTTGGAGACGGGCGTCAGTTTCGCGGTGTCGCCATAATCGAAGGCATACTGCCCCTTGGTCAGGGTCGGGCAGGAGGCCGGCTCGACCGCCACCAGGCGGATCTCCTTGCCGTTGATCTTGTCACGGATGAAGGGGAAGGCGATGCCGGCGAAGTTGCTGCCGCCGCCGCAGGCGCCGAAGATCACGTCAGGGTAATCGTCAACCATCTCCAATTGGATAATCGCCTCCAGGCCGATCACCGTCTGGTGCAGGCAGACATGATTGAGCACCGAGCCGAGCGCGTAGTTGGTGTCGCCGTGGGTCGCGGCATCCTCGACCGCCTCGCTGATGGCGATCCCCAACGACCCGGGAGACTCGGGATCGGCCTCGAGGATTTTTTTACCGACCTGGGTCAACGTGCTCGGGCTGGGGATAACGTTGGCGCCCCAGACCTGCATCAGGTTCTTGCGGTAGGGTTTCTGCTCGTAAGAGACCTTGACCATGTAAACAGTGGTCTCCAGCCCGAACAGCGAGTTGGCGAAGGCGATCGAGCTGCCCCACTGGCCGGCGCCGGTCTCGGTCGCCAGCCGCTTGATGCCGGCCTGCTGGTTATAGTACGACTGCGGGATGGCGGTGTTCGGCTTGTGCGAACCGGCCGGCGAGACCCCTTCGTACTTGTAATAGATCTTCGCCGGGGTTTTCAGCGCCGCTTCCAGTCGGTGGGCGCGCAGCATCGGTGCGGGACGCCAGAGCTGGTAGGCCTTGAGCACCTCTTCGGGGATATCGATCCAGCGCTCGCTGGAGACCTCCTGCTCGATCAGCGCCATCGGAAAGATCGGCCGCAGATCGTCCGGGCAGACCGGCTGCAGGGTCTGCGGATGGAGAACCGGCTGCGGCGGGTTCGGCATATCGGCCATGACGTTGTACCAACGCCGGGGAATCTGGTAATCGTTGAGCTGAATCTTGGTTTGCATCGCGAACACTCCTTTGTGATTACAGTCCAAGTAAAGCCTGCAGTTTGCCCTGAATATCGGCTTCGCGCATCAAACTTTCGCCGACCAGAAAGGCCCCGGCCCCGGCCGCCTGCAGGCGCTCGATATCGGCCCGGCTGGTGATGCCGCTTTCGGCGACCGCCAGCTGCTGGCGGGGAATCCGCCCGGCGAGCTGTTCGGTGACGGCGAGATCGGTGACAAAGGTCTGCAGGTTGCGGTTGTTGATGCCGATCAGGTCGACCGGCAGCTGCAGCGCCCGCTCCAGCTCCTCGGCGTCATGCACCTCAAGCAGCGTATCAAGCCGCAGCTCGCTGGCCAGCAGGGCCAGCTCGCGCAGTCGCTCGTCATCAAGCGCCGCGGCAATCAGCAGAATCGCGTCGGCCCCGGCCACCCGCGCCTGCACCACCTGGTAGGGGTCGATGATGAAATCCTTGCGCAGCAGCGGCAGCGAAACCTGCTCCCGTATCAGGTTCAGGTAGCTCAGATGTCCGTAAAAATACTGCGCGTCGGTCAGCACCGACAGGCAGGTGGCACCGGCCTGCTGGTAGCATTCGGCGATCTGCAGCGGGTCGAAATCGGCGCGGATGATCCCCTTGGAGGGGGAACCCTTTTTCACCTCGGCGATAATCGCCGTGCCGCCCGATTCGGCCATGACGCGCAGCGCCCGGGCAAACCCACGCGGCTGGTCTTCCAGCTCACCGACCCGGCGCTGCAGGTCGCTGAACGGCTCGCGGGCTTTATCGGCCGCCACCTCTGCGGCCTTGGTGTCCAGAATCTGTGCGAGAATCATACGTTCGTCATCCGGATCAAAGCGGCGAGTTTTTCCTCGGCCTTGCCATTATCGAGCACCGCCTGCAGCTTGCTGATGCCCTCTTCGATCCCGGTCGCAAGTCCTGCGGCAACCAGCGCATATGCGCCATTGAGCACGACGACATCCCGCTTCGGACCCTTTTCGCCGGCCAGGATCGCGCTGACTATGGCCGCATTCTGCTCGGCATCCCCCCCCTGCAACTCCGCCAGAGTGCAGCGCTTGAAGCCGAACTGCTCCGGCTCGATGGTCTGCAGCTCGACCCGACCGCCGCCGATGGCGGCAACGCTGGTCGGCCCGGTCAGGGTAATTTCATCCATGCCATCACTGCCATGGACGACAAAGCCGCGCCGGCAACCGAGGCTGAGCAGCACCTTGGCCAGCGGCTCGACCAGTTCCTCGCGGAACACCCCGAGCACCTGCCGGTCGGCGCCGGCCGGGTTGGTCAGCGGGCCGAGAATGTTGAAAATCGTCCGGATACCGATCTCGCGGCGCGGGCCGATGGCGTGCTTCATCGCCCCGTGGAGCGCCGGCGCGAACAGAAAGCCGACCCCGACCTCCTCGACACAGCGGCCGACCCGTTCCGGCGAGACCTCCAGGTTGACGCCGAGCTTTTCCAGCACATCGGCGCTGCCGCAGGAGGATGAGATGCTGCGGTTGCCATGCTTGGCCACCTTGGCCCCGCAGGCGGCGACGGCAATCGCCACGGTGGTGGAGATGTTGAAACTCTTGGTGCCGCTACCGCCGGTGCCGCAGGTATCGAGGATGGTTTCGCGATCGACATTGATCTCGTCCCGGTCAAGGTCGACCACGCCATTGACATGGATCGGCGTCGCCCGCGCCCGCATCACCCGGGCCGCGCCGACGATCTCGGGGATGGTTTCCCCTTTCATGCGCAACGCGGTAATAAACGCGCCGATCTGGGCGCCGGTGGCTTCCCCGCCCATGACCTGATCCATTACCCCGATCATTTCCGCTTCGGTCAGATCCTGCCGCTCAACAAGCTTGGCGATCGCTTCCTTGATCATACCGGCCTCCCCATCAGCTCAGTTCCAGATAATTCTTCAGCAGCTGCATCCCCGCGCTGGTCAGGATCGACTCGGGGTGGAACTGCATCCCCCAGACCGGCAGCTGCTGGTGCTCGAGCCCCATAATCTCCTGCTCTTCCGTCCAGGCGGTGATCCGCAGGCAGTCGGGAAAACTCTCCCGCTCGGCGATCAGCGAATGGTAGCGGGTCGCGGTAAAAGGGCTGGAGATATCTTTGAAGATGCCGCTGCCGTCGTGCAGAATCGGGCTGGTCTTGCCGTGCATCAACCGCTCGGCGCGCACCACCTTGCCACCGAAGGCCTCGGTCATCGCCTGATGTCCCAGGCAGATGCCGAGCAATGGAATCTTGCCCGCGAAGCGCTGGATGGCGGCGACCGAAATTCCCGCCTCTTTCGGCGTGCAGGGTCCGGGGGAGATCACCAGCCGACGCGGCGCCATGGCGGCGATATCGTCGAGGGTCAGCTTGTCATTGCGGACCACCTTCACCTCTTCGCCCAGCTCGAGGAAGTACTGCACCAGGTTGTAGGTGAAGGAATCGTAGTTGTCGATCATCAGCAGCATAATGAACTGTCCTGCACTTTATATAAGGCCGCGATTGGCCATCTCGATGGCGCGCTTGACGCCGCGGGCCTTGTTCAGGGTCTCCTGGTACTCCATTTCCGGGTCGCTGTCGGCGACGATGCCGGCGCCGGCCTGCAGGTAGACCTGCCCTTGTTCGATCTGCAGGGTACGGATGGCGATCGCCAGATCCATATTACCACTGAACGAAAAGTAACCGACAGCGCCGCCGTAAACCTCACGCCGGCTCGGCTCCAGTTCGTCGATGATCTCCATGGCCCGGATCTTCGGCGAACCCGAGAGGGTTCCGGCAGGAAAGGCGGCGCGAAAGACATCGAAGGAATCGAGCCCGGGGCGCAGCTTGCCGCGGACGTTGGAGACGATGTGCATGACGTGCGAATAGCGCTCGATGACCATCAGCTCGCTGACCTCGACGCTGCCGCCGACCGCCACCCGGCCGACATCATTGCGCCCCAGGTCGACCAGCATGATGTGCTCGGCGCGCTCCTTGGGATCGGCCAGCAGCTTCTGCTCCAGCACCAGGTCCTCCGCAGGCGTCGCTCCGCGCGGCAGGGTCCCGGCGATCGGCCGTACATCGACCTGCTCCCCCTCTTTACGCACCAGCACCTCGGGAGACGCGCCGACCACCAGCGACTCGCCGAAGCGCAGGAAGTACATGTAGGGAGACGGGTTGATGGTGCGCAGCGCCCGGTAGATATCGAAGGGATCAACCTGCAGCGGACAGCTGAAACGCTGCGAAATAACCACCTGGAAGATGTCGCCGGCGCGGATGTACTCTTTACACTGCTCAACCGCCGCCTTGAAATCAGCCTTGCTGAAGTTCGCCGCCAGTTCCTGCTTGCCGTCACCGCCAGGCGGCGGGTTGTCGGCCGCAAGAGGTCGGCGCAGCTGGGCGATCAGTTGTTCGATCTGCTGCTGGGCCTGCAGGTAGGCAGCTTGTGGGTCAGCCCCATCCTGCAGATGGACATTGCACACCACTTTGACCTTCTGCCGCATGTTATCGAAAATCAACAACCGCTCGGTGAACATGAAGCAGGCATCCCAGCTGTCGATCTGGCGGGGGTTGTTATCGGGCAGTTCCTCGACGAAACGCACCATGTCGTAGCCAAGATAGCCGACTGCGCCGCCGAAGAAACGCGGCAGGCCGGGCACCTCGACCGGCTGATAGGCGGCCATCATTTCGCGCAGCTTGCTCAGCGGGTCGGCGCAGCTGCCGTGCTCTTCCAGTACGCCGTTGGCAAGAATTTCGTAGGTCGTATCGCGACTGCGAAACACCCGTGCCGGACCGCTGCCAAGAAAAGAATAGCGAGCCCATTTTTCGCCGCCTTCAATCGACTCGAGCAGAAACGCCGTCTGACCGTCATCGATCTTGCGAAAAGCGGAAACCGGGGTGTCCATATCAGCCAGAATTTCGCGATAAACCGGGATCAGGTTACCGGTTCCCGCCAGCTGGCAAAAATCGCTCTGCGAAGGGAAATACATCGTTTTTCTACCTGAAAAAGCAAAATAGAATCTTCTACCATCTTCTAAAATAGCAAGTCAACAACAGCCGGGAACAAACAGGGTTTATTCCATACGGCGAAATCTGGCCTTCGCCCGACTCACCCGAGCCGGCCGGCAGCTGATTTTTCGAGGGGAATTTCCTCTCTGCAGGAAAGCCCCTGAAACGCCGCCAGATCAGCAGGCGAAAAACCGGTTGCAGGACAAGCCCATAACAGCATATAAAAACACTGTTTTTTTGCTATAAACGGAATATATTTATTACATTTGTTTATAGATTTAGAATACTTGCCTTATTTGTAAAATCTTCACACATCGTGCAAACAACCAAAGCTTTCCGGACATTATAAAAAACCATGTTGACAATTACAAAACAGCGTATTATCGTTCTCGAATAATTGGCGGCAAAAATTATTAAAAGTTGCAAATATGAACACCCGGTTTAAAATTAACTTCACGCACGAGAGTGGTCATGCCATCCAGGGATAAAGACACGTACTGTATCAGATCGGTCGAGAACGCCCTGTGCCTTCTCGAAGCCCTGGCAGAGGAGGATTCCAAATGCAGTCTCTCCCAGCTCAGCCAACGCCTCGGCATGACCAAAGCGAGCTTGTTCAGGCTCATGGCAACCTTTGAAAGCCATGGCTATGTCGAGCGAAGCCAGGGCTCCAGCGAATACAAGCTGGGCCTGGCAGCCTTCGAAGTGGGGCAGAAACTCCTGTCGCGCATGACCCTTCTGCACAAGGCCCGGCCGATCATGAGCCAACTGGTCCGCCAGTGCAATGAGACCGCCTACCTGGCCATTCAACGCGATGAGGAAGTTTTGTTTCTGGAAATGGTCGACAACGACCAGAAAGTCAAGGTCGTCTCCCAGGTCGGCCGGCGTTTCCCGCTGGAAAACTGCGCCGCCGGCAAACTCTTCCTCGCTTTCGCACAAAAGACCAACCGCAACCTGATCAACAAACAGCCACACCTGGCTGCAGAACTCGAGCAAATCAAAACGTCCGGCCACTGTATCGACCAGAACGGCGTGGGCGAAGGCAGCTGCTGCCTCGCCGTGCCGCTCTACGGTTCAAGCAATGAGCTGATCGGCGCCCTGGCCCTGGTCGGACCAAGCTTTCGGATGAGCGAGGAGCAGATCAACGAGAAGCTGCTACCGGCGACAAAATCCGCCGGTGAAATGATTTCGGCACGGCTCGGCTACCTCGGCTACAGTCTGGAAGACAAACAAACGACCGCCGGAATCAATGCCTGACCGCTCCAGAAAAAACTAAAAAAACAACGCCGTTCTATTTTTTTATTGACTGATTTGACTGGAGAATTTATTGTCTGCGAATTAGTTTCAGTAAGAATTTCATAGAAATACAACATTGTTCTATTCTAACAATAAGAGAGAGGTCTTTAGAATTAAACACTTAGCAGGAAAGGAGGCAAAACACCAAATGAATGTCACTGAGGGTCTCGGGCCCTGACCGGGACCGACCCAAAAACATCACGAGGTTTTGAGCAGTAATCATTATTTATTAGAGGAGGTTTCACATGGATGACAAAGGAGTAGCATACTGGAAGGACGTTATCGGGCTGATCAGGAACATCCTGATCGTCTGGTTTCTCGTCTCCTACGGAGCAGGCATACTGTTTGCGCCGGCGCTGAACAGCATTAATCTGGGGGGCTATCCGCTTGGTTTCTGGTTTTCTCAGCAAGGTTCAATGTACGTTTTCATCGCGCTGATTTTCATCTACGCCAAGTTGATGGGTAAGCTCGATGAAAAACATGATGTTCACGAAGACTAAGGGAGGACGACTATAATGGATCTTCAAACAATTACTTATGTGGTCGTCGGCCTGACCTTCGCCCTCTACATCGGCATTGCCATCTGGGCTCGGGCGGGCAGCACCAGCGAATTTTATGTTGCCGGCGGCGGCGTTCACCCGGTTCTGAACGGGATGGCAACCGGCGCTGACTGGATGTCGGCCGCCTCCTTTATCTCCATGGCCGGCCTGATCGCCGCTTTCGGGTACGGCGGTTCCCTGTTCCTGATGGGCTGGACCGGCGGCTACGTTCTGCTGGCGATGCTGCTGGCGCCGTACCTGCGCAAGTTCGGCAAGTTTACCGTGCCCCAGTTCGTCGGTGACCGCTTCTACTCCAAGGGCGCCAGCACCGTGGCGGTTATCTGCCTGCTGGTTGCCTCGACGACCTACATCATCGGTCAGATGACCGGTGTCGGCGTGGCCTTCTCCCGCTTTCTGGGCGTGTCCAACGCCACCGGTATCTTCATCGGTATGGGCATCGTCTTCATGTACGCGGTGTTCGGCGGCATGAAAGGGATCACCTACACTCAGGTTGCCCAGTACTGCGTGCTGATTCTCGCCTACACCGTGCCGGCGGTCTTCATCTCGCTGAACCTCACCGGCAACCCGTTGCCGCAGCTCGGCCTCGGCTCCGATATGGCCGGCACCGACGTCGCCCTGCTCACCAAGCTCGACCAGGTCGTCACCGACCTCGGCTTCAGCCAGTACACCACCAATGTCCGCGGCAGCGTTCTGAACCAGTTCGTTTACACCCTCTCGCTGATGATCGGTACCGCCGGTCTGCCGCACGTTATCATCCGTTTCTTCACCGTTCCCAAGGTTAAGGACGCCCGGTACTCCGCCGGTTGGGCGCTGGTTTTCATCGGCATCCTCTACCCCACCGCTCCGGCCGTTGCCGCTATGGCCAACCTGAACCTGCACGCAACCGTCAACCCGGGCATCGTTCAGGACGCCAATTTTGATCTCATGGCTCCGGATGCACAGATCAAGTACGATGAACGCCCCGCCTGGATGAATCGCTGGGAAGTCACCGGCCTGCTCAAGTTCGTAGACAAGAACGGCGACGGCCGCATCCAGTACTACAACGACAAGTCAACGGATCCGAAGTTCGCCGCAGCCGGCTGGAAAGGCAACGAGCTGACCGTTAACCGCGACATCATGGTTCTCGCCAACCCGGAAATCGCGCAGCTGCCCAACTGGGTTATCGCCCTGGTTGCCGCCGGTGGTCTGGCTGCTGCACTGTCGACCGCAGCCGGTCTGCTGCTGGCGATCTCTTCAGCGATCTCCCACGATCTGTTGAAGGACATGTGGATGCCTGACCTCTCCGAGAAGGGCGAACTGATGGCTGGTAAGATCGCCATGGCTTGCGCAATCGTCGGTGCGGGTTACCTCGGTCTGAACCCGCCGGACTTCGCCGCCGGTACCGTGGCCATCGCCTTCGGTCTGGCCGCCAGTTCCTTGTTCCCCTGTCTGATGATGGGGATCTTCAGCAAGACCATGAACAAGGAAGGCGCCATCGCCGGTATGTTGGCAGGTCTCGGCATCACCATGCTCTACGTTTTCGCCCACAAGGGGATCCTGTTCATCAAGGGCACCGAGTTCCTCGGCCTCTTCGGTGGCAAAGCGAACTTCTTCCTCGGCATCGAGCCGAACGCCTTCGGCGCCATCGGCGCGATCGTTAACTTCGCCGTGGCCTTCGCCGTAAAGAACATGACCACTCCGGTTCCCGAGCACATCGCTCAGATGGTTGAGGACGTCCGTGTGCCGCGTGGTGCCAAGGCTGTCGATGGGACTCACGCTCACTAAGTCAATTTGCCAATGTGATTTAGCACAAACTTGATCACTGTCCCGCCAGCTTCGGCTGGCGGGTTTTTTTTCATTTTTTTATTGCTTGGCTGCAACATCCTCGTTTAAAAACGTTTCAGCTGGCACACAACGACCAGTCTGAACCACGGGAGAGTTGAATGTTACATGTAAGTGTCGTCATGAGTTGGCTGCTGTTTCTGGCCCTGTTCCCCATGGCATTCTTTTGGTTGCGTCGGGCCTGGCGGATCTTTATCAAGAAGAATTACTCGGAAGTCGCCCTGAAAAAAGGGGAGCCCCCCAAGAACAAGGAGAAGTGGGCGCCGATCGTCGGCATCGTCAACCTGGCCGCCGGCGGGATCTGTATCTGGATCATCCTCGGCGTTACGATCTGGATCGCTACCGGTGTCCTCCTCGGTCCCTTCAAGAGCTATGACCAATGGAGCGCCATGGCCGGGGTGACCATCTGGGGCAAAATCTTTGCTGACTTCATCATCAGAATGCAGGCGCATCCCATCCAGATCAAACTCGGCAAAAAAAACAAGGACTCAGCAAAACCCCGTTCCCGCAAACAAGCCAAGCGCGCCTAAGGTGCCCGCTGCCACCAAGGATCTTTTCCCGCAGCCACGTTTATGCTAGCATTCATGCTATATTAAAGAGGCTTCCTTTTCGGAAGCCTTTTGTCTGTAGAGAATTGCCCACCGGCGCAGCGGAGCAGTGAATGGGCCTGATCACAACCCTTAGAGACACCGAACCTTTCAAGCAGTTACCGGATGAACTTTTCACCGCGTTTGAGCAGGCGGCCAGAAGCGAAAAATATCCGCCCCGCTACCATATCTTCAACCAGCACGATCCCCCCAGCGGCTCGCTGTATATCATCAAGCAGGGCCAGGTCGAAATCGTCGCCCTGACCCCGGGTGGCGTTGAGATGGTGGTCGACTGCCGCCAGGCCGGCTCATTTTTCGGTGGCACCCCGGTCTTCACCAACCAGCCATACACTGCAGGTGCCCGCACCGTAGAGGAGAGCATCTGCTATCTGATTCCCCAGCAATTATTGCTGGAGACCGCCAAACAGTACCCCCAACTCGCTGAATATTTCAGCAAAACCATCTATTCACGGGTCCGCAGCCTCTATACCGACATGGTCCGAGATCACGGTCAGAGAGCCCTGACCCAGATGGAGGCCTACCCATTCAAAAAGCGCCTCGCCGATATCATGTCCACCCCGATCGAAACCTGCAGCGGCGCTGCACCGATTAAAGAGATCGCCCAACGCATGACGCAAAAGGGGATCGGTGCCATGCTGGTCTGCAACGAGCAGCAGCGGGCGATCGGCATCGTCACTGATCGCGACCTGATCAGCAAGGTGCTGACGCTCGAAACCGACGATTATTCGCAAGTCACCGCCGAGCAGGTCATGACCCCTGATCCAGTCTGCATGACACCGAGCACCTACATGTATGAGGCGACCAGCCTGATGATCAACCGCCGGATCAGGCACCTGCCGGTGATCGACCAGGGGCGGCCGGTGGGGATTGTCTCGCAGCAGGATCTGATGAAATACCGCAGCCAGAAATCGATGCTGCTGGTTGGCAAAGCCAAGGCGGCCAGCTCGATCGATGAACTGGCCGGCATCAAGGAGCAGATCGTCAAGGTGGCCAAGGCGCTGATGAACGAAACCCGCTCCCACAGCGAAACGGTGGAGATCCTCTCTTATCTCCATCACTGTATTCTCAACCGCGGCTACGAACTGGTGTTTGAGGAACTGCAGCAGCAGGGGAAGACGCCGCCGAAAATCCGCAGCTGCTTTATCATCATGGGTAGCGGCGGGCGCAAAGAGATGCTGCTCGGCCCGGACCAGGACAACGGCTTTATCTTCGAGGATTTCCCTGATGAACAGGCGGCTGAGGTGAATGCCTTCTACGTTCCCTTTGCCGAGCGGTTGGTCGAGGCGTACACCCGAATCGGCTACCCGCAGTGCAACGGCAAGGTGATGGCCAACAATCCGCTCTGGCGCGGGCGGCTGAAGGAATGGCGGGCACGGATCAGCGACTGGATCAACACCCCCGAGCCGCAAAAGGTGCGCTATTCAACCATCTTTTTCGATTTCATGCCGCTGGTCGGCGACCCGGCCCTGGCGCAGGACCTGCGCGATATCGTACACGAGAAGATCCGCAAATTCCCGCTCTTCCTCTATCACGTCATGGAGCTCGACTTCAAACATAAGGTGCCGCTCGGCTTGCTCGGCCGCTTTACCCTGGAACGTGAAGAAAAGCACAAAGGGATGCTGTCGATCAAACAGGCCGGCAGCATCTTCATCGTCGACTGCGTGCGGATGTTCATGCTGGAAAAGCAGGCCGATGCGACCACCACCATTGAACGGCTGGAAAAACTGGTCGGGCTCAAGGTGCTTAATCAGGACACCGCCGAGCACCTCAAGGCGGCTTTTGAGGCCTTCACCTTCCTGCGCCTGCGCAACGAAATCAAACTGGTCGAACAGGGCCAGCCACCGAGCCACTACCTTGATCCCAACGCGCTCTCAAAAGATGAACAGGACCTGCTGCGCGAAGCCTTCCGCGCTGCCAGCAAACTGCAGGACTCCGCCAAGCGGCATTTTAATGTCGGCTGAGTTAACGAACAGGAAAGTTTGAGAAGCCGGCCTTTAAACCGCTGTCCAGAGCAGGTAGCCGCCCCAGAGGCTCAGCCCGACCCCGGCCAGCTGACTGAGCAACTCACCGCGCGGGGCGATCTTCTCAGCACAGAGCAGCAGGACAATCAGACCCATCCAGAGCAGATTCATGTTTTCCAAGGCAAAGGCGAGACACATCAGCGCCCAGCAGCAGCCAAGGCAATACAACCCATGGCCGAAACCGAGCTCAAAGGCGCCGAGCGGCCCCTCTTTCCAGCGGCTGAGAAAATAAC
>CALZHR010000208.1 GCA_945787335.1 uncultured Desulfuromonadales bacterium
AACCCTTTCAAAAGGAAACTCTCCGGCACAGGATTTGCCTTGTTTAGCACAGCGCAGAAAAAAATTCATCAGCAGAAGCGCAAAACCACCGACAATGTTAAGATTTATCCTTGACAGCCCCCCCGACCGGGTATAGTAACAGCGCATTCTTTTCCGTTTCCCGTTTTCATGGCTGTTCAGACGGCGGGAAGCGACGGACAACTGACCCGCCCAATCGGGCGGCGCGAGGGTCGAGAACATGGAACTCTGGTACACGGAAAAACACAGCGAGAATGTCGGCATCACCCTGAAGGCGAGCAAAACCCTCTTCTCAGGGGAGAGCGAATTCCAGAAGCTGGAAATCATCGAAACCCTGGAATACGGCCGCATGATGCTGCTCGACGGGCTGGTGATGGTCACCGAGCGCGACGAATTCGTCTATCACGACATGATCGTCCACCCGGCGCTGTTTACCCACCCCGACCCGAAAAAGGTGCTGGTGATCGGCGGCGGCGACGGCGGCAGCATCCGCGAGATCATGAAGCACCCGGGGGTTGAACAGGCAGTGCTCTGCGAAATCGACGGGCTGGTGATCGAGAAGTCGATCGAGCTGCTCCCCTCGATGGCCTGCGAGATCGACGGCAACAACCCGCGCGTCACGCTGCATGTCGACGACGGCCTGGCCTACATCCGCGAGCACCAGAACGAATTCGACGTGATCCTGGTCGACTCCACCGACCCGATCGGCCCGGCGGTCGGGCTGTTCGAGGAGGATTTCTACCGGCTGGTGCACGGCGCCCTGAAGGCCGACGGGATCATGGTCGCGCAGAGCGAATCCCCTTTCTACCACGCCGAAATCCAGAAGAACATGTACCGCAACCTGCGCGCGGTCTTCCCGGTGGTCGAGATGTACCAGGCCTTCATCCCCACCTACCCGAGCGGCTTCTGGAGCTTCGCCTTCGCCAGCAAGCAGTACCACCCGGTCAAGGATTTCGACCGGCAGCGCGCCGCCGACCGCGGCTTTTACACCAGGTACTACAATGAAGACCTGCACCTGGGGGCCTTCATGCTGCCGACCTTCGCCAAAGAAAACATCGCCGACTAGCTTCGGAGCCAGGGCAGAATGAACCCACGCAGCAAACCAGACTGGACCGCCGCCGACTCAGCCGCCCTCTATGGGGTTGACAATTGGGGGGGCGGCAACTTCTCCATGACCCCGAGCGGCGAAGTCACCGTCAAGGTCCAGTTCGACTCCGGGCCGGTCGAAGTGCCGCTGATCGAGATCGTCCGGGGGATCAAGCAGCGCGGCCACGATATGCCGCTGCTGCTGCGGATCGAAAACCTGCTCGACGCGCGGATCACCCTGCTGAATGAGAGCTTTCGCGAGGCGATCAGGCAGGCCGGCTACCAGGGGCGTTACCAGGGGGTATTCCCGGTCAAGGTCAATCAGCAGGCGCAGGTGATCGAGGAGATCACCCAGTTCGGGGCGCGCTACAACCACGGCCTCGAGGCGGGCAGCAAGGCCGAGCTGCTGCTGGCGCTGGCGAAATTGCCGGAGCACGGGCTGCTGGTCTGCAACGGTTACAAGGACCGCGAATTCATCGACCTGGGACTCTGGGCCGACAAGCTCGGCTACCGCTGCTTTTTTGTCGTCGAGTCACCGAGCGAACTGCCGCTGATCATCGCAAGAAGCCAGGCGCTCGGGATCAGGCCGCTGCTCGGGCTGCGCATCAAGGTCTCCGCCAAGGTCGGCGGGTTGTGGACCGAGACCAGCGGCGACCGCAGCAGCTTCGGCCTGAGCACCGCCCAGCTGGTGCAGGTGGTCGATGACCTGCGCGCAGCCGAAATGCTCGACTGCCTGCAGCTGCTGCACTGCCACCTCGGTTCGCAGATCCCCGACCTTGAGGAGATCCGCGCCGGGGTGCGCGAAGCGAGCCGCTTCTACGCCGACCTGGTCGCCGAGGGGGTGCCGCTGCGCTCCCTCGACCTCGGCGGCGGGCTGGCGGTCGATTACATCGGCAACCAGACGAAGCACAGCCACTCGCGCAACTACAGCCTGGCCGATTACTGTCGCTGCATCGTCACCACCATCCAGCAGACCCTGGCCGCCAGCGGCGCCGCCCATCCGGACATCATCACCGAATCGGGCCGGGCCACCGTGGCGCACACCTCGCTGCTGCTGTTCAACATTCTCGATGTGATGCATTTCGAGGCGCAGGCCCTGCCAGACCGCTGTCCGTCTGATGCACATCCGCTGGTCGCGCGCCAGTTCGCGCTGCAGCAGGACGCTGCCAGCTTCGAACTGGTCGCCGGCTATCAGGAAGCCCTCGGCATCCGTGACCAGATCCGCCAGCTGTTCCGCGACGGCGAAATCCCGCTGCGCCAGCGCTCCCTGGCGGAAAACCTGTTTCTGGCCAGCGCCCGGCAGGTGCTGCAGCGGCTGGAGCAGCTGTCGGAGTGCCCGGCGGAACTGAGCGAACTGCCGCAGAACCTGGCCGATATCTACTATGGCAACTTCAGCGTCTTTCAATCGCTGCCCGACAGCTGGGCGATCGATCAGGTCTTTCCGGTGATGCCGATTCACCGGCTGGCGGAGCGGCCCGAGCGGGACGCCATCATCTCCGACCTGACCTGCGACTGCGACGGCAAGCTCGACTGCTTCATCCTCACCGGCGGCGAGCGCAGAACCCTGCCGCTGCATCCGCTGGTGCCGGGGGAGGACTACTTCCTCGGGGTATTTTTGATGGGCGCCTACCAGGAGACCCTCGGCGATCTGCACAACCTGTTCGGTGACACCCACGTGGTCAGCGTGCGGGTCAACGAGAACGGCAGCTTCGACGTGATGAAGGAGCTCAGCGGCGACAGCGTGGCCGAGGTGCTCAGCTTCGTCGAGTACGATCCCCAGGCCCTCTACAACGGTTTCCGCGACAAAGCAGAAAAAGCGGTCCGCGATGGCCGCATCGACCTGAGCGAACGGCAGCGGCTGCTCGAAGAATTCGCCAGCCGGCTGCGTGGCTACACCTATTACTGCAGTTGAGGATCTGAAAAACTTTGACCGGGAGACGGACAGATGACCAGTGAGGAACTCAGCAAGTACGACGGACAGAACGGCCAACCCGCTTACGTGGCGGTCAGCGGCAGCATCTACGACGTCACGGCCAGCGAACGCTGGAAGAACGGGCTGCACGAAGAAGTTCATCAGGCCGGACAGGACCTGACCGAAGAGCTCAAATCGGCCCCGCACGTGCGGGCGGTGATCGAACGCTTTCCGATCGTCGGCCGGCTGGAAGAGCCGGCAGCCGAACCGACCGCCGCCAAGCGCTTGCCGCTGCCGCTGATAATCGGTGGCGCGGTGTTGCTGCTGGTCGTCATTGCCCTGTTGCTGAGATAATCCCGGGCCGGGCGTGAAGAAAAGCTTTTTAACGCAAAGACGCTGAGTCCGCGGAGCTCGCTGAGAAACGCACTAATAGATTGAATTTTATGGCTCTTGATCTTCTCTGCAGCTCTCCGACTCCGCGTTAATGCATATGACTTTCCTTGGTGTTGCTGATGTCTTGGTCGCTAACCTTCTATTGAGACAATCGATAAAAAAAGGCCGCTGCTCGAAATGGCAGACGGCCTTTTGTTTCACTGCACGCGGGTTCAATCCGCGAGCAGCGCGTCGATCATATCCGGCAGCCTGAGGCAGACTTCGGTCTTGACCAGCACTCCCCTGATGTTGGTGTCGGCCATCCCTTCCTCGTCCATGGTCAGCAGATGTCCGGAACAGAGGATCACCGGCACCTGCGGCGCCCGCCGATAAAGCTCCTGAGCCAGCTCAATGCCGCTCATCTTGGGCATCGACTCATCGGTCACCACCAGGTCATAGCCGGCCTTGTCGGGCCCGAAAGCCTTCAGCGCCTCGGCGGCACTGAAGGCCGCGTCAACCTGGTAGCCCAGGTCCCCGAGAAACTCCTGTCCGAGCACCGCCAGACTTTCCTCGTCGTCGACGTACAGAATCCGTTTCTGTCGTTCAGCCATCATTTAGCGAAACCCCTTCCGGCGCACAGTTCAGGCGCAGCAGAATCATCAGACAGAAGCATAACATATTCCTCATGGAAGAAAACAAATTTATTCCTCGCCGGCTGCCGGCAGACGCAGGGTGAAGCAGCTGCCCTGCCCAGAAGTGCTGGTCACCTCAATCGTCCCCTGATGCTGCTCGATAATATCCTTGATAATGCTCAAACCGAGCCCGGTGCCGACACCGATCTCTTTGGTGGTGAAAAACGGCTCGAAGATCTTTTCCAGGTTCTCGGCCGGAATGCCGCAGCCGTTGTCCTGAATCTGCACGACAATCTGCGCCCCCTCCCGACCTGCACTGACCCGGATACGGCCCTGCTCCTTGATGGCGTGTCCGGCATTGACCAACAGGTTCACGAACACCTGCCCGAGCCGCTGGCGGTAGCCTCTGAGCTGCGGCAGGTCCTGCAGATCACGAACCACTTCAGCCTTATATTTCAGCTCGTTCCAGACCAGCAGCAGGGCCTCTTCAATAATCTGATTGAGATCGAGCAGCTCCTCGATTTCGCTATCCTGGCGGGAGAAATCCTTCAGCCCCTGAATGATGGTCTTGATCCGCTCGGCGCCTTCCTGGCAGTTGGCGACCAGCTCATCGAGATCCTCCAGGATCAGGTCGATCTTCAGCTTTCTGGCCAGCTGCTTCAGAGCTTCGCGCTGCTGCTCAGTTGCAGATTCTTCAACCACCTGCTGCAGCGCCCGCCGATATTCTGTCAGCCGCTGCAGGTACTTCTGCAGGCTGCCCAGGTTACTGGCGACAAACCCGGTAGGGGTCTTGATTTCATGGGCGATGCCGGCCGCAAGCTGACCGATCGAGGCGAGTTTTTCCTGCTGCAGCAACTGGCGATTGCTCTCTTCGAGCTGCCGATTGGCGGTTTCGAGTTCCTCCGTGCGGCGGGCGACCTGCCCTTCAAGCTCCTGCTGGTAGTTCTGGCTGAGCTTTTCCAGCCGCGCCAGGCGCAGGCTGTTGGCGACATGGACCAGCACCTCAAATGCTTCGCAGGGCTTGATCAGGTAGCCGAAAGCCCCCAGCTCCAGGGCCTGCAGCGCGACCTCGCGGTCGTTGACTCCGGTGGTCACCAGAACGGCCAGGTCGGGATAGACCCCGGCGACCTGCCGCATCAGCTCGAGACCGTCGACCTCCGGCATCCGGATATCGGTGATCAGCAGGTCGAAAGGTTGGGTCCGCAACAGTTTGAGAGCGTCCGCGGCACTGCAGGCCGTGCAGCAAGAATAGCCATCCTCTTCCAGCAGCCGTTCCATCAGACGACAGAAAGACGGCTCATCATCAACGATCAGGATCTTTTCTTTCGTTGGCATTCCCCCCCCTTCCGAGAAGTTTTTTCAAGAGCTTCGGCAGCTGATCGAACAGATCGGTCTTCAACAAAACATGGCAGATACTGGTTTCCGCAATCCCCTCGGTATCGAGCGAAAGCTTCAGCCCCGAACAGAGCACCACCGGCAGCTCCGGCGCCAGGTCGCTCAGGTTCCGGGCCAGTTCGATTCCGGTCATCCGCGGCATGGTCTGGTCGGTGATCACCAGGTCGAACTGCCCGTGATGCCGCTTGAGATGCTCCAGCGCAGCCAGGCTGCTGGTCTGGGCGATCACATTATAACCGAGATCTTCGAGGAACTCTTTACCGAGCAGGGCCAGACTGGTTTCGTCGTCCACCAGCATGATGTTCCCCTCGCCGGTGATGTCGGCCGAATCGACTTCAAATCCTTGGGGGACATTCTCCTCCTGAAGGCAGGGCAGCATGAGCGTAAAGCAGGTTCCCTTCTCCAGGCAGCTGCTGACCCGGATCTGTCCGCCGAGGGACGTGATAATGCCGCGCACCACTGACAGACCCAGACCGGTGCCGTTGTCGACATCCTTGGTGGTGAAATAGGGATCGAAGATCCGTTCCAGCAGCTCCGGATCGATCCCGGTGCCGGTATCCTTGACTTTCAGCTCCAGATAGGGACCGGCTGCCAGCCCCCAGTCATTCTGCTCAGCGAGCTCACACTTGCCGAGCGAAACAGACAGGGTGCCACCGCTCGGCATGGCGTGATAGGCGTTGGTGCACAGGTTCATCAGAACCTGGTGCACCTGGGTCGCGTCGGCGAGAATCGATTCCCCGCACACCACAAGCGACTGGACAACGTTAATGGTCGACGGGAATGAGGCCCGGATCAACTGCAGAACCTCCTGAATGATCAGATCGACCTGAACCGGCTGTTTTTCGATGCCGCTCTTGCGGCTGAAGGTGAGGATCTGGCGGACCAGCTGCTTGGCCCGCTCCGCCGCCTTGAGCACCTCGCGCATGTCGGTCTGTTCGCGGCTGTCTTTCGGTAGCCGTCGCTCGACCATCGACCCATAGCCGAGGATCGAGGCAAGGATGTTGTTGAAATCGTGCGCGATGCCGCCGGCCAGGGTGCCGATCGCCTCCATCTTCTGCGTCTGGCGCAGCTGCATTTCCAGCTCCAGCCGCTGTGCCTCGGCCTCTTTGCGTTCGGTGATGTCGCGCAGCACGCCGATGGCATGCCATTCATTACCCTGGCGTACGGCATTCAGCGATATCTCCAGCGGCACCCGCTTGCCCGCCTTGGTCAGCCCCTCGATCTCGACAGTTTCTCCGATCACATCCCCCCGGCCAGTGGCGACGAAGGCCTGCATCCCTCTTTGCGCCTGCGGCTGAAATTCTTCCGGGGCGAGCAGCTGATGCAGATCCCGGCCGAGAATCTCCGCTTCGGAATAACCGAAAATCCGTTCGGCGGCCGGGTTCCAGAGCTGAATTTCGCCGCTGGCATTAATCATGATAAAAGCTTCCACGGCACTGCGGGCGATGGTGCGATACTGCTGATCGGCCCGCCGCCGCGCCGCTTCGGCCTGCTTGCGATCCGTGATGTCCTGGATGTAGCCGGCCATCCGCAGCGGCTTGCCCTCGGCGTCCCAGACCGCCTGTCCACGCGAGCGCAGCCAGATATACTGATCTTGAGTGGTCCGGATTCTGAATTCGACATCGTAAGGCTGCTGTTCGGTAAAATGCAGCTGCAAAACCCCTTGAGCCACCTCGACATCATCCGGATGCATCATCCCATACAGCTGGCTCCGGGTTGCCGGAATCCGGCCTTCCTGGTAGCCGAGCATTTCGTAGATACGTGGCGACCACCACATCTGCTCAACGCTGAGATCGGCCCAGTCCCAGATCCCGGCTCCCGAACCGCGCACTGCCAGGTCGAAGCGTTCTTCGCTGACCCGGAGGGCGTCCAGGGTGGCTTGCTTTTCCCAGGCGAGTCGAACGTCCTCGATCGCCCGCGGCACCGCGGTCTGCAGGCGGACCAGGTTTGACTTCAGGACATAATCGGTGACTCCTGCCTTGAGCGTGTCGATGGCCAGTTCTTCACCAAGCGCGCCGGTAATGAGAATGAAAGGGGGAGGCGGCGAGAGCTGCCTGGTTTGTGCAAAGGCCTTCAGGCCGTCACAATCGGGCAGTGAGTAATCGGACAGCACCAGATCGTAAATGCTGCTTTCCAGGGCCTGCTGATAATCGGAAAAATTATTGACCCAATCGATCTGACAGGAAAAATCCCCGGCGGCCAGCGCATGTCGCACCAGCTCAGCATCCAGTTCGCTGTCTTCCAGATGTAAAATCTGTAGAGTGTTTTGCATGTTATGCCTGTGAGCTGGTAAATTCTCCACGCCAGCTGGCCGCTTCACCCGGCGACCTGAGAATCGGCCAGAACCTCTTTAGCGGACTCCTGCTTGCAGGGCAGAGAAAAGAAGAACTGAGCACCTCGGTCGACTTCGGCGGCGGCCCAGACCTGGCCACCGTGACGCTTGACGATTTGCTTCACGTTCGCAAGGCCGATGCCGACCCCGTCGAACTGGTCCTGGCGGTGCAAACGGCTAAACACCCCGAATAACTTGTGACTCTGCTGCGGATCGAAACCCACCCCGTTGTCGGCAACCCGGAAAATCAGCCGGTCCGCTTCCTGTTCACAGTCTACCGTAATCTGCGCCGGGTCGCGTGGCAGCGTATACTTCACTGCGTTACTGAGCAGATTGACAAACACCTGGCGCAGCGCGACCGTATCAGCCTGGACTTTTGGCAGCTCGGCGATCTGCCAGGCGATTTGCCGCTCGCCGAGCGTTTCGCCCAGCCCGGCGATCACCTCACGGACCAGCAGATCAACATTCACGGTGTGCAGCTGCAGCTCGCTGCGCCCGGCGCGCGAGAATTCGAGCAGATTTTCAATCATTTCACCGAGCCGAGCAGCGGAACTGAGCACTTTTTTCAGGCAGCCGAGATTCTCCGCGGAAAGCTCCGGTGCCGCATTCCGCAGCAGAATATCGGCAAACGCCTGTATATGCCGCAAGGGCGCGCGCAGGTCGTGCGAGATGGAGTAGGCGAAGGCTTCCAGCTCTTTGTTCACTTCGGCGATTTCGGTATTCTTCCGTTTCAGATCCGCGTGGCTCGCCTGCAGATCCTCGGCCAGATTGAGCATGGCCTGGTTCAAACTCTCGACCTCGATAACCCGCCGCTGCAGCTCCTCGGTCCGTTGCTCGATCAGCGTTTCCAGCAACAGCGCCTGCTCGGTGATTTCCAGTTGCCGCTGCCGGATGGCGTTGATGTCCTGCACGACGACGAGAAACCGGGCTTCGGCGGGCGGGCCCTGCAGCAACGACACAGAGGCCAATCCCCAGGTCACCGAACCATCCTGTTTCAGATAACGTTTTTCCAGAGAAAAGTAGTCCTGCTGCCCGGCGAGCAGGCTCTTGACCATCTCGGCGCTTTGCTCCCGGTCATCCGGATGGGTCAGTTCGCTGAAGGTCAATCTGCGCAATTCCTGCTCGGTGTAACCGAGCAGCTCACAAAGAAACGGGTTGGCCTTCAGGAAACGGCCATCCAGGCTGACATGAGCGACGCCAGCCTGCACCATGGCGAAGGTGCTGGCGTACACTCTCTCGCTCTCCTGCAGCGCCTGTTCGATGTCCCGGCGGGCGGTCAGGTCGGTGATGCTGATGATCTTTGTGCTCTTTTCAGGCTCGGTTTCATCCATGTTGAAATCGACCTGGGCAACCACCTGGGCCCCGGCCTTGCCCTTCAGTTTCAGCACCTGTGAATAACTGACTGCCTGGCTCGGTGGATGTAAAATCTGCCGCGAAAACCGTTGCCTCTCTGCCTCATCGATAATCAGGCGAGCGAAGTGCTCTCCGTGCAGGTCGTGCGTCTGACATTGCAAAAGCAGTGCGGCGGATTCGTTACAGAAAACAATTTTCCCGTCCCCGTCCAGCTCAAGAATTCCATGGGGCACCGTCTGCACCAGACGCTGGAACTGCAGAACAGAATCGAGCAGCTGATGTTCGGTGGTGCGGCGCCGATTGACCTCTTTTGCCAGGCTGCGATTCCAGAACAGGAAAAAGCCACTGCTAAGCAGAAAGATAGCAATTCCCCAGCCCCCCCAGAAAAACAGAGCATCCTTGCTGACGACATGCTCATAACGCACCGACAGCCAGCGATTACGTATTTCCGAATGCTGCTGCGGGGTCAGCTGCGCGAAGACCCGGTCGATCAGGCTGACCAGCTCCGGCCAGTCCCGGCGGACGCCGATGACATGCTGATCGGTCAACAGCGGCGCGGGAGCGGCAACCTTGATGTTCTCCAGCCCCATCGCTTTGACGGCGTGACTGCCGAGCACCAGGCTTTCAATGGTTGCGTCCACCTCACCATTGGCGAGACGACGCAACGCCTCCCGGTAGCCCGGCACCTCGATCAAGATGATTCCGGGATGATTCTTGCGCAGATAATCGCTCAGCAGATAATCCCTGGGGATGGCAACCTTGCGGCCGATCAGATCATTAACATCACTGAGGATCCGATCCTCGTCACGGGTGAAGATCACCGTCGGCAGAGACAGAAACGGCTCGCTGAAAGCAATGATATGCCGTCGATCGGCGCTCTCCCGCAAGGCGGGGATCAGATCCGGCCCGGAGGGGGTTCCGAGCCCCTGGAGGGCCTGCGACCAGGAGACCGGCTGGTATTCGATCTGCAGACCGTACTCCCTGACCAGCAGCTCGAGATAATCGACCAGAATCCCTTCGTAGCCTCCGTCCCGCTCATACATCAAGGGCGGAACATGCCCGGCTGCGACCCGCACTCGCGGCCGGCTTTGCAGCCAGCGCAGCTCATCGACCGATAACTGGCCGGCAGCCTGTTCGTCGTAGACCAGGCCGGCCAGACCGGCGGTCGATGCAACCCGCCCCAACTGCTTGAGGACATCAGCCATATGCGCGACCCGGCCCGGGTTGATGTGACCGACCGCGACGACATCCTTGCGGATCAATTTAGCCGTCTCCGCGGCCTCGAATTTCAGGTGTTCTCGGCTTTTCTGCGCAGCGTAGCGGCTCAGAATCAGCTCGATGATCTCATCCGGGTGCTCGAGGGCATAATTCCACCCGCGCAGGGAGGCCTGCCGGAAAGCCGCAACCCGCTGCGGATTTTCGATCAGTTCCTGTTCGGTGGTAAACAGAAAATCACTGTAGAAATCGATCCCGTAATCGACAGGATTAATGATGTCATAGGCTTGCTTCTGCTGCTGAAAATAGAAGGGGCCGTTGGTCAGATAGACATTCAGGGCATCAACGTCACGGTTTTCCTTCAACAACAGGTCGTCTGTTTTGCTGGCCGGCGGTCTGGGCACCCAGTCGATCGATTCGAGGGCCAGCCCTTCCTTGAGCAGCATCGCCTTGAACTCTTCATCATTGAACGGATTGGCCATGATGCGCCGGCCGTTCAAGTCTTTGGCAGTGCGGATATTTTTGTTTTTTTCCGCCAGCAGAACCGAGGGTGAATGTTGAAAAATTGCCGCCAGAGCGATCAACGGTTTGCCATTGAGGCGTTCCCGGACCACGCTGATGCTTTCGATGCCATACTGGGCCGTTCCGCTCAAGACCGTCTCGACCGGCCCCTGAGGTCCCAACCTTTGCAGCAGTTCCACCTCCAGCCCGACGTCGCGGTAATAGCCCTTCTCAATCGCCGCGTAATAACCGGCGAACTGGAACTGGTGCTTCCATTTCAACTGCAGAACCACCTTCTGCAGCCCGTCAGCGGCTGCCGGTGCCTGGGCCAGAGCAGCCGAAGCGGTCAAGAGCAGCACCCCAAGGAGCAACACCAGCGACCTCATGCCGAATCCTCCTGCGGCATGAAGCGCTCCCTTAACTGGCGATTCTCTTTTTTCAATTCCGCCATCCGCACCTCGCGGCCGCTCATCAGCCGGATGGTCCGGCTCAATTCGGCGGTCCGCTCGGCGACTTTCCGCTCCAGATCGCGATTGGTCTGCTGAACCAGCTGTTCCGCAGCCTTGATCGAGGTCAGATCATGGACGATTCCGGCCGCCCGGGCTGGCTGCCCGCGTTCGTCGCGGAGCAGCTCCCCCTTCATCCACAGGTGACGGAGTTCACCAGTTTCCGGAAGAAGTCTGAATTCGAGGTCGAAGGGGCCAGCGCCACGCAGAAAATCCCGATAGGCCGTCAGGACAGGTTGCTTGTCCTCAGGGTGAATCTTTTCCGCCCAACTGAAATGATCCTGCAGCGCAGCGGCAATCGGCGACTGCCAGAGCAGTTCAAACGCCTGATTGAGGTAGAGGGTTTGCGGAGCATCGGGGATATGGCAGTCAACCAGCCAGAAGACATCCGGGGCCACAGCGGCGATCTGTCGGAAGCGCTCTTCGCTCTCCTGCAACGCCGACAGGGCCTGATGATGTTGCGTCATCTCGCTGATCAATTCATCGCTGGTGGCCCGCAGGCTGAAGAAGAGCGGCGCGATGGTCTTTTTGAGCAGCAGCACCCCGATGCCGACCAGCAGCAGGGTCACCAGCAGCGCCGCAGCGGTGGCCCGGACAAAAGGCGCCCGCACCTCTGAGAGGTCGACCTTGGCGACAATCCCCAGGTCGAGGACGGCCACCGGCTCGTAAGCCGCCAGCACCAGTTCGCCATGATAATCGAGCCCGATCAGCGTCCCCGACTCTCCGGAGAGAGCCCGGCGCATGGGTTCGGCGAGCTCTGCCTCAAAGGCGATCGGATCTGGAATTTCCAAGCGGTTGTGGTGATGTCGGAAAAGAAACCGGATCTGCGTCCCCTGCCGCCGGGCGAGGACGAATTCGCCGGTCGTGCCGAATCCCGGATAGGCCTGATGAGCCGCAAAGAGCTGCTCCAGGGTCCCTTGCGTTGGATCGTAATCAGGAAGATCGTCGTTGATGTAGGGGGCATATTTGCGGTCGAAGCGCGCAACCGCCTCGATCAAGCGGGCCTGGCTCTGTGCGGTCGCGACCAGATCGGCGCGCCGTTCGGCAACCGCTTCGCGGTAAAGCAGAAAAACCGTGCTGCAGGTCGCAATCATGCTGATGACCACCAGGATGGCCGAAAGCAACAGAAAGCGACGTTTTTCTTCGTTGAACATCTCCCCCAGCCCCCCTCGCCGAGACAGTTTCCGGTGCTGCGGTTACTCCAGCTGCTGAGAGCGATCGACCAAAACGGAAATCTCCCGCTCAAAGGGATCGATCATGAAGCAGCGCTTGACCGCGTCGATCGATGACTGGTTGAAAACCGTACCCTGCTTCAGCAGCAGAACGCCGGTGCCGCTGTACAGGTCATGGCGCAGCTGCATGCCGGCTTCGAGCTCCTTCGGCGAAACTTTCAGTTCCAGAACCTCGGCCGAAATATCGAGATGGCTGTAGACCTCGCGCGCCACCACTTCCAATGGCAGCCGCAGCTTGGGATCAAGAGACTTGCCCCACTCCTGCTGCAGCTCTTTAAGGGCCGAATCGAGAGCGTCCTCGGCGGGAAACTGAAGCAGTTTGCGTTCAAACATATCGGCAGCACAGATCAGCCGCGCGCCGAGGGGAATCTGCTCTCCTTTGAGCTTATCGGGAAATCCTCCGCCGTCAAACCGCTCGTGGTGGTGACGAACCAGGACACCGATCTCGCGCAAGGCCGGGACCGTGTCGAGGGCCGTCTGACCCCGCACCGCGTGATTCTGGTAGGCTTTCAGCTCCTCGTCGCTGAGATCATCAGCCGGCTTGACCAGCAGCTTGTCCGCCATGCCGATCTTGCCGATATCATGCAGCAGGCTTGCGGAGCGCAGTCGGGGCAGCTCCTCGTCGGGCAGCTCGAGGTTTGCGGCTATGGCGGTGACCAGTTCGGCGACGTTGCGGCTGTGCCCCGGCGCCCGCCGGTCGCGCATCTCGATCAGTCCGGCCAGGGCTTCGATGGTTTCGCTGAAACTCTCGCGCAGATGCTGGTTGCTCTCTGCCAGGGCGTCGCTTTTCTCACGGATCTGCGAGGTCTGATCGAGCACCCGCTGTTTGAGGCGCCCATTCCAGTCCTGCAGCTCCTGATTCTGCTTCGCGACCAGGGCGTTGAGGCGCTTGTTTTCCGCCACCAGCCAGTAGTTACGCGCCGCTTCGGAAACCACCTCGAGCAGCTCGTCATCTTTCCAGGGTGTGGTCAGGTAGCGGAACACCGCCCCCTGATTGATCGCCCCGATCGAGGCTTCGATATCGGCATAGCCGGTGAGCAGAATCCGCACCGCGTCGGGGACCAGCTCGCGCGCCTGGCCGAGAAACTCGACCCCGGTCATTTCCGGCATGCGCTGATCGGAGATGATCACCCCGACATCCGGCTCCTCACGCAGAATCTCCAGTGCCGCCCGGCCGGAGTCGGCGGTGTAGACATCGAACCGCTCCTCGGCCATCAGCAATCGGCGCAGCGCCTTGGTGATATTGACTTCATCATCGACCAGCAGAATCTTGATTTCCGCTTCCGGTCCGTCTGCCTCACTCATCTTTGCTCCTCACTCCCGACAAATACTCCCCGTCGTTTCCGCATCGCTCAGCTCTCCGGGATCAAGACCAGCACCATTCCCTGGCTGAGGGATTCGTGCAGGCGCCGCACTTCAGCACGGTAGCTGCGGTTCTGCACCTCGAGCGTCGCTGTCGGCAGCCGCTCTTGCTCGAGCCGGTCGATCAGGGCGTTGATTTCCGGCGAAAAGACATCCAGACGGTCATGGCCCAGCGGCCCCAGCCCGCCGAAAGGGAACAGCTCGCGGGCGTACTCGTTGCAATGGACGATCATGTCTTCCGGATCGATACCGAACACCACCACCGGCAGGACATCGAGAATCCCCTGAGCGATCTGCAGCACGCGGTTGCGGATCTCCAGTGCTTCGGTGCGCTGCTCGACCAGCTGTTCGAGCTTTTCGTTGATGTCCTGCAACTGCTGATTCTTATTCTGCAGCTCATCATTAAGGCGGTTGTTCTGCCGCTGCAGGTCCTGGTGCTGCAACGCGGTCGAAATCGCCGTTTTCAGCTCTTCATCGTTCCAGGGTTTGGGGATGAACTTGTAGATCTGCCCCAGGTTGATTGCCTCGACCACCGAGGCGGTATCGGCATAGCCGGAGAGAACGATGCGGATCGTTTCCGGCCATTTCTCATAAACCTTGCTGAGAAACTCGACGCCGGTCATCTCAGGCATCCGGTAATCGGAGATCACCAGCCGCACATCCCCCTCCTCTTCAAGGGTCTTCAGCCCTTCCGCACCCGACTCGGCAACCAGAATGTCGTAGTCGTCTTCGTCCATAAACAGGCGCCGCAGCGCCTTGAGGACGTTGCGCTCGTCGTCGACGCAGAGAATCTTGATCGGTTCGTCCATTAGGCTTCTCCCTCCCGCTGCAGGGGCAGTTCAATGGTAAAAGTCGTCCCCTGCCCCAGGGCGCTTTCGACCCTGATATCGCCACGGTGTTTTTGGATAATTTCGTAACTGATGCTCATGCCCAGTCCGGTCCCCAGACCGACCTCCTTGGTGGTGAAAAACGGCTCGAAGATGCGCTGCCTGATCGTTTCCGGGATACCCGGCCCGGTGTCGCTGATAGCGATCAGCACCCGCGAGCCCTCCTGCCAGGTGCGGATGCGGATCACCCCCTGCTCCTCGATCGCCTGGGCGGCATTGACCAGGATGTTGAGGAACACCTGGTTGAGCTGCTGCGGATAGCAGGGCAGCAGCGGCAGCTCACCGAAGCTCTTCTCGACCTGCGCCTTGTATTTGATCTCGTTCCAGGCGATCGCCAGGGTGCTCTCCAGACACTCATTGATATCGGCTTCAGTGTATTCGACCTGATCGACCCGCGAAAAGCTCTTCAGGTTCTGTACGATCTCCCGCACCCGCTCGGCCCCTTCGGTCGACTCGGCGACCAGATCCTGGATATCGTCCATGACATAATCGATCTTCAGCCGCTTGCGCTCAGCCAGCAGCTGCTCCTGAAGCTGACCATCGGCCTGAATCAGCCAGGCCTCCAGCTGCTGCTGATAGGCGAGCATTTTTTCCTGGTAACGCCTCAGCGTTCCAAGGTTACTGGTGATAAACCCCATCGGGTTGTTGATCTCGTGGGCCACCCCGGCGGCGAGCTGGCCGATCGAGGCCATCTTCTCCTGCTGCAGGATCTGCAGCTGGGTGTCTTGCAGCTGCTGATTGGCGACCTCCAGTTCGGTCGCCATCCGGCGGGTTTTAGCCAGGGTCAGGCCAAGCCGCGAATAAAGGGTGCGGATGGTCATCGCCAGCGGCCCGAACTCTTTATGATGGCTGAGATCATTCAGTTTCTCCGCCTCGTCCTGCAGCAGGTTTTCGACCTGTTCCAGCCCAGCTTCAGGGATCGCCAGCTCAGCGGTGACCGATTCCAGCCTGACCAGCCCACGCATGCTGCGATGCACCAGCAGCATCCCCGCAAGCGCCGCCACCAGGCTGCCACCGACAATAAACATCACCAGCGGTCGCTGGCTGTCGGCCAGCGGTTGCAGCGCCTCTTCGACCGGCTGCTGGGCGGCGACAAGCCAGTCAGTGCCCGTCACAGGATAAATGGCGACAAACATTTTGCCGCCGTCGGAGTTGACCGTCTCGCCGGTTCCTGTGAAGCCGTCGATCGCGGCATCGAACATGCGGTTGACTCCAGCCGGCACATCCCGCGCCAGCATCCGTGTATCATCCGGATGCAGGATAATCATCCGGCTCTTGTCAAACACATAAAGATAGCCGGTTTCACCAATCCTGGTGTTCCGCAGTGTGGTCAGCACAGCATCATCGAGCAGTCGGATCGAGCCGCCGAGCAGACCAAGTGGACGGTTGTCGCGACTGGCCAGGTAGCTGGTAAAGGTCAGCACCGCCTCGTCGGTCCGCGCCGAGTAATAAGGTTCGGAAATCACCCCATGGCGTTGCGCCATGGTCTGCTGAAAATAGGGACGATAAGAGAAACTGTTCTCTCGCGTTTCCGGGTGCGCCGGAAAATCGGAACGCAGAATCCCTTTTTCATCCAGGTAAAAGAAGCCGTTCGCAAAAAAGTTGAAGTCCCGCCCGTGGTCCGCCAGGTAGGACTCGACCCAGATCCAATCCTTCAGGTCCAGCGCATCCCGCGGCAGCATCAGGCCGATATGCTTGACCACCCGGTGCTGCAGCAGCAGGTAGTCGGAAAGTGTTTTGGCGCTGTCCCGGGCGATCGAATCGAGCGTCTGATACACCGACTTGCGAAACGCCAATTCAAAATGATGCAGGAAAAACAGGCCGCTGCCGCCGAGGGAGAGCACCACGGTGACCACCAGGATCAGCAGGATTTTAACCCTGAGCGTCATGCCTCAAGCACTTTCGGCTTGCTCGTCTGTATCCTTCAGCGGCAACCGGATGGTGAAGGTCGAGCCGGCGCCGACGGTGCTTTCGACCAGTATTTCACCGCCGTGCGACCGGACGATATCGTAGGAGATGCTCATCCCGAGGCCGGTCCCTTTGCCGACCTCCTTGGTGGTAAAAAACGGCTCGAAAATGCGGCTGAGGTTCTTCTCCGGAATACCGCAGCCGTCGTCGGAAATCTGGACAAAAACCTCATCGCCGGCGTGCCAGGTTTTGATTTTAACGGTGCCTTTCTCGGCGATGGCCTGGGCGCCGTTGACCATCAGGTTCATGAACACCTGATTGAGCTGCTGGGGATGGCAGAGCACCGGGGGCAACTCGCCATACTCCTTTTCCAAAGTGACTTTGTATTTCAGCTCGTTCCAGGCAATGCCAATGGTGCTCTCCAGGCATTCGTTCAGGTCGGCCGGCTGTTCGGCGGCCTGATCGACCCGCGAAAAGCTCTTCAGGTTGCGGACGATCTCCTGGACCCGCCCGGCGCCATCCTGCGATTCGTCGATCAGATCGCTGCTGTCTTCCAGCAGGTAATCGATTTTCTGCTTTTTCCGTTCCGCTTTGAGCTGCGCCTTGCCGTCATCGTCGAGATGCTCCTTGAGCAGTTGGTCCTGATACTGGATGAAGCCGCTGAAGCGCTCGAGATACTTGCCCAGGCTGTTGAGGTTGCTGGCGATAAAGCCCATCGGATTGTTGATCTCATGCGCCACCCCGGCGGCCAGCTGGCCGACCGAAGCCATCTTCTCGTGGTGCAGCATCTGCGACTGGGTGGCCTTCAGCTCCTGATTGGCCTGCTGCAGGTCCTTGGTGCGCTCGGCGACCATCTCTTCCAGGGAATCGTTCAGCGCAAGCATCTGCTCTTCGACCATCATCTGGTCGGTGATGTCGCTCAAAACCCCGACCATGCCGGCTACTTTTCCTTCGAGCTCGACCGGTGAGCCGATCAACTGATGCCAGCGGTACTCGCCATCGTGACGCAGAAAACGGAATTCCTGCTGAATCCGGCGCGGCTGCTCGAACAGTTTCGCCAGCGCCTTGCAGACCTTTTCCTGCTCTTCGGCATGGATAGAGTCACTGATCGAAAATGACTCCGCCGGCTCCTTGCCGGTGTAGGCCTGCCAGGCCGCGTTGCCCCAGGTCAGTTGCAGCTCGGGGGTGAGCCAGATCACACTGATCGGCACCTGCTCGGCCAGTTGCCGGAAAAAACCATCCTGCATATCATTCATCTCCGTCATTATCGGTTAAGTCCTCGCTTGCCGCACAATCGCCCGCCAACGGCAGGCAGACGGTGAAACAGCTCCCTTTGCCGACTGTCGAGTCCAGCTCGAACTTTCCACCATGCTTTTTGACGATCTCGTAGCTGATACTCATCCCCAGCCCGGTCCCCTTGCCGACCTCCTTGGTGGTGAAAAACGGCTCGAAGATCCGCGCCTGGTTCTCCTCAGAAATCCCGCACCCGTTATCCTCGATCGAAACGTAGATGCTGCTGGCGTCATGCCAGCTGCGCAGGCGGATCAGGCCATCCTTGTCGATCGCCTGGGCGGCATTGACCAACAGGTTGGTGAAGACCTGGGCCAGCTCCTGCGGGTTGCAGTGCAGTTCGGGAAGCTCGGCGAAATCTTTTTCCAGCTTGGCTTTATACTTGATCTCGTTCCAGACGATGGCGATGGTGCTCTCCAGGCATTCGTTGAGGTCGACCTGCTGCTCCTCGGCCTGATCGACCCGCGAGAAGGTCTTCAGGTTCTGGACGATCTTGCGTACCCGCTCGGCGCCATCGAGGGACTCGTCGATGAGGTCGTCGCAGTCGTCAAGCAGAAAATCGATCTTCAGCTTTTTCCGCTCCGCTTTGAGCTCGTCCCATCGCGGCGAGGTTTTGACCTCTTTTTCCACGGTCTGCAGGTAGCCGACCATCTTCCCCAGGTACGTCTTCAGCGAGCGCAGATTACTGGAGATGAAACCCATCGGGTTGTTGATCTCGTGGGCCACCCCAGCCGCCAACTGGCCGATCGAGGCCATCTTTTCGCGCTGCAGCATTTGCGATTGGGTGGCCTTCAGCTCGGCGTAGGCCTGGTCCAGCTCCTGCCGCTGCTGCTCGATCTCTGCGTTTTTGAATTCCATGCTGGCGGAGAGTTGTGTCGCCTCGGCAACGGTTCGTTCGAGTTCCTCTTCGGCCTTTTTACGCGAGGAGATCTCCTCCTTGATCGCCAGGTAATGGCTGAGATTCCCCTGCTCATCGAAGATGGGGGAGATCAAGGCCAGTTCCCAGAATATCTCACCGCTCTTATTGCGGTTATGAAACTCGCCCCGCCACTGCCGCCCCGCCTGCAGGGTCTGCCACAGCTGCCGGTAATCGGTGTAGCCGTCCGCTCCTTTCAACAGGCGCGGATTCTGGCCGAGGAGCTCTTCGGCCCGGTATCCGGTCACCGCGCAGCAACGCTGATTGACGTAGACAATGGTGCCATCCGGCTCGGTCAGAATAATCGACGCCGGATTTTGCTCGATGACCTGCAGCAGGACAGCATGATCGAGCTGCGGACCTGAGCCACAGCTCAGGTGGGGCTTCCCTGAAACGTTCATGGCGACCCTTCAAGCCAGAAATTCTTCACGATTTTCGTCGAACAGCTCGCGGAACTCGTCAACCAGTTCGACGACCCGGTCAGCCTCCAGACCCAATGCCTTGGTTCCGGGTAATCCGGCCAGATCCTCTTCCTGCACCGCGCCGAAAACCCCGAACAGGTTCGGCAGGGCGCTGGCGATATTGACCACAGCGATCAGGTTGCGCGTGCCCGGCTCCTCAACAGCGCCCAGATCGGCGTCGAAGTGGTGCAACGCCACCAGCGACAGCGCCTCGGCGAGCTGCCACTGCTCCAGCACCGCGGCGCCGATTTCCGCATGGGTCGCGCCGAACTGCTGGCGTTCCTGCTCGGCCAGAGCATGGCAGCTGGATTTGAGCGTCTCGGTCAGCAGCTGGCGCGCTTCAGGAGTCTGATTGTTCAGTACCACCTTGCCGATATGCCGGAACAGCCCGGCCATGAACGCTTCTTCGGGATCGGCCAGCGCCAACTTGCGGGCCAGAAAACGCGAACCAAGCGCACAGACCATCGAATCTTCCCAGAGCATCCGCTCCACGTCACCGTACTGCTGGTGCATGCCGCGCATACTGGCTGCCATCACCAGCGGTTTCAGGGTCCGCTCGCCGAGAATGACGATCGCCGTCGACAGACTGGTCACTTGGCGGGACATGCTGTAAAAAGAGGAGTTGGCAATTTTCAGCACCCGGGCCGACACCGCGGCATCCTTGGAGACAACCCGGGCCAGGTCGTTGGCCGAGGTGGCGCCCGAATTGATCAATTCAACCATCTGCGCGGCGACAATCGGCATGGTCGGCAGGCGATCCAGATCGAACTGGATGCACTGAAATTTACCTGTCATGCTCACACTCTCCATTTGAAATTCTGCCAAGTTATTGATTCAGAATCTAAAGCCTAACAAACCAGGTTCTTTTTTCTATGCTAATTAGTATTTTTTATTATTTTTATTTTATGTGTTTATGTCAAGCTTTCTAACCATTGCCTGCTCGTGCCGATTCCTCTACACTCAGGCAGTTCATAAACGGAAAGGAATTATCAGGTGAGCAAGCTCGAGGAAGAGATAATCTATAACGGCCGGATCCTTGATCTGGCGCGGGAAATCCACCGCATGCCGGACCGGCGCGAGGCCCGTTTTGAAATCATCCGGCACCCCGGCGGGGCGGCGGCGCTGCCGGTGATGGACGACGGCCGCTTGATTCTGATCCGACAGTTCCGCCCGGCGGCGGAAGATTACATCTTCGAAGTTCCGGCTGGCCGCTTGGAGCCGGGCGAGGATGGGCCGGCCTGCATCGATCGCGAGTTGATCGAGGAGATCGGTTTCCGGGCGGCAACCATCGAGCCGCTCGGCGCAGTCTACAGCAGCGTCGGCTTCTGCAACGAGCAGATCCACCTGTTTCTTGCCAGCGGTTTAAGCCCGGCGGAAACCGCCCACGAACCGGACGAGTATATCGAGTCGGTGGTCGTCAGCCTCGATCAAGCACTGCAGATGATCGAGACCGGGCAGATCAAAGATGCGAAAACCCAGCTCTGCCTGCTGCGCTATGCTCTGCGGAAACGGCCGGTATGAAGATCGGTCTGCCCGCGTCCTACCCATCCCCCGTCGAGCTGCCGTTCAACACCGCCAGTTGCGCTGAACATTTTCAGCTCGCGGCACCCGACCGGGATCCCGGCGGCGAAGGTTTCTGGCTGCTGCTGCAGGGGAACCGGGTCTTCACCGAACCAGGCAAAACCGGCCTTCAGTTACCGGCGGGCGATTGCCCGGTCGCGGCCGGCAAACATCCGCCACTCTATATCGGCCAGTGGCAGGAGCGCCCCTGCCGCTTATTGACAGTGCCGAGCGACTGGATACAGCCGGCGCAGCTGCAGTCTGAATCGATCATGGCTGCCGACCCGCAGCTGCCGCTGCCGATCCTTTCACTGGCCGGCATCGGCCGGATGATCCTCCACTGGGAACGCTCCAGCCGGCACTGCGGTTACTGCGGCGCGCCGCTGACCCACCTACCGGGCGAATGGGGCAAGGCCTGCGACACCTGCAACAATCATCATCACCCGCGGATTCATCCTTGCGTCATCGGCCTGGTGGTGAGAGGGGACGAGATCCTGCTGGTGCGCAAACCGGAATGGAGCGACGGTCGCTTCGGGCTGGTGGCCGGCTTCGTCGAATTCGGCGAATGCCTGGAAGAGGCGATGGCGCGGGAGATCCTGGAAGAGACCGGCATCAGGGTCAGCAACGTCCGCTACCTGGGCAGCCAGTGCTGGCCTTTCCCCAGCCAGCTGATGACCGGCTTTGTCGCCGACTATGTCAGCGGCGAGATCGTCCTGCAGGAGGACGAACTGGAAGCCGCCGCCTGGTACCGGCTCGACCAGCTGCCGACCATCCCCCCCCGGCGCAGCATCGCCCGCTATCTGATCGATAAAGCGGGCGACTATCTGCATTCCAGTTAGGCTATAACCAGCGCGGGCGCCCCAAAGGGCGCCCCTACAATAAATGCAACGACCAATGGAGGGGCGAGATACATCGCGCCCGCATCCCTCTCGATACCCCTCACCAGCAGGCTCAGGCCTGCAAATAAGGGCTGTAAACCAGCCCCAGCGCCTCGGCCACCGGCTGGTTGCAGAGCTTGCTGTTCCAGGTGTTGATCCCTTTGGCGAAGGCCGGGTCTGAGGCCACCGCGGCTTCAAAACCGAACGCGGCCAGTCTTTCCACATACGGCAGGGTGCTGTTGGTCAGGGCGTAGGTGCTGGTGCGACTGACCGCCCCCGGCATGTTCGCCACACCGTAGTGAATCACCCCGTCGACAGTGTAGACCGGGTGGTCGTGGGTGGTGACATGGATGGTCTCGACGCAGCCCCCCTGGTCGATCGCCACGTCGACGATCACCGCCCCCTCATTCATCTCCCCGACCAGTTCGCGGCTGACCAGCAGCGGCGCCTTGCCGCCCGGCAACAAGACCGCGCCGATCAGCAGATCGCAGCGGCGCACCACCGCTTCGATATTGTGCGCGTTCGACATCAGCGTGTGGATCCGATTGCCGTACTGCTCATCCAGCTGCGCCAACCTCAAGGGGTCGATATCGAGCACCGTCACCTCGGCCCCCATGCCGACGGCGATCCGCAGGGCATTGCTGCCGACGGTTCCGGCGCCGAGGATCGCGACCCGCCCCTGACGCACCCCCGGCGCCCCGGAGAGCAGCACCCCGCGCCCGCCATGCTCCTTTTCCAGGTAGCGCGCGCCGACCTGCACCGCCATCCGCCCGGCGATCTCGCTCATCGGCTGCAGCAGCGGCAGCAGACCATCCGGCCGCTCGATGGTTTCGTAGGCAATGCCGGTGATCTTCTTCTGCAGCAACAGCTGGCTCAGTTCGGGCGCCGCCGCCAGGTGCAGATAGGTGAACAGCAGCTGCCCCGGTTGCAGCAGGTCGAATTCATCGGCCAGCGGCTCCTTTACCTTGACGATCAGCTCGGACCGGGCATAGACCTCAGCCGCCTTGGCGACCAGCTCGGCACCGGCTTGTTTGTACTGCTGATCGGTCAGGCCGCTGCCACGTCCGGCGCCTTTTTCCACCAGCACCTGATGGCCGGCCTCGATCAGCTGGCGGACCCCGGCCGGGGTCATGCCGACGCGGTATTCATGGGTTTTGATCTCTTTCGGCACACCGACGCGCATAGCACTACCTCCCGAGCAGAAGAGTTATTCTGTGGTCACGCTGAATTCCGGTGGATCAAGAATCGCTTTTTTCACCGCGCACTGATCGGTCGCCTTGATGATCGCGCCACGGTATTTTTCCGGAAAACCCACCGGCAGCTTGATCTTGATATCGACCTGCTGCAGGGCTTTGGTTTCGGCATCGCGCCGGTAATCGAGGCTCAGGCTCAGCCCGTCGGTCGACAATTGTCGCTGTTGGCAGAAGCGCAGGGCGAAGAATCCGGCACAGGTGCCGATCGAGGCGAAGAACAGGTCGTAGGGGGATGGCGCGCTGCCGGCGCCGCCGGCGGCAACCGGCTGGTCGGTGAGCACCTGGAATGAATCGAGTTGGGCGGCCACGGCGACGCCGCCGGGGAAGCTGATCTGCATCGGCATAATTGTTCCTTTGGAAAAGTTGATTGTTGAACAATTATGCCAGCTTGTCAGTTTTTTGCAGCTAGTCGTCGCCCAATAACTGGCCGATGCCGCTGAAAAAGTTGCTGGCGCTGCGTTCTTGCTGCTCCGGCGTGCTCGGCGGCGGCTGGCTGGCGTCGCTACGCTGCAACACCTCAGGGGGGATTTCGACCAGGAAGCGGCTCGGATCGCGCTGTTCCAGCTTGCCGTACTTGCGCCGCCGCTGGGCGCCGAGCAGCACCAGCTGGCGCTGGGCGCGGGTGATACCGACATAGCAGAGCCGGCGCTCCTCGTCGATGTCGAAGGTCTCGTAGATCGATTTCTTGTGCGGCAGATAGCCCTCTTCCAGGCCGACCAGGAAGACGACCGGAAACTCCAGCCCCTTGCTCGAATGCAGGCTCATCAGGGTGACAGCGTTCTGCGCCAGCTTCTTCTCTTTGTCGTTGCGCTGCGGCCCCTCGTCATCGAGCAGCGAAACCTTGTCGAGAAAGCCGGACAGGGAGGGCTCCGCGTCGCGTTCCAGGTAGGAAGCCATGGCGTTGAGCACCTCTTCCTGGTTCTCCACCCGCCGCCGCGCCCGCTGCGGGTCGTTCTCCTGGCGATAGATCTCTTCGGCCAGCTTCAGCTCCTCGAGCAGCGCGCGCAGGGTCTCGTCCAACCGCAGCGGCTGCTGAAAACGTTTCCGAAAACGTTCAAGCAGCGCGACAAAAGCGCCGATCGCCTCATGGGTGCGCGGCGTCAGATCCTCAACCGCCTGCGGGTCTTTCAGCACCCGCCAGAGCGGCTGCTCAGTTTCGGCCGAATGGCGGATCAGCCGGTCAGCGCTGCTGGCGCCGATGTTGCGCCGCGGGTAGTTGAGAATCCGCAGCAGGTTGACCTCGTCGAAGGGGTTGATCAGCACCTTCAGGTAGGCGATCACATCCTTGACCTCTTTGCGGTCGAAGAACTGCTGGCCGCCGATCAACACATAGGGGATGTTCGCGTAGCGCAGCTGCTCCTCGAAGGCGCGCGACTGGCTGTTGGTGCGGTAGAGGATGGCGAAGTCGTTGTATTCCAGTTGATGGCGGCCGCGCTCAAGGTGCACCCGCTCGATCACCTGGCAGGCCTCGTGCTCGTCGTCGTCACAGATCAGGTAGTCGACCATGCTGCCTGCGCCTCCGGCGGTCCAGAGCGCCTTCTCCTTGCGTTTGCGGTTGTGCTTGATGACCGCGTTGGCGGCGCCGAGGATATGGCCGCTGGAGCGGTAGTTCTGCTCCAGCTTGATCACCTTGGTGCCGGGAAAATCGCGCTCGAAGTTGAGGATCGTCTCGACATCGGCGCCGCGGAAGCCGTAGATCGACTGATCGTCGTCACCGACCACGCAGAGGTTGCCGTGCCCACCAGCCAGCAGCTTGAGAAGCCGGTACTGCACCGGGTTGGTGTCCTGATACTCGTCGACCATCTGGTAGCGGAAGTGCTGCTGATAATGAGCCAACAGGTCGGGGTGCTGCTCGAGCAATTGCACGCAGAGCACCAGCAGGTCATCGAAGTCGACCGCGTTGTAGGCCTTGAGCTCTTTCTGGTAGCGGGGATAGATCAGCGCGGTCAGGCAGGAGGTGGGATCTGTGCTGTGCGAACGGAACGCCCCCGGCGCCACCATGCGGTTTTTCGCAGCGGAAATCTGCCAGAGCACCTGCTCGGCATCCTTGCCGGTAGCATCGGCGATTTCGTCGCGCAGCAACCGGCGCACCAGCTGCTGCTGATCGGAGGCCGCGTAGATGGAAAAGTTCTTCTTGTAGCCGAGCCGCTCGATATGCTGCTTGAGAATCCGCACGCAGAGGGAATGAAAGGTCGCGATGGTCATCCCCTTGGTGCCCTTTTTGCCGACCATCTCTTCGACCCGCTCGCGCATTTCACGGGCCGCCTTGTTGGTGAAGGTGACCGCCAGAATCGCCTCGGCCGGCACCCCGCACTGCTGCAGCAGGTAGACGATCCGGCAGGTGATGACCCGGGTCTTGCCGGAGCCGGCACCGGCCAACAGCAGCAGCGGACCGTCCAGGTGGGCGACCGCGTCGCGTTGCTGCGGGTTGAGAGAAGCGAGATCAAACATCTACAGTATGGGGTTTCCGGGGTGTCGGGCTTTAGAAAAAGCGCTTTAAATCAGAACCTTACCTCAAACTTTGAAATCCAGAAGGCGGGACCATAACATGCCGCAATTAGCACAGGCAAGCGGCGATTCTGGTACGACAAAATAGATAATGATCGATAATGAATCTTTCTGTTGATTCTGCAATTCCACTTTGCTAGATTACGCGCCATGTTTCGACTTGCCATCATCTTCATCAGTCTTATCTGGGCCTCGCTGCTGCTGATCTCCTGGGGGGGCGCAACCCCTGCGCCGGAAACTCCGCAGGTGACCCTCAGCGCTTCCGCCCGGTCCTGAAGCCCCGGTCACTGCCGACCGTCTCCCGCCGCGCGGGGCGTACGCGACACGTCCCCTTTTTCAGCTCGACGTCATTTCACCCCCGATAAAAGTCTCCCTGCCGGCTACCGCGCCGCTCCAGTTCGTCATCGATGGCATTGAGCACTTCCCACTTGTTCATCGACCAGAACGGCGCCAGCAGAATATCGCGCGGCCCGTCACCGGTCAGCCGCTGAATCAGGGTGGTCGGCGGCAGCCGTTCGATAAAATCGACCGCCAGCTCGACATATTCCTGCAGCTCCAGCATCGGCACCTGCCCCTGCTTGTAGAGCTCGCCGAGGGGCGTCCCCTCCAGCACATGCAGCAGGTGCAGCTTCACGCCGTCGACCCGCAGGCGGGCCAGCTCGTCGGCGGTGGCCAGGATCTCGTCGCGCGACTCCCCCGGCAGGCCGAGAATCAGGTGCACGCAGACCCTTAAATCACGCTCCTTGGCAAGGGCGTAGCTGTCAAGAAAACAGCGGTAGTCATGTCCGCGCTGCAGATAGTTCAGAGTTCTGTCATGGGTCGTCTGCAGTCCCAGCTCCAGCCAGAAATAGGTCTGCCGATGATACTCGGCCAGCAGGTCGAGGGTTTCCAGCGGCAGGCAGTCGGGTCGGGTACCGACCGCCAGGCCGACCACATCCTCCACCGCCAGCGCCTGGTCATAGCAGTCGCGCAGCACCGAGGCCGGGGCAAAGGTGTTGGAGAAGGGCTGAAAGT
Organism: uncultured Desulfuromonadales bacterium; assembly: GCA_945787335.1. Taxonomy (GTDB): domain Bacteria; phylum Desulfobacterota; class Desulfuromonadia; order Desulfuromonadales; family Geopsychrobacteraceae; genus Malonomonas. The sequence continues at coordinate 26,592 of CALZHR010000208.1, forward strand.
AGGCGATGAACCACTTGGCGCGGTACTTCCGCCGCATCAGCTCCTTGGCCCGCTCCAGCTGCACCGGGATCGTCTCGTTGCGCTCGATGCCGACCGCTCCCGAGCCGCCCGGATCGCAGAACAGGCAACCGTGCCCGGCGCGGCCGCCGGCGCGGTTGGGACAGCCGAAGCCGGCGTCGATGGAGATTTTGTGGACCCGGCCGCCGAAACGTTGCTTCAGATAGGTCGAGTAAAGATTGAAAGCCTTTTTGCGCATGCCGCCGACTATGCCAGCTGAGTCCGGTCAGGGCAAGCTCCATCTACCAGGGATTTCATTGCGCTGGCGGGCGAAACTGCTATAATCCAAGTTCGTTAATCTTCTGCCGTCAGTTTATTACCAAGGAGCCGGGACAATGCCGAGAATACTGGTCGTAGATGACGAACCAGGGATACGCATGCTCTACGCCGCGGAGCTGGAAGATGAGGGCTACGAGGTGGTCAGCTCAGAGAACTGCCGGGAGGCGGCGATCGCCCTGGAAAGCCAGCAGATCGACCTGGTGGTCCTCGATATCCAGATCAAGCAGGAGAGCGGCCTGGAAATGCTGCAGGAGATCGTCAAGGAGCGCAGCAACCTGCCGGTGATTCTCTGCAGCGCCTACAACTGCTATAAAGACGATTTCTCCTCCTGGCTGGCTGATGCCTACATAATCAAGAGCTCCGACCTGACCGAACTGAAAAGTGAAATCCGTCGCCTGCTGGCGGCTTGAGGATTGTCGGCCTTCACGCGAACTCACCAGGCATTTTTCGGCCGGACCGGCGACGACCGGTCAGCCCTGCTGTAATTTCATTTCATTCATGCCTCAGCCCCCCAGGGAGGAGTTTCAATGAAGGCTGTCATCATGGCCGGCGGATTCGGCACCCGCCTGCACCCGCTCTCGATCAATGTTCCCAAGCCGATGGTCTCGCTGTGTAACCGCCCGATCATGCTGCACATCGTCGACCTGCTGAAAAAGCACGGCATCACCGACCTGATCATGCTCCTTTATCATCAGCCGGAAGCGATCAAGAAGTTCTTCGGCGACGGCAGTGAATACGGGGTCAGCGTCACTTACGTCACGCCGCTGGAAGACCTCGGCACCGCCGGTGCGGTCAAAGCGGCCGCCCGCCACCTGGACGAGCGCTTCATGATCATCAGCGGCGACCTGCTGACCGACTTCGACCTGAGCGCGGCGATCGCCTTCCACAACGAGAAGCAGGCCCGGGCCACCCTGGCCCTGACCCCGGTCGCCGACCCGCTGCAGTTCGGCGTGGTGATCACCAACCCGGCAGGCGAGATCACCAAGTTCCTGGAAAAGCCGGGCTGGGGCGAGGTCTTTTCCGATACCATCAACACCGGCATCTACATCCTCGAGCCGGAGGTCCTCAAGCTGATCCCCGAGGGTGTCAACCGCGACTGGTCGAAGGATGTCTTCCCGCAGCTGCTGGGGCGGAAAGACCGCCTCTATGGCTACACCGCTAAAGGCTACTGGCAGGATATCGGCAACACCGACGCCTACCTTGAGACCAGCCGCGACATCCTGGCCGGCAAGGTTAAAATCAACTTCGACGAGCGCGCCAGCACGAAGAAAAAAGGGCTCTACCTGGGGGCCGAGGCGACGACCGAGCTTGACGGCCTGCCGATGCTCGACGGCACCCTGGTGCTGGGGGACAACACACGCCTGGTCGGCGTACCCAAGCTGAAGAACTGCATCATCGGCCGCAACTGCGTCATCGAAGAGGGTGCCGAACTGGAAAACGCGGTGCTCTGGGACAACGTCTACGTCAAAGCCAAAGCCAAAATCAGCAACGCGGTGGTCGGCAATAACGTGCGGGTCGGACTCGGCGCGTCGATCAACGCCGGCGCGGTGATCGGTGACGACTCGAAAATCGGCGCCGAGGCGACCATCAACCCCGAGGTCAAGGTCTGGCCGAGCAAGATCATCGAAGCGGGCGCGATCGTCACCAGCAACCTGATCTGGGGTGAAACCTGGCGCAAGAGCCTCTTCGAGGGGGCGCTGGTCAAGGGACTGACCAACATCGAACTGACCCCGGAATTTGCCGCCAAGCTCGGCGCGGCCTACGGCTCGACCCTGCCGAAGGATTCCTACGTGCTGACCGGCCGCGATGCGATCCGCTCCTCGCGGATGCTCAAGCGCGCCTTTGTCGGCGGGCTGCTTTCGGCCGGGGTCAACGTGCGCGACGTCAAACGCCTGCCGCTGCCGGTGCTGCGCTACAAGCTGACCACCTTCGGCGAAGTCGGCGGGGTGCATTTCCGCCAGTCGGCGCGCGACGCATCGGTCACCGAAATCGTCTTTTTCGACGAGCAGGGCCTGGAACTCTCGTCCGCCGCGGCCAAGGGGATCGAACGGATCTTCTACAAGGAGAACTTCCGCCGTGTTCACTTCAGCGAGCCCGGTTCGCTCTCGGAGCTGCCGAACATCTACCATTACTACAACGACGGCTTTCTGCGCGCCCTCGACCGGGACATCGTCAAAAAAGCCAAGCCGCGGGTGGTGGTCGACCTCAACCATTCTCCGGCCGCCGACCTGCTGCCCGACCTGCTCAACGAGCTGGGCTGCGAGGTGATCGAACTCAATTCGTCCATCGACGAAAACCGCTGCCTGCCGAGCGGCGGCGAGCAGGAGGAGTCGCTGCGGCGGATGGGGCAGATCGTCACCGCGCTGGAAGCGACCGCGGGGTTCTGGCTGGGCCCTTCAGGAGAACGCGCCATCTACATTGACAAAACCGGTGCCGCCCTTTCAAACCTGGAATTTCTGACGGTCATCTCGGCGCTGATCGCCAAGACCCGCAGCGAAGGGGCGCTGGCGGTGCCGATCGCCGCTCCGCACGGCATCGACGGGCTGGCCCGGGAGAAGCGGATGGAGGTGGTCAGGACGAAAAACGACGGCCGGGCGCTCGGTCTGGCCGCCTGCGGCAGGAACGTGCACCTGGCCGGCGACCTGGAAGGACGGATCGCCTACACCGTCTTTCAACCGCACTTTGACGGCATGTTCGGCATTGCGAAAACCCTTGAGCTGCTGGCCCGCGCCGAGGAAACCCTGGCCAACCTGCGCCGTCAGATTCCGCAACGCCCCTACCGCAGTCTGCAGCTCCCCTGTAGCTGGGAGTGCAAGGGTGGTATCATGCGATTGATGAACGAAGCGACCAGCGACCTGCCGACAACCTTTGTCGATGGCGTCAAGGTCCATTACGGCGAAGACTGGGCGTTAGTGGTTCCCGATCCCTACCGGCCGCTGGTGCACCTGGTGGCCGAGGCGGACAGAACCGAACGGGTCGAGGAGCTGCTCAACAACTATCGCGAAAAGGTCGAACAATGGCTGCAACTGCTGCAGAACCCGGCGTGAAAAATCCGCTGAAAGTCTGCATTCTCTGGCACATGCATCAACCCGATTACCGGGACCCGCTCAGCGGCCAGACCCTGCTCCCCTGGACCTGGCTGCACGGCGTCAAGGATTACGGCGAGATGCTCGAAACCATCGCCGAGACCGGCGCCCGGGTCACCGTCAACCTGGTGCCGACCCTGCTCGAGCAGCTGGAACGCTATGCCGATGGCAGCGACCGCGACCGCTGGCTGGAGCTGGCGGCCACCCCGCCTGAGCAGCTCGGCGAAGCGGAACGCCAGTTCATCGTCGAGCAGTTCTTCTCCGTCAACGAAGACACCCAGGTGCTGCCGAACCGTCGCTACCATCAGCTGTTCCGCCTGCGCGGCAGCAAGCTCAAGCCATCCGCCGAGGCGTTTTCCGATCAGGATCTGCGCGACCTGCAGGTCTGGTTCCTGCTCGCCTGGACCGGCTCGCACCTGCGCCGTAAATCGGAGCTGGTCACCGCACTGCTGGAGCAGGGGGAGAATTTCAGCGAAGAGGACAAACAACGCCTGCTCGACTGCTGCCACGCCGAAGTCGCGCGGGTCATCGACTTTCACCGCGAGCTCGAGGAGGCGGGGCAGGTGGAGCTCTCGGTCACCCCTTACGCCCACCCGATCCTGCCGCTGCTCTGCGACCTGCAGACCGCCCGCGAGCCGAGCCCCGACCTGCCGCTGCCGGCGGTCGACTTCCGGCATCCGCAGGATGCCCGGCTGCAGGTGCGCGAAGGGCTGCAGACCGCCAACCGGATTCTTGGCCCGCGCCCGCGCGGCATGTGGCCGGCGGAAGGGGCGGTCAGTGAGGCGGCGGCGAAAATCCTCCACGAAGAGGGCGCCCTCTGGGCCGCCACCGACGAGGACATTCTCGCCCGCTCGCTGGATGGCGGGCTGAAGCAGCGCAGCCGGCTCTACCAGATCTACCAGTACCAGGGGCTGCCGCTGCTGTTCCGTGATCGCGAACTCTCCGACCGGATCGGCTTTCTCTACGCCGGCTGGGATTCCGGCCAGGCGGTCCACGATGTGCTGAATCGGCTGCACCGCATCGCCCATCAGGCGCCCGGCGGCACCGTGGCGATCATCCTCGACGGCGAAAACTGCTGGGAGCGCTACCTCGACAACGGCTACCCCTTCCTGCGCGACCTCTACACCAGCCTGCAGGCCGACCCGCGCCTGCAGCTGTGCACCGTTCAGGAGGCGATCGCCCACTCCAGTCCGAAGCCCTTGCAACACCTGGCGGCCGGCAGCTGGATCCGCTCCGATTTCACCACCTGGATCGGCCACCCGGAAGAGAACCACGCCTGGGAGCTGCTTCAGCAAAGCCGCAGCGAGACGATCACCCAGGAGATCGAAGAGGCCCTGGAAAACCCTGATGAGCCGCTCAGCGATCTGGTCCGCGAGCTGCTGCGCGCCGAGGGGAGCGACTGGTTCTGGTGGTTCGGCGACGAGCATGTCACCGCCCAGGCCGACATTTTCGATCGTCTTTACCGTCTGCACTTGGAAGCGCTTTATCATCAGCGCGGTTTGACGGTGCCGGCTCGCCTGCACCAGTGGATCAAGCCGCCCAAGGCCAAGGCCGAGGGGATCGAGCCGAGCGCCTGCTTCACGCCGGAGATCGACGGTCGGATCGGCGATTATTTCGAGTGGCTGGCGGCCGGGCGGATCGATCTGGCGGCCGGCGGGGCGATGTACGCCAGCCGCGAAAACCTGGAGGCGCTGCATTTCGGCTACGATCAGCAGCAGCTCTATTTCCGCATCGATCAGCCCGACCTGCTGCAAAAGCTGTGCGGCAAAACCGGTTGCTTCGAAATCCGCCTGAGCGGGCAGCAGCAGTTCCGCTTCAGCTACAGCTGTGCCGAGCAGAGCCTGCAGCTGCTGACCGAAAACCAGCCGGTCGGTCAGGGGCAGGCGGCCTGTGACCAGGTTCTTGAGCTGGCCATCCCCCTGGCGCCGCTGAAATTGCAGCCCGGCGAGAAATTCAGCCTGAGCTGCCATGCCCTGGACGGCACGCGGGAGAACGGCCGCTGGCCGAGCGAAGGGAGCGCCAGCTTCTGCTATCGCGGCTGCGATCTCGATGCGGACAACTGGTCAGTTTGATTTTTTTCAGTAGAAAGGACGGGTAACGTGTCTGAACTCCGTTGGGACCCCCTGAAAGGGAACTGGACGATCATCACCAAAGGGCGCAGTCGGCGGCCGCAGGATTTCATCCTCCAGCGCGAGCAGGTCGAAATGACCGCCTGCCCGTTCTGCTACGGCAACGAAGAGAAAACTCCGCCGGAAATCTACGCCTACCGCCCCAACCACAGCCGCCCCAACCAGCCGGGTTGGCAGGTCCGCGTGATTCCGAACAAGTTCCCCGCGCTGCGCATCGAGGGCCAGCTGGACAACCAGGCGGAGGGGCTTTACGACCGGATGAACGGTATCGGCGCCCACGAGGTGGTCATCGAAAATCCGGATCATGAGCGCACCATGGCCGACATGAGCGCCGGGGAGATCGCCGAGGTGCTGAAAGCCTTCCGCACCCGGATGCTCGACCTGCGCAACGACAGCCGTTTCCGCTATATTTTCATTTTCAAGAACCATGGCATCGAGGCCTCGGCCAATGTTCCCCATTCCCACTCGCAGCTGATCGCGGTACCGCTGGTGCCGCCGATGATTGCCACCGAGCTGGCCAACTGCCGGGAACATTTCCAGCGCAAGGAACGCTGCCTGGTCTGTGACCTGCTCCGCCAGGAACGCAGCAGCAAGGAGCGGATCGTCCGCGATGACGGCAATTTTCTCGTTTTCACCCCTTATGCTTCGAGCCTGCCGTTCGAATTGATGATCGCGCCGCTGGAGCATGCCCACGACTTCACCCTGCAGACCGACCAGCAACTGCTGCTGCTCGGCGAGACCCTGCGCGACACCCTCGCCCGTCTCCGGGCGGTGCTGCGCGATCCCCCGTACTCCTTCATTCTGCACAGCGCGCCGCCGATGCACCTGCGCTGGGGACGCCCCGACTACTGGGCCTCGCTCCCCTCGGACTACCACTGGCATATCGAACTGGCCCCCAAGCTGACCCGGGTTGCCGGCTTTGAGTGGGGGTCGGGCTTTCATATCAACCCAACGCCCCCGGAAGAGGCTGCCGCCTTTTTGAGGGATGCCGATCCATCGGTCAGGTACTAGCTTTATGGAGCAGAACTTGCGTCAACAGAATTACCCTCTCGGCATTCAGTGCGGGCAAAACAGCTGGCAGCAGCTGCATTTGACCGATCAGCACCGGAAAACCCCGCCAGCGCCGCGCACCTATCTGCTGCACCTGGTTTCCGATCACCTGCGCCGACAGCAGCCTGCCGGGTTGTCTGCTGCCGAATTGGAGCTCTGGGCGGCCCTCAACCAGGCCCTGCTGCAGATCGGTCGACATTTTCTGCGCAGCCGCAACTGCCAGCTGTCGCTGCAGCAGCTGCGGTCCGGCGACCAGCAGCTGGACCTGCCGCAGCTGCAGACCATTCTGACTGAGTTTCTGAGCCTGTTTCCCGCCCTGCCGGTCTGTCTGCAGCGCTGCAGCATCGCTGACCTGCTGCGCCACCTCGATGAGGCCGGGCAGCTCGACGAGCTGCTGCTGGAACTTTTCCTGCTCCGCGTACAGCGGGACAACCCGGCCCTGCAGCCGGCTGCGCCCATCTTTCACCCGGAAGAAATCCGCCTGCAGCAAGCGACCCGTTATCATCAGCAGCTGCAGCTGATCGACCAGACCCTGCCGGTGCTCGATGACGGCCACCCGCGGGCGCCGCAATCCCTGCTGGCGCGACTGTTCGAGCCGCTGCGCAAGGCTGAGAGTCTGCGCCAGCAACTGGAATTTCTGCTCGAGCACTGGTCGGCGGTTATCGGCAGCGACCTGCTGCAGCGGATTGCCGGCGCCTTCGCCCTGCAGGAACGCGAAGGCTTCAGTCCGGGCTTTCCCGGCGAGCCGGAGAGCGTTCCCCTCGACCCGGCCCGCTTTGTCGACGCCGAGTACGCCAACTTCACCCTCGACCTCGACTGGATGCCGCGCACCGTACTGCTGGCCAAATCGACCTATGTCTGGCTGGATCAGCTCAGCCGTAAATATCGACGCCAGATTCAGCGTCTCGACCAGATCCCCGACGAGGAGCTCGACCAGATCGCCAGCTGCGGTTTTACCAGCCTCTGGTTGATCGGCATCTGGCAGCGTTCCCAGGCGTCGCTGCGGATCAAGCAGCTCTGCGGGCAGCTGCAGGTGACCGCCTCGGCTTATGCGATCCACGATTACCGGATCGCCGACGACCTGGGGGGCGATCCGGCGCTGGAAAATCTGCGCCAGCGCTGTCAGCGGCGGGGCATCGACCTGGCCTGCGACGTGGTCACCAATCACACCGGAATCGATTCGAGCTGGGTGCGTCAACATCCGGACTGGTTCATTCAGCTGCCGCACGCCCCCTATCCCGGCTACCGTTTCAGCGGTCCCGATTTGAGTGACGACAGCGAGTTCGCTGTGCAGATCGAGGACGGCTACTACGACCACAGCGAGGCGGCGGTGGTCTGTCGCTATCAGCACCGGCACAGCGGCGAAGTCCGCTACCTGTACCACGGCAACGACGGCACCCACCTGCCGTGGAACGACACCGCGCAGCTGAACTACCTGATCCCTGAGGTGCGCGAGGCGATGATCCAGCTGATTATCCAGGTCGCCAAACGTTTTCGGGTGATCCGCTTCGACGCCGCCATGACCCTGGCCAAGCGCCACTTCCAGCGGCTCTGGTATCCGCAACCGGGCGGCGGCGCCGGGGTGCCCTCGCGGGCCGACTACGCCATGGATAACGAGGAGTTCCATCGCCTGTTTCCGGTCGAGTTCTGGCGCGAGCTGGTCGATCGCATCCGCAGCGAAGCGCCCGACACCCTGCTGGTGGCCGAAGCCTTCTGGCTGATGGAAGGCTATTTCGTCCGCACCCTCGGCATGCACCGGGTCTACAACAGCGCGTTTATGAACATGCTCAAGCGGGAGGACAACGAGAAGTATCGCCAGACCATCCAGAACATCCTCAGCTTTGATCCGGCGATTCTGCAGCGCTTCGTCAACTTCATGAGCAATCCGGATGAAAAGCCGGCGGTCGAACAGTTCGGCAAGGAGGATAAATACTATTGCGTCGCCACCATGCTGGCGACCATGCCCGGCCTGCCGATGTTCGGCCACGGGCAGATCGAGGGTTATTACGAAAAGTACGGCATGGAATACCTCACCCCGCGCTGGCAGGAAGAACCTGACCAGCAGATGCTCGAGCGCCACCAGCGCCAGATCTTTCCGCTGTTGCGCCAGCGGGCGCTGTTCAGCGGTGCCGAGCATTTCCAGCTGTATGATTTTGTCTCCGACTTCGGTGTGGAACAGAACGTCTTCGCCTACAGCAATCGGCTGGCAGAGCGGGCCGTGCTGATCCTCTGCAACAACTCGCCGCATCAGATCAGCGGCCGGATCGGCGCCTCGGCCGCCCGCGCCGACGGAAAAAGTTCAGACCTTCAGCAGGCGTGCAATTTGAGTACGGCAGGCAAAGACTTCGTCATCGCCACCGACCTGGCGAGCGGCCTCCAGCATTTACGGCCGGCCGCACAGTTCAGTTCCGGCGGACATTTCAACCTCGCTCCCTATGCCGCCCACGCCTTCAGCCAATTTCACGCCGTGACTGACAGCGACGGCCGCTGGCAGACCCTCTGGCAGCGCCATGGCGAAAGCGGCCGGCTCAACTTGCACATCGATCATCAGGGCCTGCTGTTCGAACCGGCGAATCGACTGGCGCAGGAGCTGCTGGAACTTAAGGCCCCCAAACGGGCACAGAAAAAACTGGCCGGCCTGCTCCAGCAACTGCAGAAGGAATACGCTGATCCGCGGCTGGCTCAACTGACGCGGGCCGATTTTCTTCAGCTGCTGGTGCTGATTCACTACCCGGAGGCGGAGGGTTTTCCGCCGGAAGAAGCGGCTGACCTGCAACATCTGCTGGAAGCAGATCCGGTGCTGCACCGTTCCCAGCTGTTTAAGGTGCTGGACCGGTTATTTAACCGAGGGATATGGCGAAAACTCCTCAAATGTAATTATTATAATGAAGTCGACTGGTTCAATCGTGAGTCGTTCGAACCTCTCATTATCGTTTTTTTACAATTTTTAATTTTCTATTCTCAGGAAATAGCACTGCGGGATTTCAATGAGTTAAAACAAATTATAACTAATTTATTAATTAACCTGCGCAGCTTGCGGCCCTTAGCGACCAAGTCCGGCTATGATGTGGATGTTTTTTTGCAACTCCTCGAGGGGGCGGAACCAGAAAAACTGGCTCTCCCCTCAGCAAATGGAGGCGAAAAAACGATGAAAATCCTATTTGTTACGCCGGAAGCAATCCCCTTTGCCAAAACCGGCGGCCTTGCCGATGTTGCCGGATCTCTGCCACGCGCGCTGCGCCAGCTCGGGCATGACGTGCGGGTCGTTCTTCCCTGCCACCGCTCCGTCGAGCGCAGCGGAGTTAGCATCCGCAAAGGGCGAAAAAGTGTCGAAGTCACCCTGCAGGGCGTTCCTTACCGCGGCAGCCTGAAACAGGCCTCCTACGATGGCGTGCCCTATTGGTTCATCGACTGTCCGCGCTTTTTTGATCGCGACCCACTCTACGGAACCGCAGACGGAGACTATCCCGACAATAACCTGCGCTTCGGCTTTTTCTGTCGCGCCGTCCTCGAAATGATCAAGCGGCTCGATTTCCGGCCGGATATTATCCATATCCATGACTGGCAGGCCAGCCTCATTCCACCTCTGCTGCGCACCGAATTGAAGGAAAATCCCTTCTACTCGGCAACCGCCACCCTGCTGACCATTCACAACCTTGGCTACCAGGGGATGTTCCCCCTGGAAACCCTGCAGCAGCTGCAGCTTCCGGGACAGCTGGGCCAGCCGGATGCTCTGGAGTACTATGGCCGGCTGTCGGCGCTCAAAGGGGGAATTCAGTTCGCCGATGTGATCAACACCGTCTCCCCGACCTATTGCATGGAAATTCAGGGCAGCGAGCAGGGGCATGGCTTTGACGGTCTGCTGCGTGAGCGTTCTGAAGATCTGCACGGTATTGTCAACGGCCTGGACCGGCATATCTGGGATCCGGCCCTCGATACCGCCTTGCCGACCCCGTTTAACGCCGACAACCTGAACGGCAAGCGGGCCTGCAAACGGCTGCTGCAAAAAGAGCTGGGCCTGGAACTGCGCCACGATGTGCCGATCATTGCTATCGTCAGTCGCCTCGACCAACAGAAAGGGATCGACCTGGTCCAAAAGGCCTGGCCGGAGCTGCTGCAGCGGGATATCCAGTTCATCCTGCTCGGCACCGGCGATCATCAGGCGATGGAGTTCTGGCGCCAGCAGCAAGGCCAACAGCCGCAGCGGATTTCGATCAATCTGACCTTTGACGAAGGCCTGTCCCGGCGGATCTATGCCGCCAGTGACCTGCTGCTGGTGCCGAGCCGTTATGAGCCCTGCGGGCTGACGCAGATGATCGCGCTGCACTACGGCGCCCTGCCGGTGGTGCGGAAGACCGGCGGACTGGCCGATACCATCATCGACGTGACAGAAAACCCGCGTCAGGGATACGGCTTTGTCTTCGAGGACCCCTCGGCCGGCGCCCTGCTCGCCGCCATCGACCGCGGGCTGGAAATCTACCCGCAACGCAGCCGCTGGCTGACCCTGGTCAAACGGGGCATGACGCGCGATTTCAGCTGGGCCAACTCTGCGGAACAGTATATCGAGCTCTACACCAAAGCACGAAACTACCGGCAGATGCCGGCCGCGTGATATTTGAGCTGACCACGCAAAAGGGGCTGCCAATTTCGGCAGCCCCTTTTGCGTTCACGAAACGCGCGGCTTATTGCTCCTGAACCCGCTGCAGATAAGCATCCCACTCGAGCGGCAAGAGGTTTTTCTTCTGGTTATTACATTCCTTGCAGGCCGGCACACAGTTCCCCTTGGTGCTGCGTCCCCCGCGCGCCAGCGGCACCACATGATCGAGGGTCAGCTCTTTGGGTGGGACCTGCTGGCCGCAATAGTGGCATCGCCCCCTGGCAATCCGGTTTTGCCACCAGCCTTGTTTACGTAGGGTCCGCGCTTTTTCACGCTCGCGACGAAGGGTCGCGTCATCCACTTCGATAAAAAAATCCATTGCGTTACAACTCCGTTCAGCCAGAGAGAGACTGCTGGATTATTGCACAATTTTTCGATTTATGCGATTGTACGCGATTGCTGCCACGCGGCAACACTTCCCTTAACAGCGAGTTAACTGATGAAAATCCTTATCGTTGGTGCGGGGCAGGTGGGTTATTTCCTCTGCGACCGGCTTTCCCGAGAAGGGCATGAAGTCACCCTGGTCGACCAGGATGAAGAAAAAATCGAACGCGCCCAGGACCGCCTGAACGTGCTCGGCGTCACCGGCAACGGCGCCAGTGCGGAAGTCCTCGAGCAGGCCGGAATCAGCACGGCTAATATCTTCATCGCCGTCACCAACATGGACGAGGTCAATATTCTTGCCTGCCTGCTGGCGCGCGAATATCAGGTCGATACCCGGGTCGCCCGCACCAAGAGCATTGAATATACCGGCAGCAAGGCGGTTCTCTCGAAGGAGAAACTGGGTATCGATCTCTTGATCAATCCGGAAGACGCCGTTGCCGAGGAACTCGCCAAACTCGCCTGCAGCGCACGGGCCTTCGATGTCGCCGAATTCGCCGAAGGGCAGATCCTCTTTCAAGGCTACCGGATTACCGCGGACAACCCCCTGTGCGATCTCTCTCTGAGCGAACTTGGCGAGCTGCGCGGCATGTACCGCTTCGTCGTCGTCGCCATCACCCGCGGCAGCGCGACGATCATTCCGCGGGGCGGTGACATCATTCAGTCCGGCGACAAGATCTATATCTTTGCCCATCGCGACGAAATGCCGGCGATCAACTACCTGCTGCAGTCGGAAAAGATCGAAGCCAAACCGAACTACCGGGCCTTCATTCTGGGCGGCAACAACATCGGCGTGCAGGTCGCGCAAAGCCTGGAACAACTGCAGTTTGCCACCAAGTTGATCGAAAAGTCCGAAGAGCGCTGCTACAAGCTTGCGGAGAAGCTCAACAAGACCGTTGTTCTCAATGCGAAAGGGAAGGACGTGCAGACGCTGCTGGACGAAGGCTTGCAGGATGCCGACGTCTTTATCGCCGTCACCGAGAATGATGAAACCAATATCCTCACCTGCCTGCTCGCCAAGCAGCATCGGGTGCGCCGCACCCTGGCCCTGGTCAGCCAGCCAGAGCTGCTCGGTCTGGCCTCTGACCTGGGGATCGATGCCTGTGTTTCGCCCCGCCTGGCCGCGGCGTCGACCATTCTGAAATTCGTCCGCCGGGGAGAAATCATCTCCCTCGCCGCGGTCGAAGGCAGCAACTCTGAGGTGCTCGAATTCGAAGTCCGCAAGGATAGCGCCCTGTCCGGCAAACCCCTGAAAGACCTTCACTTTCCCCGTGGGGCGATCATCGGCGCGATCGTCCGGGGAGAGTCCTACGAGATTCCGACCGGGGACAATGTCCTGGAGACCGGCGACCGGGTACTGATTTTCGCGCTGCCGGAAGCACTGAGCAAGGTGGAAAGGTTTTTTGCCTGAATGAACCTGATCCTGACCCTGCGGATTCTTGGTGCTCTGCTCATCTACCTTTCCGGCACACTGCTTGCCCCTCTCCCCTTCTCAATCTACTATTCCGATGGGGTCTGGCTTTCATTTCTACTGTCAGCACTAATCTGCTTCTCAGTTGGCGGACTGCTGTTCCGCTGCTGCCGAAGCGACAAAGAACTCTCGGTCCGGGAAGGGTTCGCCGTGGTCACCTTCGGCTGGACCTTCTTCGCGCTGTTCGGCGCCCTGCCCTACCTCCTTTCGGGGGCCATCCCCTCGCCCCTCGACGCGATCTTCGAAACCATGAGCGGCTTCACCACCACCGGCTCGACGATCCTGACCGAGATCGAATCCCTGCCGCAGAGCCTGCTCTTCTGGCGCGCCCTGACCCATTGGCTGGGGGGGATGGGGATTATCGTCCTCTCGCTGGCGATCCTGCCGATGCTCGGGGTCGGCGGCATGCAGCTGTTCAAGGCGGAAGTCCCCGGCCCCACGGCGGATCGACTGCGCCCGCGGATCCAGGATACTGCAAAGCTGCTCTGGGGGGTCTACCTGCTGCTGACAGCTCTAGAAACGCTGCTGCTGATGCTTGGCGGAATGAGCTTTTTCGACGCCGTCTGCCACTCTTTCGCCACTCTGGCGACCGGCGGCTTCTCGACCCGCAACGCATCGGTCGCCGCCTACGACAGCGCCTACATCGACGGGGTGATCACCATCTTCATGATTCTGGCCGGCGTCAACTTCACCCTGCACTTCCAGCTGCTGCGCGGCCGGCTGAATGAAGTCCACCGCAACGAAGAGTTCCGCTGCTACCTGGGGATCATCTTTTTTACCACCCTGATTATCATGCTCTTCAACTGGTCAGGGGAGACCTACCAGTCACTGGGGGAAAACCTGCGCTTCTCGACCTTCCAGGTCGCCTCGATCATCACCACCACCGGTTTCGGCACCGCCGACTATGAAACCTGGCCGGTGCTCGCTCAGTATCTGCTGGTTATGCTGATGTTCATCGGCGGCTGCGCCGGCTCGACCGGCGGCGGGATGAAGGTCGCGCGCATCCTGCTGCTGTTCAAGCACGCGCAGGTCCAGCTGTTCCGTCTCATTCATCCCCGCGCGATACGGCTGGTGAAGTTGGGGAACCGGCCGGTCGACAAAGAAGTCCTGCAATCGATCCTCGGCTTTTTCGCTCTGTTTATCGGTGTCTTTGTTCTGGCATCGCTGCTGATGGCGGCCAGCGGGATGGACCTGATTTCCGGCGGCGCGGCTGTGGTTGCCTGTCTGGCGAACATCGGCCCCGGGCTCGGCACGGTCGGCCCGGTCGATAATTTTGCCGCGGTGCCGGCGTTCGGCAAGTCGGTGCTGATTTTCTGCATGCTGATGGGACGGCTGGAGCTTTTCACGGTCCTGGTGCTGTTTTTCCCGTCTTTCTGGCGGAAATAAACCCCAAATGGAAAGCCCCCATCCTCATCAAAGAGAATGGGGGCCTCCCCCCTCCGAACCTGTAAATCAGGAACGTCGTTGAATATGTCGCCACTATACTCACGGCATCTGACAAAAATCTGAAACCATCTCATCTTTAACAAAAAAAAATGCGCCAGATGCATTTTTTTATCCGGCGCACACTGAAAAGCTTGATATTTCAGTCATTTCCAAGAGCTTAAATATCCGCCCGACGATAGCGGCTCTGCGTCATCTCAGCTCAAAAGGATAAATCCAAGCTGTCGCCCGGTGGCTCCATTGTCCCGCCGGTAGGAAAACAGCAGTTCGGGATGACAACAGGTACACTCTTTAGCCGAGTCTATATTTTTTGCCTGCAGCCCGGCCTGCTCCAGCTGCAAGCGACTACTCATGGCGAGATCGAGCTGCCAGTGACCCAGGCGGGTTTCGGCGGAAATTTCATTCCAGAAACCGGTCCCTTGGCGAAACGCTTCACGTACCGGCCGATCGACTTCATATTTATGCGCCCCGATCCCCGGACCGATGGCAGCGTGCAATTGCTCCGGGGGGCAGGAAAGACTTTTTTCGAGCGTTGCTATGACCTTCCCCAGAATGCCGTTGGCGGCGCCGCGCCAGCCGACGTGGACCGCGGCAATCACTCGCGTTTCGGCATTCCAGAGCAACACCGGGTAGCAGTCGGCGACCAGCACACCGATCATGATCCCTGGCTGATTGGTGACGATCGCATCGACTTCGACCGATAAAAAATGGCTCAGATCGGGATTCGGCTCATCGATCAGCAGCAGGTCATTGCCATGCACCTGCTTGACGGTGAGCAGTTGATGCGGCGACAGATCGAAGCTGCGCGCAAAGGTCGAACGGTTGCCATCGACATGCGCCAGCTGATCATCGGTGTTCAGGCCGAGATTCAATGAATTGTAGGGCGCACGGCTGACCCCGCCGTTACGCGTGCTGAACCCTGCGACCACGCCGCCGCTCGCTGCGCCAGGTTGCAGATACGATATTTTTCCTTTGCGGACAAGTTTCATTCTGATACTCCAGCCCGCTGCAGCTATTTATTGCGCTGCAGCGTATTTTTCATCGAGGTAGGCGATGACCGCCTGAAAGACCGCCGGCAGCTCGCTGCGAAACTCCAGGGCCTCACCCGTGACCGGATGGATGAATCCCAGAACCTGCGCATGCAAAGCCTGGCCGGCAAACTTTTCAATCAACTTGCGTAATTGCAGATCATTGACCGCATTGATCCGCGCCCGGTTGCTGTACAGCGGATCGGCCACCAGCGGCAGGTTCATCTCCGACAGGTGCACCCGAATCTGGTGGGTGCGGCCGGTCTCCAGAGACAGCTCAAGCAGGGTCAGGCGATCGACATCATAGCGCTTAAGCACTTTCCAGTGAGTGACCGCGCGCTTTCCCTGCCGGGTTTTACTGCTCATCTTTTTCCGTTGCACGCTGTGGCGACCGATCGGCTGATCGATGACTCCGGTCGGGTTCTGCACCTGCCCATGCACCAGCGCCAGGTAACGACGCTTGATGCTGTGCGCCTTGAACTGCGCGGCCAGGTGTTGATGACTCAGGTCGTTTTTGGTCGCGACCAGCACTCCTGAGGTATCCTTGTCGATCCGGTGCACAATTCCCGGGCGCAGCTCCCCGCCGATCCCGGCCAGATCGGTGCAGTGATGCAGCAACGCGTTCACCAGGGTGCCGCGCGCATGACCGGCGGCGGGGTGTACCACCATTCCCGCTGCCTTGTCAACCACGATCAGGTGCTGATCTTCGAAGAGAATTTTCAGGGGGAGTGCTTCGGGGACCGCCGCGACCGGCGCCGGTTCCGGCAGTTCGACATCGATATTTTCGCCGCCCTTGAGCTTCAGGCCCGCCTTTGCCGGAACACCGTCCAACCGAACCTGACCAGTCGTGATCAGCTTCTTCAGCTGCGATCGGGACAGCTCGGGGAGACATTCGGCCAAAAAGCAATCCAGCCGCTCAGCCGCGCGCTCGAGAGGGAAAATAAACTGTTTCGCAGGCTCCATTTACCAGATAGGGCTTTCTATTTTCCCGGCTTGCTTGATCATCACGTCGACGATCGCTCGTTCGTAGAGGTGGTCACGGTTCGGCATCTCCGGGGAAACCCGGGAAAAGAAGTGTTCACGCCCTTCTTCGAGTTCGTCAGACATCAGCTCAAAGATACTGTCGCTCTTAATCCCTTCTGTGACCTTGTCCTGGTTGTAGAGAGCGATGTCAGATACGATTGCCCGGGCCAGTCGGAACGCGAGATCAGGGTTTTCTACCAGTCTTGGCATAAGTTCAGCCTCCACTCCCTTCCAGGTAAGTGCTGTTTCAAGAGAAATTCGACATTCAACTTTATTAATTATTCCTCAAAAATGCAAGTTATATTCTCTGGTTTCGCCCGCGGACCTCTCTGCGGAGAATATTCTTTCAACAGACAACCTCCCGTAAATAACCCTGCAAAGCAGCATGATCGCCTCGATTCGGACATGGCCAGGGGGTCCCCTCCCGCTCGACAACCCAGGTATCGACCAGGAAGGTCGGCATGCCCACCGCGCTGGCGGCCAGATCATGTTGCGTATCGTTCCCCACCATCAGACACTGCTGAGGCGCAAGGCCCAGCTGTTCGCAGATCTCGCGGAAATAGCCGGGGTGAGGTTTACAGAAGCGGCTGTTCTCAATACTGGTCAGGTGGTGGAAAATTCCCTGGTCCAGCCCCCCCCAGGCGACCCGCGCATCGATCATGAAGCGGGGAAAGACCGGGTTGGTGGCCAGAACCAGCGTCATCTGCTTCGTGCGGCATTCTTCGAGTATCGCCCGAGCCAGGGGGATCGGTTTGACCAATGGCTGAAGCTCGGCCAGTCCGGTCTGCCGATAGTGCTCAAACCGCTCACGCAGTTGCTCTTCCGGCACCTCAAGGCGTTCCTGCAGGGCTGCAAAGACCCGCTGCGCATTTGTCGAAATGCCATCCCCGGCAGATTGAATCAGCATGCGGATGGTGCCAAGCATTGCACGCTGAAAGGTCTTCGGCTTTGTCAGGTCGGCACAACAGGCCGCCAGTCCGTCGATATAGCGTGGGATGAATTCAGCCATCTGGACCCTCAAGAGGGTCCCATCAAGGTCAAAAAGGATGGCCTGGACGTCAGAATACTTCGAAGCGGGTTTCGTCACCATAAACCTCGGGCAGGAGGATGCAAACAGGGCTGGTCAGATGTTGCGGCTGTCTGCTTCTGTTTAACACAGGCCGCAGAACGATTCCAGTCTGCGCGGAGTTGTTCTAAATTCTTGACTGTTTGGCCATTCAAAGTTAAAAATTGTTCCAGCAAATCTAACAAAAGGAACCTACCTATGGACGAGTTCAGAGCAGAAGTCAAAGAGTTGCAGATCGGTCCGCAAATTCGCCTCCTGCGGCAGGATCGGCGCATGACTCTCCAGGATTTATCGCAGGAGACAGAACTCTCCAAGCCGCTTTTGTCACAGATCGAGAACGAGCAGGTGATCCCGCCGCTGGCGACCTTGCTGCGGATCGCCAAAGCGCTGAAAGTGCCGCTGCAGACCTTCTTTGAGGAAGAGGACAATACACAGAAATGCCTGGTGGTCCGCGCTGGCGACTCTAACCTGCTGAATCGGCGCCCGCGGCACGGCGGCCCTCCGCAACCCTACGTCTACCACTCCCTGGCTTATGGCAAGAAACATAAACACATGGAACCCTTTCTGGTCGAATTCGACCCGCATCAGACCACCAAAGCCCAGTCGGTCCAGCACACCGGCGAAGAGTTTCTTTATGTCCTCGAAGGGCAGATAGAACTGCTCCACGGCAGCGAGCAGTATATTCTCGACCCGGGTGATTCGGTCTACTGGGATTCGAACGAACTGCACAGCCTCAAAGCCCTCGGCGACAAGATCGCCCGCGGAATTGCGGTCCTTTACACCAGGAACTGAGCAGATCAATCATTGCTACGCCAGTTATCGCCGGAGCGGATTATTCTGCTATGCTTTAGCAGACGGCGTAACGGCTAACCATTCTTTTTCTATTCAGGAGGATCTTTTATGGCGAAAGTAGGCGTTATCCTTGCGGGCTGTGGCGTTTATGACGGAAGCGAAATTCACGAGGCGGTTATCACCCTGCTGGCGTTGGATCGGGCCGGCGCGGAAGCCGTCTGCATGGCTCCGGACATGGAACAGGCGGTGGTCAACCATTTAACCGGCGAGCCGGTCGAAGGCGCGGTAAGAAACGTGCTGGAAGAATCGGCCCGAATTACCCGGGGCAACATCTCCAACATCGCGAAAATCAGTGCCAAAGATATCGACGCTCTGATCCTGCCGGGCGGGTTCGGTGCCGCGAAGAATCTGTGTAACTTTGCCTTCAAAGGCACTGACTGCGAAGTCCATCCGGAAGTCGCCCGCCTGGTGCGTGAAGTGGTCGCGGCAAAAAAACCCCTCGGCGCCGTCTGCATCGCTCCGGCCCTGATATCCAAAGTTCTCGGCGATGACAAACTGACCCATCAGCTGACGATCGGCACCGACGCAGGGACCGCTCAGGCCGTCACGGCCATGGGCTCGACGCATGTCGATTGCCCGGTCAGGGAATTCGTCATCGACAAACAGAACAAGCTGGTCACATCCCCCGCCTACATGCTGGCGGGCAACATCAGCGAAGCCGCTGAAGGGATCGAAAAAGCCGTGCGGGCGGTCCTGGAAATGGTTTGAGGCGGCAGAAGACCCCTCAAACAGAGAAACATAACCTGACTTGTCATGTTTTTAGCGGTCTGCTAGACTCGCTTAAATTTTCCTCAAGGAGGCTCCAATGGACAAGTACCGCTGTATCATCTGTGACTATGTTTACGACCCGGCCCAAGGCGACCCAGGCAATGGCATTGCGCCGGGCACCAGCTTCGAGGATATCCCCGATGACTGGTGCTGTCCGCTCTGCGGGGTCGACAAAAGCAACTTCGAACCGGCCTGACAAACATGCCTCGCGGGAAAAGCCCGATCAGCCCAGCTGGTCGGGCTTTTCTATGTTTCCTCTAGATCCTGCCGTGTTATTCTGAGGTTGAACAGCAACCGTCAACGCCGACAGATTTCGTCATGAAAAAAAACCACAATCGCAAGCCTGATTGGCTGAAAGTAAAATTTCCTGCGGGCAAAAAGTACGCGGAGATCGATCGTTATCACCGTCAGCAAGGGCTGCATTCCGTCTGTCGCAGCGCCGCCTGCCCCAATCAGGGCGAATGCTGGAGCAAGGGGACGGCAACCTTCATGATCCTTGGTGACAGCTGCAGCCGACTCTGCCGGTTCTGCAATGTTGCCAGCCGCGAGTTACTGCCGCCCGACCCCGCCGAACCGGCCAAGGTGGCCAGGGCGATTGCGGAACTTGAGCTGCAGCACGCCGTAATCACCTCGGTGACCCGAGATGATCTGGCCGATGGCGGCGCCAGTCAGTTCGTCGCCCTGGTCGAGGAAATCCGCCAACAGGCGGGCAGCTGTCGCATCGAACTGCTGATTCCCGACCTCTGCGGCAACTGGCACGCACTCCACCAGATCCTGGCTGCCGAACCTGATATCCTCGGCCACAATATCGAAACCGTCCCCCGCCTCTACCCCGAGGTGCGTCCGGGAGCATCCTACCAACGCTCGCTGCAGCTGCTGCAGGAGAGCAAACAGCACTCTCCGCGGATCCTCACCAAATCCGGTTTGATGCTCGGCATGGGAGAAACCCGGGAAGAAACACTTCAGGTGATGCAGGATTTACGGGCGCATGGCTGCCAACTCTTGACGCTGGGACAATATCTGGCCCCGAGCACAGCGCACTACCCGATAGCCCGCTATGTGCCGCCTGAGGAATTTACCGATCTCGCTGCAGCCGGCCGCGACTTTGGATTCAGCCACGTCGAGGCCGGGCCGCTGGTCCGCTCGTCCTATCATGCCGAAGAGCAGTTTAATGACAGCCGCGGAGCAATAGATGGATAACTTCACTCTGGTCCGCCCGGAACATCTGAATCATCACGGTTATCTGTTTGGTGGGGTCATGCTCAAATGGGTCGACGAGAACGCCTGGATGGCGGCCTCCCGTGAGTTTCCAGGCTGCACCCTGGTGACGGTCGCCATGGATGCCAGTCGCTTCAAACATCGGGTCGAGAACGGTTCAATTCTCCGTTTTCATATCGAACAGAGCGCGAAAGGGAACTCCTCGGTGACCTACGCGGTCGATGTGTTTGCTGACGAACCGGGAGCAAGCCTGGAGAAGGAGGTCTTCAGCACCCGGGTCACCTTTGTGCACCTGGATGACAACGGCCGACCCCACCCCTTGCCGGCCGGTTAAAACAGCTGGACCCGTAACGATTCAGGTGACTCGCTACGGGTCCTTGAGGGTTTCGGATGGAGAAATAAATCAGGCTTTGATATCGATAGTCAGGCCTTTGCCGGTCTGCTCGGCGACATCTTGACGCTGCTGGTCGGCCTGCTGGTTCTGCTCGGGCTTGGCAAGAGTCTTGGTGAGCACATCGAAACCGGCCTGGGCTTTGTTGGTGGCCACCGCTTGCGCGAGCTGGCTCATTGAACCTGAAATTTCCATGGGGACTCCTTTCCAGCAGTCAGCCGAAAGCATTGATTTATTGTTTATTTTTAACATTCAAACGGGCAAGACGTCAAGTTTTTTTAATCTTCATTAACTTGTCCGGCTTTTATTATGTAACATCCCATCATTACAACCCTTTATTGCAGCTGAGCGATCACTGCTTTATACTTGATGACAATTGCCGTAGCTATCTGGTTTCAAACCAGCCCTAAAGGAGTGGTCGCCATTTCATGTCTGCCTCGGACAACATCAGCCCACAGTGGATCGAAGCACAGTACGAACTCTATTTGCAGAACCCTGAGCAGCTCAGCCAGGAGTGGCGCAGCTTCTTCGCCGGGTTCGAACTGGGCCAGGAAAACGGTCGCGGCGCAGGCAACGATCACAAACCGGCGGCCGTCCAGTCGTTGATCCGTCGTTACCGGGAGATTGGCCACATTTATGCCTGCGTCGATCCCCTGACCCCCTGCGAACTGAACCACCCACAGCTGCAACTCGCCGAATTCGGCCTGACCGATGCCGACCTCAAGCGCGAATTTGCCACTGACCAGTTCATTCTGCCGAAGGCCAGTCTGCAGGAGATCGTCGCAGTGCTGCAGCAGACCTACTGCCGCAGCTTCGGGGCCGAGTTCATGCATATCCCGATCCCTGAAGAGCGGCAATGGCTGCAGCGGCGCATGGAGTCCTCCGGCAATCGCCCGCAGCTCAGCAGGCAGAAAAAGCTTGCAACCCAGGAAATGCTCCTCAAAGCGACCCGCTTCGAGACCTTTCTGCACCGCAAGTTCGTCGGTCAGAAACGCTTTTCCCTCGAGGGCGCGGAATCGGTCATCCCGCTGCTCGACCATATTCTGGAATGCGCCGCCGGGCTCGCGATCCAGGACGCGATCATCGGCATGGCTCACCGCGGCCGGCTCAACGTGCTGGCGAATATTTTTCAGAAACCCCTGGAGAACATCTTTGCCGAATTCGCCGATAATGAGGCCTTCCAGATCGTCGGCGAGGGTGACGTCAAGTACCACACAGGCTATTCAAGCGACCGTTCCTTCGCCCAGGGCGCTGTCCACATATCGCTGGCGTCCAATCCCAGCCACCTCGAGGCAGTCGATCCGGTCGTCGAAGGAAAATGCCGCGCCCGTCAGGACCATCTCGACGGAGATGCTGAACAGCTGGTCCTGCCGCTGCTGATTCACGGCGACGCCGCTTTTGCCGGCCAGGGGGTCGTCGCTGAGACCCTCAACCTGTCGCAGCTGGAAGGTTATCGGACCGGCGGCACCCTGCATATCGTCATCAATAACCAGATCGGCTTCACCACTCTGCCGGTCGATGCCCGTTCGACCTGCTACCCGACCGATATCGCCAAAATGCTGATGTCGCCGATCTTCCATGTGCACGGCGACGATCCAGAAGCGTTACTGCAGGCTGCCAGCCTGGCCCTGGAATTCCGGCAGAAATTCCGCAAGGATGTCGTGATCGAGGTGATCTGCTTCCGCCGCCACGGACACAACGAAGGTGACGAGCCATTTTTTACCCAGCCGCTGATGTACGAAAAGATCCGCAATCATCCACCCACGGCAGACATTTACCGCAACCAGCTGCTGCAGGAAGGTTTCAGCGAGGAAGAACTCGACGCCCTGAATCAGAGCGTCGAAAACGAACTGGAAGCTGCCCTGGACCGTCAGCCATTGAAAACCCAGGAAGGGTTTCTGAAAAAATGGGCCAAGGTCCAGCGAAGCTTCAGTTTCACGCCGACCGCGACCGGCGTCGCGGAATCAACCCTGCTGCAGCTCAGCAAAGCTCTGACCAAGATTCCGGACGCTTTCACGCCGCATCGCAAGATCGCGGCCTTGCTGGAAAAACGTCACGCCGCCGTGACCGCCGGCGGTCCGCTTGATTGGGGGACCGCAGAAAATCTCGCTTACGCCAGTCTGGTCCACGAAGGGACCGGGGTGCGGCTTTCCGGGCAGGATTCCCGGCGTGGCACCTTCAACCATCGCCACGCTACAATTACCGACAACAAAACGGCCAAAGCCCATACCCCGCTGAGCTTGATCGCCGAAAAAGCCGGTTGCCGTTTCCAGGTTTTCAACAGCATGCTCTCCGAGGCTGCGGTTCTCGGCTTTGAATATGGCTATTCAGTCGAGACACCTCACAACCTGACCATCTGGGAAGCTCAGTTCGGCGACTTTGCCAACGGCGCCCAGGTGATCATCGATCAGTTTATCGCCAGCAGCATGGCCAAGTGGGATCGCTCTTCGGGGCTGTGCATGTTCCTGCCGCATGGTTATGAAGGGCAGGGCCCGGAGCACTCCAGTGCGCGGATTGAGCGCTATCTGCAGCTCTGCGCAGACAATAACATGCAGGTCATCTACCCAAGCACTCCGGCGCAACTTTTCCACCTGCTGCGGCGCCAGGTTCGCAGCCCCTACCGTCGCCCGTTGATCGTCTTTACCCCCAAAGCCCTGCTGCGCCATCCGCTATGCACCTCAACCCTCGACGAGCTGGCAACAGGTCGCTTTGAGGAAATCATTCCCGACGACCTGCCCGCAGAAACCTGCCGCCGGGTCATCCTGTGCAGCGGCAAGATCTATTACGACCTGCTGCAACAGCGCACCGCGCAGCAAATAAAAGATGTCGCCCTGGTCCGCATCGAGCAGCTCTACCCGCTGCATCAGGACCTGCTGAAAAACCTCATGACCAGCTACCCGCAAGACTGCGAACTCTTCTGGGTCCAGGAGGAAACCGGCAACGGCGGCGCCTGGGACAACCTGCGGCCACAGCTGCGCAAGCTGCTCGGCCGAGAGCCGGTTTATATCGGCCGCAAGAGTTCAGCCAGCCCGGCCGTCGGATCACACCGGGTTCACCAGCTGGAGCAACAGCGGATTATCGAGGCTGCTTTGGCAGCCAGGGAGGACTGACGACGGATGGATATCATCGTGCCACAGGTCGGGGAATCGATTGTCGAAGCTGAAATCGGCCAATGGTTCAAAAAGGATGGTGATCTTATCACGAAGGACGAGCTGCTGCTCGAGCTGGAGACGGAAAAGATCAACGTCGAACTGAACGCCGAAGTCTCAGGCAAGCTGAGCGTCATCGCTCAAAATGGTGAAACGGTGAAAATCGGCGCCGTCATCGGCAAGATCGACGAGTCGGCCGCGGCAGCGCCCGAAGCAAAGCCCGCAGCGCCGCAGGAGAAAGCTGCCGTGGCGGATCCGGACAGGGCCCAACCGGTGGCGGCAGAAACCGCCGAACTGCCGCCGATGAACCCCGCGGTCGCCAAGCTGGCGGCCGAGCGCAATATCGACCTGAGCACCATCAAGGGCAGCGGTCGCGGTGGCCGCATCCTGGTCGACGACCTGCCTGAGGCTGGCGCAGAGCCGCCGCCCAAAGAGACAACACCCGTCCCTCCCGAGGCAGAAAAAGCGCCTCCGGTAAGACCGGCAGACGAAAATAAACCGACGGCGAAAGCCGATGACCGGATCAAGCGGGTGCCGATGTCCCAGATCCGCAAAAAGATCGCCGCACGCCTGCTGCAGGCCCGTCAGCAGACCGCCATGCTGACCACCTTCAACGAAATCGACATGAGCCGGCTCATCACCCTGCGCAACAGCCATAAACAGGCCTTCGAAAAGAAGCATGGGGTGCCGCTCGGCTTCATGTCATTCTTTGTCAAAGCGAGCGCCGAATCGCTGAAGGAATATGACGAGGTCAACGCGCGCATCGACGGCGACGACATCGTCTACCACAACTATTACGATATCGGCGTTGCCGTCGGCAGCGAACGTGGGCTGGTGGTGCCGGTGATCCGTGATGCCGACCGGCTGCACTTCGATGACATCGAAAAAGCGATCCGCGATTTTGCCGGCCGCGCCAACAGCGGCAAGCTGACGCTTGACGAGCTGACCGGCGGCACCTTCACCATCAGCAACGGCGGCATCTACGGATCGGTGCTGTCCACCCCGCTGCTCAACCCGCCGCAAAGCGCGATCCTCGGCATGCACGCCATCCAGGACCGGGCGGTAGTGATCGACGGGCAGATCGTCATCCGGCCGATTATGAACGTGGCGCTGAGCTACGATCACCGCATCATCGACGGCAAACAGGCGGTCAGTTTCCTCAAGCAGATCAAGAATTACATCGAAGACCCGGAAGAGATGCTGCTGGAAATGTAATGCCAGCCAACAGCGTCCCAATCACGCGGCAAGAGGAGTCATCCCATGTCTGAACAGTCTTTCGACCTGCTGGTGGTCGGCGCCGGCCCCGGCGGCTATGTGGCGGCGATCCGCGCTGCGCAACTCGGCAAACAGGTCGCACTCGTCGAAAAACGCGCGACCTTGGGCGGGGCCTGCCTGAACGAAGGCTGCATCCCGAGCAAGGCGCTGCTCGAATCGAGCGAGCACTTTGCCCGGGCCCGGGAAGAGTTCACCGAGCATGGCATCGATATCAGCGAGGTTAAACTGAACCTGGCGCAGATGATGGTCCGGAAAGAGGCGATCATCACTAAACTGACCGGCGGCATCAGCGGCCTGATGAAAAAAAATAAGATTACCACCTTCACAGGAACCGCTGAATTGATGGCGGGAATTAGGGTCAGGGTTGTAACCGGGGAAAATCATGAAGAGCTCTCGGCACCAGCCATCCTGCTGGCGACCGGCAGCGAGGCGATCGAACTTCCCCACCTGCCCTTTGACGGCGAATCGATCATCAACGCCCGCGATGCCCTGAGCCTGACAGAAGTGCCAAAGCGGCTGGTGGTGGTCGGCGGCGGGGTGATCGGCCTGGAGATGGGCTCGGTCTGGAGCCGTCTGGGTGCCGAGGTGACGGTGGTCGAAATGCTGCCGCAGATTCTGCCGCAGAGCGACCCGCAGCTGGCGCAGATGCTCCAGCGCAGCCTGAAGAAACAGGGACTGACGATCCTGCTCGACACCCGGCTGGAGACGTTTGAACAGACCAGCGATGGCCTTCGGGTCGGCTTGAGCACAAAAACAGGGGAGCAGCAGCTCGACTGCGACAAGATCCTCGTCGCCACCGGTCGGCGCGCCCAGACCGCCGGCCTCGGCCTCGAAGCGGTCGGTCTGACACCGAACCGGCAAGGGCAGCTTGAGGTTGACGAAAACTACCAGACCGCCGTGCCGGGCATCTATGCCATCGGCGACCTGATCCCAGGACCGATGCTGGCCCACAAAGCGAGCGAAGAAGGAGTGGTGTTTGCCGAACGGCTCGCCGGACAGAAATCGTCCGTTAACTACGGGGCGGTCCCCGCGGTCACCTACACCTGGCCGGAGGTCGCTTCGGTGGGCCGCAGCGAAGAGGGGCTGAAACGGGACCAGATCCCCTACCAGACCGGGAAATTCTTCTTCGCCGCCAGCGGGAGGGCGCTCTGCAACGGCACCACCGACGGCTTTGTCAAGGTGCTCGCCGCTCCTGACAGCGGACGGATTCTCGGGTTTCATATCGTTGGGCCGCATGCTTCTGAGCTGATTGCCGAAGCGACTACGGTCGTTAACTTCGGTGGCAGCGTACATGACCTGGCAGTGACCTGCCATGCCCATCCAACGCTCGCTGAAAGCTTGAAGGAAGCAGCCCTGGCGGCGCTAGGTGAAGCGATTCACGCCTGAGCACCTCTTGACAAAATACCGGCCAGGGCCGACAATCAGAAACCATCGTGGCAGCCTGCAAGCTGTCACGATGATTTTTTTCGCCCGTAAGACTTTAAATGACTAATTCGCACGAGGTTACCCTTTGAAATCCTTGAAAAAGTTTTTTCTGCTCCTGCTGCTTGGCGGTCTGATCGCCGGCGCTGTTTTCTACCTGCGCGACACCGAAGGGCCGCTGCTCGTCCTGACGCCGGCACAAGGCCCGGTCTCTGCGAAAACGCCGCTTCTGCTTGACCTGAAGGATGACGGAATGGGCCTGAAAACCCTTCAGGTCACTGTCATACAGGAGGGTCGGCGCCTGCCCCTGTTGAATCAGACTTTTCCGCCACAGACCGGCCAATCGCAGTTGGAGTTGAACCTCGCACCGCTAAAAATCAAGGATGGTGCGATCCAGGTCGAAGTCCTGGTCGGTGACCAGGCGATCTACCATCTCGGCAAAGGGAATGTTTCCCAGCAACTCTTCAACCTGACCTACGACACCCGACCGCCGATTATTTCGACCCTGAGTAAAGCGCATAATCTCACCAAGGGGGGCAGCGGTCTGGTCATTTACCGCCTGAACGAAGCGGTGGAACAAACCGGCGTGCAGATCGGCGACCTGTTTTTTCCGGCGTTTCAGCAGGGCTCGGGTGACTATGTCAGCCTTTTCGCCTACCCGTACAATATGCCGGAAAGCGAGTTTGTGCCTCGCATTCTGGCGATCGACCTGGCTGGAAACGAACGTCAGGCCGGTTTTTACTATCGCGCCAACAACAAGAAATTCCGGCAGCGGAAAATCAACCTGAGCAAGTCCTTCCTACAACAGAAAACTCCAGAATTCGAGCCGCTGGTGCCGCAGGTCGGCGAGCCGATCGACACGTTCCTTTACGTCAACCGCCAGATCCGCCAGCAGAATCGCGACAAAATGGTGGAGCTCGCCAGCAAAACCGCCAACACGCCGCTCTGGCTGGGGCGTTTCCTGCGCATGCCGCGAGCTTCGGAGCTGGCCTACTTTGCCGATCATCGCAGCTATTACTACGAGGGGAAAAAGGTTGATGAAGCGGTGCACCTCGGCTACGACCTGGCCTCGGTGGCCCTGGCGGAAGTTCCTGCGGCCAACGACGGCGAAGTGGTCTGGGCCGATTTTCTCGGCATCTACGGCCTCTGCGTGGTCATTGACCATGGCCTTGGCCTGCAGACCCTTTACGCTCACATGAGTCAGCTCGATGTCGCCCCCGGGGAGATGGTCGTCAAGGGGCAGAACCTCGGTCGCAGCGGCGCAACCGGCATGGCGGGCGGCGATCATCTGCACTACGGGGTGTTCGTCTCCGGGGTCGCAGTACAGCCCCTCGAATGGTGGGACGCCAGCTGGCTGGAGAACAACATCAGCAGCAAGCTGAAACTGAAATAGTCGAACCACCGAAAAAAGAGTTTCGCAGCGCTTGACAGACGGAAGACACTGATCTAAATAAAATCTTTCCTTCAGGCTGTTCATTCTTCCAGAAAGGATATCTGCAATGAAGAAGCTGCTGCTGTTTTCGATTCTGCTGAGCGCCTGCCTGGCGGGCTCTGCTTTCGCCGCCCAGCATGAAAAAGAGATCACCGCCGGTTTCATCTACGTCGGCCCGGTCGGTGACGCCGGCTGGACCTATGCCCACGATCAGGGGCGCCTGGAGATGGAGAAGCTGCCCTTCGTCAAGCCGTCAACCTACATCGAATCGGTGCCGGAAGGGGCCGAGTCGGCCCGGGTGATCAACGGTCTGGTGCGCAAAGGCGCCAACCTGATCTTCACCACCAGCTTCGGCTACATGGACGCCACCATCGACGTTGCCCGGCGCAATAAAGACGTGGTCTTCATGCACTGCTCCGGCTTCAAGACCGCCGAGAACGTCGGCACCTACTTCGGCCGCATGTACGAACCGCGCTACCTCTCCGGCATCGTCGCCGGCAAGATGACCAAGAAGAACGTCATCGGCTATGTCGCCGCCTTCCCGATTCCGGAAGTGATTCGCGGCATCAACGCCTTTACCCTCGGCGCGCGGAGCGTCAACCCGCAGGCCGAAGTCAAGGTGGTCTGGACCCAGACCTGGTTCGATCCGGGCATCGAGCGCGATGCCGCCGACAGCCTGCTCGACGTCGGCGCCGATGTGCTGGCCATGCACCAGGACGCTCCGGCCACCCTGCAGGCCGCCGAAGCCCGCGGCGCTTACGTGATCGGCTACAACTCCGACATGCGCAGCTTCGCCCCCAACGCTTTTCTCACCGCACCGGTCTGGAACTGGGGTGCCCTCTATACCAGGCTGGCAACGGAAGTCAGCACGGGGACCTGGAAATCCACCCAGATCTGGGATGGGATGAAGGAAGGTCTGGTCGAGCTGGCTCCCTTTAACGCCAAAGTCCCGGCCGAAGTCCAGACCCTGGTTACCGGGAAAGCGGCGGCGATCAAAGCCGGGACCTTCCATCCCTTTACCGGCCCGATCAAAGATCAGGCAGGCAACGAAGTGGTCGCCCCAGGTCAGGTGCCGACCGATGGCGACCTGCTGAGCATGAACTATTTCGTCAGCGGCGTGCAGGGAACTATTCCCAAATAGCCTTCCTCCGCTCACCTTCAAGGCGCGCTTTGCTTTTACGCAGAGCGTGCCTTTTTCCTTTGCCGGCCGGATTCGATGCCTGACTTGCTGCAGATCGAACATATCCGCAAAACCTTCCCCGGCGTGATCGCCCTGGACGACGTCTCCTTCTCCGTGGCCGAAGGGGAGATCCACACCCTGCTCGGGGAAAACGGCGCCGGCAAGAGCACCCTGATGAACGTGCTGACCGGGCTCTACCACCCGGACCGGGGGACAATCCGGGTTAACTGCCAGCCGGTCGCTTTTGCCAGTCCGCGCGACTCGCTGGCCTGCGGCATCGGCATGGTCCATCAGCACTTCATGCTGGTTCCGGCCCATTCGGTGTTCGAAAATATCCTGCTCGCCCTCGACCGGGTGCCCAACCTGTTCAGCCGAAAAAAGTATCAGGCTAAAATTCAGCAACTGCTCGATGAATTCGACCTGCAGCTCGACCTTGCCACGCCGGTCTGGAAGCTGTCGATCGGCGCTCAGCAGTGGATCGAGCTGATCAAGCTGCTGATGCGCGACTGCCGGCTGCTGATCCTCGATGAACCGACCGCGGTGCTCACCCCGCAGGAATCAGCGCGCCTCTTCAAGGTGCTGCTGAAGCTGAAGCAGCGGGGCAAAAGCATTATCTTCATCTCCCACAAGATGCGCGAAGTGATGGAGATCTCCGACCGGGTCACGATCCTCAAAAAAGGTCACAGTATCGCAAGCCTGAGTCGTGGAAATTACGATGATAAAAGGCTTGCCGCGCTGATGATCGGCGAAGACATGATCCCGCAGTGGGAGAAACGCGCGCAGGCCGGCGATCAGATTATCCTCGATATCCGGCAGTTGGCGGTGCGCAACGATCGCGGGTTGGCCGATCTGGAAGATTTCAACCTGCAGCTGCGCAAAGGCGAGATCCTCGGCATCGCCGGGGTGGCCGGCAACGGCCAGAAAGCCCTGGCGGAGGTCCTCACCGGGCTGAAGAGCGCCAGCCACGGGCAGATCCTGGCCGGCGGTCAGGATCTCACCAGCAGCAATGCCAGACATTCCTATATCGCCGGGATCGCCCACATTCCGGAGGATCGCAAGAGCATCGGCATCGCTCCCGACATGAGCGTTGACGACAACCTGATTATGAAAAATTTCAAGAACGGCACCTTCAATCGCTGGATTTTTCAGGACAGGAAGGCGATCCGCCGCAACGCCGCTGAGAAGATCGAACAGTTCGCCATCAAGGCCGGACCCGACGGGACCCCGGTGCGTTATCTCTCCGGTGGCAACATCCAGAAGGTGATCATCGCCCGCGAACTGTCGGAGCGGCCGGCGGTGCTGGTCGCCCTCTACCCGACCCGCGGCCTTGATATCGGCAGCGCCGAGTATGTGCACAAGGTGATCGCCGACGGCGCCACTGAAGGGATGAGCACCATCCTGATCTCGGAGGATCTCGACGAGCTGCTCAAACTGAGCGACCGGATCGCGGTCATGTTCCGCGGCAAACTGATCGGCTGCGTCGACCCGCAGAACACCAGCCGCGAAGAGATCGGCCTGATGATGAGCGGCGAAAGACAGGGGGGCGCGGCATGAAGCTGGTCACCGAACGCCGCGAGCTCTCCTCGCAGCTGCTGCGCTTTTGCGCGCCGCTGGTGTCGATCGCCGTGGCCCTGTTCGTCGCCGGCTTTCTGCTGCTCGCCGCGGGTGTCAATCCTCTCGCCGCCTACCAGGACATCCTGGTTGAATCGCTCGGCTCCCTCTACGGCCTCTCCGAAACCCTGGTCAAAACCACCCCGTTGATCTTCGCCGGGCTCGGCGTCTCCCTCGCCTTCCGCATGCAGATCTGGAATATCGGCGCCGAGGGGCAGATCTACATGGGGGCCATGGCGGCCAGCGGTGTGGCGCTGTTCTCCGGCATCGACAACCACGGGCTGATGCTGCTGGCAATGTTTTCCGCCGCCTTTCTCTGCGGCGGCTGCTGGGCCGGGGTGGCCGGTTTCTTGCGCGCCCGCTGGCAGGTCAACGAGGTGATCGTCACCCTGCTGATGAACTATATCGCCATCCTCTTCGTCGACTACCTGGTTTACGGCCCCTGGAAAGATCCCAAGGGATTCAATTTTCCCCTCACCGCCCAGTTCAGCGATGCCGCGCGGCTGGCTGAGTACTTCGATACCCGGCTGCACAGCGGTTTTTTCCTCGCCCTTTTCATGGCCCTGGTGCTCTACCTGTTCATGGAGCGCACGATCTGGGGCTACGAGATCAAGGTGATCGGCAGCAACCCGAAGGCGGCCCAGTATGCCGGCATGAAAACCGGCCTGGCAATCTTTACCGTTCTGTTTTTAAGCGGTGCGATCGCCGGAGTCGCCGGCTTCAGCGAAGTGGCCGGGCTGCAGCATCGCCTGCAGCACGGCATCTCCCCCGGCTACGGCTACACGGCGATCATCATCGCCTGGCTGGCCAAGCGCAGCGCCATCGGCGTTGTGATCGTCGCCTTTCTGATGGGCGTGCTGCTGGTCGGCGGTGACAGCCTGCAGATCTACTGGCAGCTGCCGGTGGCCTTCGTCTACGCCTTCCAGGGGCTGATCCTGTTCTTTTTGCTGGCGTCAGATTTCTTTATTCAGTACCGCGTCAAGCTGGTCCGGGGAGCTGCCCATGGTTGAGATCCTGCTCGACGCCACGGTGCGGGCCGGCACGCCGATCCTCTTCGCCACCTTAGGCGCGATCATCAACGAACGGGCCGGGATCATCAACCTCGGGATCGAGGGGCTGATGCTGATCGGCGCCCTGGCCGGCTTTGCCGGCACCTTCGTCAGCGGCTCGCTGCTGATCGGCGTACTGGCGGCCTTTGCTGCCGCCTTTATCGCCGGCAGCATCCATGCCCTGATCACCGTGCAGCTGCGCGGCAACCAGATCGTCAGCGGACTGGCGCTGACCATGCTCGGCATCGGCATCACAGCCCTGTTCGGCAAGACCATGGTCGGGCGAACCATCGAAGGCTTTGAGCGGATCGCCATCCCGCTGCTCTCCGAGCTGCCGGTGGTCGGCAGGGCGTTCTTCAACCAGGACCTGCTGATCTATTTCAGCTTCCTGCTGGTCTTCAAGGTCTGGTTCTTCTTCTACCGCACCCGCTGGGGGCTGGCGGTGCGCACCCTGGGGGAGAACCCGGCGGCGGCCGACACCTGCGGCGTGCCGGTCAATCTGTATAAATTCCTGGCGGTCACCGTCGGCTCCGGCTTCGTCGGCATCGGTGGCGCTTACCTGAGCCTGGCGACGACACCGATGTGGATCGAGAACATGTCGGCGGGTCGGGGCTGGATCGCCGTGGCGCTGGTCATCTTCGCCGGCTGGTCGAGCCCCAGGGCGCTGTTCGGCGCCTACCTGTTCGGTGGCATCACCGCCATGCAGTTGCGCTTTCAAGCCATGGGCACCACCGTCAGCGCCCACATCCTGCAGATGCTCCCCTACGTCTTTACCATTGTCGTGCTGGTGATCTCGACCCTGCGCCTGCAGAAAGGCGCCAGCCAGCAGCCGGAGAGCCTCGGCCTGCCCTATGATCGGGAGGATCGCAAATGAATTATGCCGCCCAGACCCTGCTGGAACGGATTCAGCGCGATGGCAAGATCGATGGCGAGATCATCAAGGTCGACCGCTTCCTCAACCACATGGTCGACCCGCAGCTGATCGACCTGCTGGCCACCGACATCGCCAGCCGCTACGCCGAAAAACAGCTCGACAAAGTGCTGACCGCCGAGACCAGCGGCATCATGCTCGCCCAGGCGGTCGCCGGCATGCTCGGCATCCCCTTCGTCTACGCCAAGAAGAAACGCCCGCTGACCATGGGCGCATACTACGCCGCGGCCAGTTACTCCTTCACCAAGCAGGAATCGACCACCCTCTATGTCTCCCAGGAGGTGCTCGGCCATGGTGAGCGGGTGCTGTTCATCGATGATTTCTTCGCCAAGGGGTCGACCTTAAAAGCGATCGAGGAGATCATCGCTCAGGCCAGGGCGCAGCTGATCGGGACGGCGGTGATCATCAATAAATCAGCGCGCCGTGATATCGATTCAATTCTTACGCTGGAGGAGCTGCAGGCGGCGGGGTGAGAGGCTCAAAAGAAATACAACAACAAAAGGCCAACCTCAATCAGGTTGGCCTTTTGTTGTTGTGATAAGAGAAATTTCAAACAATATCGTCTATGCAGTCCCGCTCTTGATACCACTCAAAACTCGTAACGCAACTCACCCTGCACGCTATGGTCCCGATATCCATCACGAAGAGTCCCGCTATAATCGACTCTGAAACTGAGCCCATCACGATGCAGGAGGTCGATCCCGACCCCGACCATCGCGCTGTTTTGTTCAACATCCTGACCGGAAGTAGCAAATCGGGTCCCTGGAGAGCCGACAAAGGCTGCCGTTACTACCCGATCGTCAATTTCAAAAGCATAATTCCAAGCGAGCGTCATACTTGGGACAACAATCAGGTTTTCTAACTCAACAGGCCGTTCAACGCGCAGACCTATTTCGGAAACCAGAGCATCGGTCTGCTGGTCGTCGATGATCAAACTCGCGCCGCCGGCGCCATTTTCGGTAAAGCCTTCCTCGTCCAGGTAGCTGTATTGGAGGGCAGCATAGGGGCTCAACGCCCACTGATGCATATCGAAGCCATACCCGCCCCTGACAAACCCAGTATAAACATCTCCATCGTGGACACCGGCAACTCGACTCAGAATTGGGCCGACCGATATCCATCGTTGGTTCTCATACTTCTGACGACCGTAAGAAAGGGCTCCCTCCAAGTAGGCGTGGTCAGAAAAAACTGAGCCATATACGGAGAGCGACTTTGTAGCCACTTCACTATCGGACAGACTATTGTCTTGTTCGAGTTCCGTTGTCGAATATCCGAAGCTCATACCGGCCAGCGCATCATTGCCGAATGTCCGGTCAATACCGAGCATACCGCCATAGGTGTGAAATCGGTATCCGGAGAATCCGGATCGCTCGTTTTGATCCCCCCATTGACCAAACCCTCTAACCCAGCCGGTAAGTCGCTGGTCAGCCGTTGCTTCCCGTCCGCGCAGCAGCCTGGCAACATCACCCCCGAAACCATTGTAGGCGAGCAAAACTGGCTTCTCGGCATCACCAGAATCACGCTCGTCAAAATACCTGCTGAGGCCCATGCCGCCGGCCCTGATTGTGTTCATACGGCTATGGATAGTAGCGACATGTTGCTGTGCGGAAGCAAAGGTCGCCCGTGTCGACTGGCCATAATCAACAGGGCTAAGGCTGGCCAGAGACTTTGAGACCACTGTTTCAGTGGGCAGCCCCTGAAAAGCGATCCGCATCTCGTCAAGATCATCATCGTTCGTCTCAGGAAAGACCTTGTCAAGATAAACCGCGACCGACAATTCAACACCGCTGGTCGCCAAACTGGCACAGGCAGGGGCGATGACCTCCACCTGCCCTGCATCAGCAGTCTGGCGGTAGCGAAACCTCAATAAAGGAGTTTCTTCAGGCAGCTCGACCTTGCTGAATCCACCTGACACAGCTGCGGCTCCGGAGAAATCCAGTACCTTATAACGCGCCCCGTTTTGGTAATAGCTATGGTTCTTTGCTACGGCCAGGTTGCCATCGAGAGACGTTGTTTCTCCATCAAACAGCAGTGCGTCATGCTCCCCGGCACCATCTACTTCTACCTCGATGAGGCCCGTTGCCGTCTGGGTAAAATTGCCTTGGACTCTGGTTTCAACGAAATCATTCGTGCCCCCGGGGGCGATAGTGCCACTGTTAGTCAGAGTATTTCCGCTGCCGAGATAAACTTTTCCTCCTGGGGAAAAGACCGCTTCGACCTTGTTCTCGAAGCTATTCTGACCGGCGCCAAGATTGATACTCCCTGCCATTTCTCCATAGTTGCTGACCGCCTCATTCCCGATTCCGGCAACAACGGCGACTCCGCTCAGCGCGAAGATTCGCCCCCGGTTCTCCAGGGAGTTCTCAGCACCATCGAAAAATCGAACTCCGGCAGCCGAACCATCGCCGCCCTGCACGGAGCCGCTGCGCACATTTATATCGATGTTGCCACGCCCTTGTACGCCGATGCTTTGGGCGCGAATTCCATCGGCATCGGCACCCGCTACAGTA
>CALZHR010000209.1 GCA_945787335.1 uncultured Desulfuromonadales bacterium
ATGGCGGGGATCGCCCTGTTGACCGGCTTTCTGGTGCTGGCCGGGGCCGTTTCTGCCGACCAGCACCGGCGGATTCAGGACGCGGTAATTTTCAAGGTTTGCGGTGCCACGCGCAGAGATATTCTGCTGACCTTTGCGGCTGAGTTTGCCTTGCTCGGCCTGGTCGCCGGAGCAATCAGTGCCCTGACCGGCGCCATGGCCGCATTTGCCATTCTCAAGGGACCGCTCGAGGCCCCGTTCAGCTTGCATCCGGAAGTGATTCTGCTGACCCTGGTGGCCGGAATCGCCCTGGCGCTGCTGCTCGGCCTGCTCGGGACCTGGAAGGCGTTGGGGCAGAAACCGGCTAGTTATCTGCGCAATGAATAATCAGCGGCAATTCGGGCCAGGGTCTCCTGCCCCGCCATCCCCGGTTGACAGAATTCCGGGATCCCGCTAGCGTGTGCTTCACGGTTGAGGAACTGACATGTTTATGATGGAGGAGGCGATGCGAAAAATTTTGTCCGGCCTGATGGTTCTGACCCTGGTGGTTCTGTTTGCCGCCACGTACTATAACAGTCGTCAGACCGAAGACGTCTTCACGTCCCAGATTGATCAGCTTAACCAGAGCTATGCCGGTTTGTTGCAGGTGGAGCTGCGCGACTATCAACGTGGTTTATTGGTCTCTGATGCACAAACACTGGTCACGCTGCGGGATAAATCTGTTCCTTTCCAGCATCAGATCCGTCACTTCCCCTGGAAAGTCAGCCTCAAGACCAGTCTCGCCCAAGGGACCGCAGTGACCGAGGAGTTGGCCGAGCTGCTGCCGCTCGAAAAGCTGCAACTGCAGACCGATGTTGGTCTGAACGGCGCTTCGACAAGCCATTTTGTTCTGCCGGAGCTGACCGTAAGTGATGGCGGGGGCCATTTGCAGCTGCAGGGCCTGCGCTTCGACTGCGAGCTGGATCGACAGCTGCGTGGCGGGGATATCCGGTTCCGGCTCGACGCCTTGAATCTCAGCCAGCCGGGCGAGGTGGAGGTTGCCCTTGCCGGAGTTGAGCTCAACAGCCAGTTCGCCGAGCAGCAGGGCCTGCTGCTCGGCGGTGGTGACTTCAAGCTCGGACAGCTCTCGATTCAGCCTGAAAATGAGCCGGGATTTGAACTTCGGGGGCTGCATTATGCAGCCAGGACCTTGCTGGAAAAAGAGCAGTTGG
The DNA here is from genome assembly GCA_945787335.1 of uncultured Desulfuromonadales bacterium. Taxonomy (GTDB): domain Bacteria; phylum Desulfobacterota; class Desulfuromonadia; order Desulfuromonadales; family Geopsychrobacteraceae; genus Malonomonas. The sequence continues at coordinate 1,191 of CALZHR010000209.1, forward strand.
CCAGCGATATCGATCTGCAGCTGGCGTCGCTGACGCTTGCCGATGAAACCTTTACCGAGGGGCAGCTGCAGCTCAGGATTGCCGGGATCGATGCTGTCGTGCTGCGAGAGATGCAGGAGTCCGCCAGGCAGTTTCAGGCCGAACTGCTCGGTCAGCAAGTCGATCCGGTGATTTTACAGCTGCAGATGTTGAGCCTCTATTCCCAACTTTTTCAAGAGGGCCTCTCCCTCACCCTGGACCAGCTGTCGTTGCAGGCGGATGAAGGGCGGTTGCAGGGCAAGGGGCGGTTGGAGTTACAGGAACTCAATATCGCCGGCGCTAGTCCGCTCGCTTTTGACAAGCTGAATGGAGAATTCCTGCTGACGATCGACCGGGCTGCCTTTGTTGCCGGGTTTCGGATGCTGGATAAGCTCCAGCGGCGCGGGACCCCGAGCAATCGGGCGGTACTTGCGGAACAGGCCGAGCAACTGGCCGGTGGCCTGGTTCAGAAAGGGATATTTTCCCGGCG
>CALZHR010000210.1 GCA_945787335.1 uncultured Desulfuromonadales bacterium
CGGTTTTCGGCTCAACCAGTTTTTTTTGCTCCGGCGGCAGAATCAGCGGGGTCTTGATCTCCGGCACCTGGATTACTTTTTTCTCTTTCTTGCGCAGCTCCGCCTTGGCGTTTTTGGCCTCGCGGCGCAGTTCCAGCCTGCGGCCGAACCGTTCGAGGAAACCGTCGATAAAGAGCACCAGCGAGAAGCGGGTCGAGAGGATCAGCGAAACGAGAAAAAAGACCACCAGCACGATCGCCGCCCCGCCCAGGTTCAGGTAGCTGGAGAGCAGGCTCACCAGGACCCGGCCGAGGGCACCGCCCGCCTGGCTGATTTTGCTGCCGAACAGGGTGACTTCGGATAGCTGCAGTGCCAGCAGTCCGCCGAGGGTGATCTGCAGCAGCAGAAAGGCAACCAGCCGGACCAGGCGGAAATGGACTTCGCGGAACTTCAGCCAGCGCCAGGCCAGGTGCAGGCAGCCGAATGGCCAGAGCCAGGCGGTCAGGCCGAAGGCCTGGTAAAGCAGGTCTGCAAGGTGGGCACCGAACACGCCGATCAGGTTGTTGACCCGGCCCGGGGTGAGATTATTGTTAAAAGAGGGGTCGTCGGTGCTGAAGCTGCCGAGACAGAGCAGCAGAAAAACCCCCAGCGCCAGCCAGACCAGGCCGAGGATTTCTTTACGCATGCGACTGTCGGTGGGAACCGTTGGGATCTCTTTTACTTTGGCTTTGGTTTTGGCTTTAGTCATAAGTGGTCAATATCCTGTTCAGATCAGGCTGCGGACATAGAATAGCCGATAATGCTGCTGCCGACCAGCAAACAGTAAATGGCGAAGCCGACCAGCCGCCTGCGCCGAATCACGGCCATCAGCCAGCGGATGGCAAACAGGCCGCTGACAAAGGCGACCAGCGCCCCGAGGCCATAGGCCGGCAGTTCGCTGCTGGCAACCTGCTGCAGGTCCTTGAGTGACAGCAGCATGGCACCGCCGATTGCCGGCAGGGCCAGCAGAAACGAGAAGCGCGCTGCCGCTTCGCCGTCGACGCCACGCAGCAGCAGGCAGGCGATGGTCGAGCCGCTGCGGGAAATTCCGGGGATGATCGCCAGCCCCTGGACGATTCCTACCAGCAGGGCGTCTCCGTCTTTCAGCTGTGACTGGCCACGTCCATCTTTGCGCACCCGTTCGGCAACTACCTGCAAAAGGGCGGTCAGCATCAGCATGCAGCCGATCACCAGCAGTTTTTCGAACAGGCCCTCGAAAAAATATTTGA
>CALZHR010000211.1 GCA_945787335.1 uncultured Desulfuromonadales bacterium
GACAGCAGCACCGCCAGGCTGATGATCACTTGAATAAAAAGAAAGTCGGAGAGGTGATTCTTCCAGTCGATAATGGCGGAATGCCCGGACGTGCCGATCGCGACAATCAGCGGCAGGCCGGGCAGCCGGCGATAGGCGATCGTCCGCACAACCTCATCGGACGGTATTTGGCTGTGATAAATCCCTTCGGGTGTCAGCTTTAATTGCTCTTGAAAACCGGCATCGCTGCTCAAGGCGCGCCCGACGATCTGTTTGTCTTCCGGCATCTGGGCCAGCAGATTGCCGCTGGCGCCCAAAACGAACAACGTGCCGTGCCGCCCGAGATCGATCGATTGAAAAAAATCGAAAAAACAATCGATCTTCAGCAGCAGCAGAACCCGATACTGTCGCTCGTCAATCTGCACCTGGCGATACATCAGGATGAGGTCCTGCTGGTCTGCATTGCGATAGACAGTATCGACCACCTGCAGAGGGGAAATTTGCTCGTTAAAGGCCTGCTGCGGAAGGCGTAAAGGAAACTCGGGCGGCAGACCCCGGCTGACCTGGGCGATGACCTCGCCGTTCGGCACTGCGACCACCTGCAGCGCGGCAAGGTTTTTCGAGCGCTCCAGCCAGGCATTCATCGATGTCTGCAGCCGAACCAGGTGATCGCCGCGAACGATGTGCGACGCCAGGTCGAGCAGCAGCAGGTCGTGGGTCTGCAGCATCCGGCGGGCGTGTTCTTCAAGGCCCAGCGCGGCGGTCTGGGCATAATTGCTGGTCTGCTTTTCAATGGCCCGGTAATCGCGCGAAAAACTGATCGCCAAATAACCCCAGCCGACACATAGCAGCAACAAGGCGAGACCACAGATTGCCAATCGCAGACGGATGAACGGCCGCAAAACCATGGACAACTCCAAACTTTTCAATTACGGGCTTCAGTTGAGAATACCACAGGTTATGGAGCATTTCTCATTCTGAGCGTTATTGCCGTATAATGCCCGTGGCTTGCACCGGCGCAAATCCCTGTGCTATCTGTAGCTGACATTTCAAGTCAACATTCACAATGGAAACGGCCGATGAACATTGAACAGATGAAAACCGTCCTCAAGGAGATCCTCACCAAGACCGACCTGACCCCCTGCGTGGTCGGTCACCGGGGGGTCGGCAAGACCGCCGGCATTATTCAGGTCTGCCGCGACATCGAGCAGGATTACATCCCCTTGCGGCTCGGCCAGATGGAGGTCGGCGACCTGGTCGGCATCCCCTACCGCGAAGCAGAGACGATGCACTGGTCGCGACCGAGCTGGTGGCCGGCCGATGACGCGGCGCCGACCGTCATCCATTGCGACGAGCTCAACCGCGCCCAACAGGAAGACACTCTGCAGGCGATCTTCCAGTTTGTCGAACCCCCGGCCGAAGGGCAGCAGCGAGCCCTGCACACCCACAAGCTGGCACCGCAGCACCGCGTGGTGGTGGCGATCAATCCGCCCGACGGCAGCTACCAGGTGGCGCCGCTCGACCGCGCCCTGCTCGACCGGATGGTGATCCTGCAGGTCGAAAGCGACGCCGAATGCTGGTCCCGCTATGCCCATCAGCAGGCCTACGACCGCGACGTCCGCCAGTTCATCGCCGGCAACCAGCAGCTGCTGGCAACCAATAACCGCAGCTTCGACATGCAGGTCGAGCCTTCCGAGCGGGCCTGGGAGATGGTCAGCATTCTGCGCCAGCGCTGTCGCTTCCCGCAAGCGCTGGAGATGGAGGTCTACAGCGGGGTGATCGGCCGCGAAGCGGCGGTCTGCTTTCTGCAGTGGTGCGCCGAGCAGCGGATCCGCCCGTTGAGCGCGGAAGAAATCCTCGACCGCTGGGACCAGGTCGCGCAGCAGGCGGCCGAGCAGCGGGACGACGTGCAGGCGGCCAGCATGCATGAGCTGATCGCCCGCCTTGACCACCACAGCGACCTGACCGAAGCCCAGCAGGATAACCTGATCGCCTATATCGATCAGCTGCCCCGCGACCTGCGCTTCGGCCTGGTCAAGGCGCTGCTGCGCAATCCGGCCGTGGCGCAGATCCTCTGCCAGGACAAATACGACGCGGTGATCCTCGAAACCATCCAGAAGATCAGCCAGGACGTCGCCTGATAGCACCGATGCAAGCGCTGCAAGACGCCATCATCCGCCTGCTCAAGGCGCGCCCCTTCTACGGCCAGTTCCTGCTGCAGTTCCGCCGCCGCGAGCAGCGCGGCGACAAAGCCGCCGGAGTCACCATCAGCGACGGCATCCCGACTCTGAGCGTCGATCCACAGCGTTTTGCGCTCTTCTCCGTGCTCGAACAGCAGGCGCTGCTCGAGCATCTGATCAAACACACCCTGCACCTGCACCCTTGTCGCCGCCGCGGGCGCAATTCCACGGCCTGGGACCTGGCCTGCGACCTGGCGATCAACCCCGGCATCGCCCACCTGCCCCGCGAAGCGGTGCTGCCGGAGCGTTTCCGCCTGCCGGATGGCCTCGCCGCCGAGGACTACTACGCGAGACTGCCGCAGCTGCCGCAGCTCGGCCGGCAACAGGGGGCGGGGCACGGTCGCGAGCGACCCAGCGCAGCAGGCACTGAGGAATCCGCGGAATCCCGCCGGCCGCAAGCGGAGCGCGCACTGCCCGCACCGCTGGACGACCATCAGCACTGGCAGGAGGCGGACCGCACCCCGGTCTCTCTCTCTGAGCAGGTGGTGCGGCAGATGGTGCAGACCGCCTGGAAGAAGAGTCACGGCGAAATCCCCGGAGAGCTGCAGGAGCTGGTCGACGGCTTCCTGACGCCGCCGCGCATCCCCTGGCAGGAGATTCTACGGCAGTTCATCGGCAGCGCCGGCCGGGTCGGCCGCAGCAGTACCTGGAAACGCAGCCATCGCCGCTTCGGCCAGGCCACGCCCGGGCTGCGCAAGCAGCAGCTGCTCAACCTGGTGGTCGGCATCGATGTCAGCGACTCGACCGACACCCAGCCGCTGCGCGAACAGTTTGCCCGCGAGCTGCTGCAGATCGCCCGCGGCCGGCAGAGCCGGATCAGCGTGCTCTACGCCGGCAGCCGGATTCAGAAGATCGAACACTTCACCGGTGTGCCGCAGGTCTGCGAAGTTTACCGCGGCGGCGGCTTCACCGACCTGCGCCCGGTTTTCGACCACGCCCGGCAGCTGCAGCCGCGGCCGGCCGCGATCATCTACCTGACCGACGGCTACGGGCCGGCCCCGGAGCAATCGGACATCCCCACCCTCTGGGTCCTCTCCCCCGACGGGCAAAAGCCGGTCGACTGGGGATTGGAGCTGAGACTCGACGAACTTCAAGGAGAATCCCTGAGATGACAGACGAACAACAACCGATGACTGAAGAGGGGCTGAAAGCGCTGTTGGAAGCCGCTGGAGCCCGAGTGATGAGCCGCTCGGGGCGCAATGAGCATTATGGTTCGCCGCGCGAGTTCTCTTTTGAAGTCAAGGCGATCTTCGCCAACGGCCTGGGCCTGCACCTGATGGCCCGCCAGTACAGCTATCGCGACCCCTGGGAGACCTCCGGGCGGGTCAACGATCTGATCGACGTGCTGCTGCTGCGCCAGGGGCAGTACAGCGAAATGCCGAAGGGCCTGCCCTTTTTCCAGGGCACCGACACCGAAGCAGGGGTCGATTTCGAGCGCCTTCGGGAGATCATCACAGCGGTCAAACAACTCAACCCCAAACTCTTCCTGCTCCAGGAATTGACGGGCGACCTCTAGCCTGCTGACCAGAGCCTGGCGGAAAAGAATTTCACGCGAACAAATAATTAACTTTGACTAACCCTTTGTCAGCATGCATAATTGAGCACTCTGCGATTCGCGAAAAAAAAACCGTCAGTAAAGCGGTAGCAACCACTGATTCCAATTCAGGATACTGGTCATGGAACAAAGGGACACCCCCGTCATTCTGACCATCGATGACGAAGAAAATATTCGCGACAGTTTTCGACTGTTTCTTGAAGACTACGATTTCCGGGTGCTCGAAGCCTGTAACGGCAGAGAGGGGTTGGAGATTTTTGAGCGCGAGCACCCTGACCTGGTGCTCTGCGATCTGCGCATGCCGGAGCTGGACGGCCTCGAAGTGCTGGCGACACTCAAAGAGCAGGCCCCCGACACCCCGATCATCGTCGTCTCGGGAACCGGGGTGATCGGCGATGCGATCGAGGCGATCCGCCGCGGGGCCTGGAACTATCTGCTCAAACCGATCCAGGACATGTCGGTGCTGATTCATGCCATCAGCCAGGCGCTGGAACGCTCGCGGCTGATCAAAGAGAACCGCGCCTACCAGGAGCATCTCGAAGATGAGGTCACCAAACGCACCGAGGCGCTGCAGAAAGCGGTCGGCGATCTTAACCAGTCGCACTTGCAGTTGCAGGAAAAGGAAGAAAAGTACCGGTCGATCTTCGTAAACCTGCAGGATGTTTATTTCGAAATGCAACTGGACGGGCAGATCACCGAGGTCAGCCCGTCGGTTTCCCATTTTTCTCTCTATCGGCGCGAAGACATTCTCGGCAACAACATCGACCAGCTGTTTCCCAGCGCCAAGAACCGTGATCGTTTAACCTCGCGCCTGAAAAACACCGGCAGCGTCACCGATTACGAAATCTATCTGCAGGACAAGGACGGCACCCTGGTCCCCTGCTCGCTGAACGCCCGCTATCAGGATAATCTCGAACCGCCGAAGATCTGCGGCACCTTGCGCGACATCACCGAACGCAAGCAGGCTGAGGCACGGATCGAATACCTGGCCTACTTCGATGCCCTGACCGAGCTGCCGAACCGCCGTCTGCTGCTCGACCGGCTTGAACAGAACCTTTCCCGGGCGCGCCGCTACCGTCATTACGGCGCCATGCTGTTCCTCGATCTGGACCGCTTCAAGAACATCAACGATTCCCTCGGCCACCCGGTCGGCGATGCCCTGCTCAAGGAGGTCGCGCGCCGCATGACCCTCGGTTTGCGCAACGAGGACACCGTCTCCCGGCTGGGCGGCGACGAATTCGTCATGCTGCTCTCGGAACTGGGGGACGACCCGGTGACCGCCGCCGCCAAAGCACAGAAGAAAGCGGAGCAGATCAGGGAGAGTCTGGCAGAGAAATATCAGATCATGGGGCACGAGCTGCACATCACGCCGAGCATCGGCGTTGCCATGTTCCCCGCCAGTGAAGACAACCAGGAGGCCGGCAACGACATCCTGCGCCATGCCGACACCGCCATGTACCGCGCCAAGGACGACGGACGCGATTCGATCCGCTTCTTTCTGCCCAGCATGCAGTCGGCCGCCGACGACCGCCTGGCAATCGAAAAAGAACTGCGCTATGCGCTGGAGAGAGACGAGATCTCCCTCTATTATCAGCCGCAGGTCGACGCCTCCGGCGGCATCATCGGGGCGGAAACCCTGGTGCGCTGGAACCATGCCGAAAGAGGCTTTATCTCGCCGGCGGTCTTTATCCCGGTCGCGGAAGCGACCGGACTGATCCTGCCGATCGGTGAGTGGATTCTGCGCCACGCCTGCCGGCAGCTGAAAACCTGGGCCGACCAGGGGCACGATATGCCGCATCTGGCGGTCAATGTCAGCCCCCGGCAATTCCGGCAGCCCGATTTCATCCAGCAGATCTGCGATATCCTTGAAGAAACCGGCGCCGACCCCAATCAACTCGGCCTGGAGCTGACCGAGGGGATGGTGATCGATAATATCGCCGATACCATCGAAAAGATGCAGGGGCTCAAGCAACTCGGCATCGAACTGTCGATCGATGACTTCGGCACCGGCTACTCTTCGCTGGCCTACCTGAAAAAGATGCCGCTCGACATCCTGAAAATCGACCAGTCGTTCGTCCGGGATATTGAAAGCGACGCCAACGACGCGGCGATTGTCGAAACGATTATCGCCATGGCCAATCACCTCGACCTGAAAGTGATCGCCGAGGGGGTCGAGACCGAGTTTGAGCTCGATTTTCTCGAGAGAAAAGGCTGCAAGTCCTTTCAGGGCTACCTGTTCAGTCGTCCGCTTCCAGAGCAGCAGTTCAGCACAATGCTGGCTGCAGGAAAAGTCGCTAGCTGATACACTTTGATGGTTCCTTAGAGCGGTGCGGCTCCACTGTCTGGAAAGCGTGATGATGGCTCCCCGGTTAAGGTCACAGCAAAGCAGCCCCTTCCGCCGAATCACCGGCTTCGCGCGACGATTGCCCGGCCGCGCCCTGAGCCCGCTGCTGCTCCCCGCACAACCGGCCTGCGCGGCATCATCCGGCGGCAATCTGACCGCCCTCTCCGGCTGGCTGGTCGCAGCGGGCCTCAGCGCCCTCGTTGGAATATTGCTGTTCAAGGAACGGAAACACAGCCGCCGGATTGAATCTCAGCAGGATCAGTCGGATAAGAAGCTGTCGCAGCTGCAGCTGCTGCTGAACCTTGAGCGGAACAAACTGGTCAGCTTGATCGAAGCGCTGCCGCTCCCGGTTTACAGCAAGGATCCGCAAGGACTCTACCTGTTCTGTAACCAGGCATTCTGCGATTACCTGCAGCATCCACGCGAGCAGATCATCGGCCGCAGCGCTTATGATCTGTTGCCGCATGACCTGGCAGACATCCACAGCCGCGCCGACCAGCAACTTGCCGAGAAAGCTGGCCGGATCTGCTACCAGGCCAGCTTGCCGCACGCGACAGGGATGCGGGAAGTGCTGTTCAACAAGTCCGCTCACCTCGGACGGGATGGCAAACTCCGTGAAATTTTCGGTCTGATGACCGATATTACCGACCTGAACAACAGCCAGATTTTCCTCAGCAACATCCTCAACGCCATCTCTTACCCGGTCTTCGTCAAAGACGATCAGTCCCGCTACCAGGTCGTCAACCAGGCGCTGAATGACTTTGTCGGCTATACCAGAGAAGAGATGCTCGGCAAGACCGATTTCGATCTTTATCCGCAACGCGAAGCGCAACGCTTCACGACCACCGACCAGCTCGCCCTGCAGGAGCAGGAGCCGATCTCTTACGAATCGACCATCACCAGTAAACAGGGAAGCGCGGCGCGCATCAACGTGCGCAAGAAGGTGTTCAAAGACAACAGTGGCAGCCGCTACCTGGTCGGTGTCTACCATGATGTCACCAGCCTCTACCAGGCGCGGGAAAAGATGGCGAGCCTGCAGACCCTGCTCTACAGCATCATCGACTCGATGCCCTCGCTGATCATCGCCATCGACATTCTTGAGCAGGTCACCCAGTGGAATCATCGCGCCGAGGAGTTCAGTGGCGTCTCCGCCGCAGAGGCGATCGGCAAGCAGCTCGCTGATGTTTTCCCTTTCCACGCCGACCTCGAACCGCTGATCGCCAAGGCCCTGGAGACGGCCCAGGCCCAGCACCGGCAGAAGGCCCGCTGGCAGGTCGGTGAGCGGCAGCACTTCGTCGACATCATCAGTTACCCGCTCAGTGCCGGCGGCCTGGAGGGGGTGGTGATCCGCGCCGACAATGTCGACGAGCGGGTGCGGATGGAAGAGATGATGATCTTCACCGAAAAGATGGTCTCTATCGGCAGCCTGGCCGCCGGGATGGCTCATGAGATCAACAATCCGCTGGCGATCATGATCCAGAATGCCCAGGTGCTGCACAACCGGCTCCTGGAACGCTTGCCGAAGAACGACGCGGTTGCCGAAGAGTGCGGTATCGGTTTTGAACAGCTTCAGCAATACCTTGAGGCGCGCAACATCTCCACCACCCTCGATTCCATCCTCCAGTCCGGGGCGCGGGCGAGCAAGATCGTCGCGGACATGGTCAATTTCGCCCAGCGGCGGGTTTCCTGCTATTCTCCCTGCCGCCTGGCGGCGCTGGTGAAACAGACCCTGGCTCTGGCCGCCAGCGATTTCGACCTGAAAAAGAAATACAACTTCCGCGACGTGGAGATCGAGGTGGATGTGCCGCCCGAGCTGCCGACTCTGCACTGCGAAACCGACCAGATTCAACAGGTGCTGCTCAACCTGCTGCGTAACGGGGCACAATCGATGGCCGAGAATCCCCGACAGCAGCAACCGCCCAAATTCACGATCCGCGCCAGAGCCATGGGCAACCGGATGCGCCTCGAGGTGAGCGACAATGGCCCCGGCATCGACGAGAAAATCCAGAAACAGATCTTCGACCCCTTCTTCAGCACCCGCCCGGTCGGCACCGGCACCGGGCTGGGGCTGGCGGCCAGCTACTTCATCGTCACCGAAAAGCATGGCGGCAGCATCCGGGTCGAATCGGAATCGGGGAAAGGCAGCCGTTTTATTATCGAACTGCCGTTGACAGGACAGCCGCATGAGTGAGAAACCAACCGACCAACAGCGGATCGCCGAACTGGAGCAGCAGCTGGCTAAACAACAGCACGCCGAGCTGCTGCGCCACCAGATCATGACCGGGGCAGCGACCCGCTCGGGGCAGGATTATTTCAATCACATGGTCATGGAGCTGGCCCGAGCCCTGGGGGCGGACTTCACCCTGATCGGCGAGATCATCGACCAGGGGCGCGGCCGGGTGCGCACTCTGGCCCTCTGCGCGGCAGGGGAGCTGGCCGACAACATTGAATACGACCTGCGGCACACCCCCTGCGAGTTGGTGCTGGAGGAGCGGATCTGCTCACATCCGCAGCAGGTGGCGGAACTCTTTCCCAGGGATCTGCTGTTGGTCGAAATGGGAATCGAGGGCTACGTCGGGGTCCCTTTGTATGATCAAAGCGGCGGCCCCCTCGGCCTGCTGGTGGCCCTCTACCGCGCCCCAGTCACCGACACCCTTTATGCCGAGACCACCCTGCAGCTGTTTGCCAACCTGACCGCCGCGGAAATCCAGCGGCTGAAGGAACGGGACGAGCGCCTGCGCCTGCAGCAACAGCATCTGGCACTGAGCAAAAACCTGCAGCAGCGGATTCAGCCGCTGGACAGCGACGAGGTGCTCTACGCCATCATTGAAAACCTGCCCAACCCGATCTTTTACAAGAATCGGCAAGGGGTCTACACCGGCTGTAACCAGGCGTTCTGCGACTACCTCGGCCGGGCCCGGGAAGCGATCATCGACCACACGGCTTTCGATGTCGCGCCCAGCCACCTGGCTGAGATCTACCATCAGGCCGACCTCGACCTGATGCAGAAGCCGGGCAACCAGACCTACGAGGCACAGGTCAAGTATGCCGACGGCAGCCTCCGTAACATCCTCTTCAACAAGTCGACCATCGTTGCCGATGGCAAAAACGTCGTCGGGATCGTCGGGATCATGACCGATATCACCGAAATCCTGACCGCCGAGAAGGAGATGCAGCAGCTGCGCCTGCTGCTGCGCAGCATCGTCAACTCGATGCCGTCGCTGCTGGTCACCGTCGACAAGCAGCAGTGCGTCACCCAGTGGAACCTGCGGGCCGAAGAGTTCACCGGGATTCCGGTTGAGGACGCGCTCGGCAAACCGCTCGGCGAGCTGCTGCCCGGCTTAACCGCCGATCTGAAAAACATCAGCAGCGCGCTCGATAAAGGGGTCAGCGAAAAGATCCTCAAGGTCGCGCGCAGTCTCGGCAATCAGCACTGCCATGTCGATATCGTCATCTACCCGCTCCTGACCGGAGACGTCGAAGGGGCAGTGATCCGGATCGACAATGTCACCGATATCGTCAAAATGGAGGAAACGCTGGTGCAATCGGAGAAGATGCTCTCGCTCGGTGGTCTGGCCGCCGGCATGGCCCATGAGATCAACAACCCGCTGGCCGGCATCCTGCAGAACCTGCAGCTGCTCCGCTCGCGGTTGTTACAGCCGACTCAGGCCAATCAGAAAGCTGCCGAACAGCTGGGTTTCGACCTCGCATTGCTGGCTCAATATCTCGACCAGCGCAACATTCCTCAGATGCTGGAGATGATGGGGGCCGCCGGCAACCGGGCGGCAGAGATCGTCAGGAACATGCTCAGCTTCAGCCGCAAGGAAAGCACTCAGCTGAAAAGCTGCAATCTGCTCGAAATCCTTCAGGAGACCCTTCAGCTGGTGCAGAACGATTACAGCCTGAGCAGGAATTTCGATTTCCGCAATATCACCATCGACTGCCAGGTCTCTGAACGATTGCCGAAGGTGATGGGAATCCGCAGCCAGCTTCAGCAGGTGTTTTTCAACCTGCTGAAGAACAGCGCCCAGGCGATGGTCGACTGGCAAGCC
>CALZHR010000212.1 GCA_945787335.1 uncultured Desulfuromonadales bacterium
AAGGCACCAAGTTCGCCAAGAGATTCAAGATCCTTAACGCAGAGGCGCAGAGGAGCGGAGAAGGTCAAAAGCCAACACCGGAATCATTTTTCAGTAAAATCTAAACCAAAATAGTTAGTTTTCTCTGCGAACTCTGCAACTCTCCGATAAATTTCTTTTGCCTGCCTTGGCGCCCTCGGTGCCTTGCTGGCTATTATACTTTTTACCACCAGATCAGCAGCTGGAAAAAGTCGATCGTCCGGTGGGTCATGATCCAGAGGATCGCGCGCTTGCCGACGTCGATTTTTGCGACCCCGCTCATGCCGGGGCGCCACCAGGCGTCCGCCGGGTCGGTGTTTTCCGCCCGGGCAACAAAGGTGTTGCCGGCATCTCCGGCCAGCGCGACCGGGTCGATCTGCTCAATTGTCACCGGGTATTTCAGCTCTGGCTGGCTGACAAAGGCGATCTCGCCAGCTTGTCCGCTGGCCAGCTCATGGATGTCTTTTTCGTCGATCTTCAGTTCGACAAACAGCTTCTCATGGCGGGCCACCTTGAAGAGCACGTCCCCCTTGCTGACCGGCGCGCCACGCAGCTCCTCCAGGTCGCCTTCGACAATAATCCCGGTGATGGCCGAGCGGATCCGGGCCTGCTCCAGCCGGAAGCGGATCAGGTCGAGCTGTGACTTGGCCTGGTCGGCCTGCGCCTGGGCGATTTTCATATCGATCAGCGAACCGTAGGCGCGGGCTTTTTCCGCTTCCCGAAGGTAGCGGACCTGGTTGGCCAGGGCGGCGGATTCTTCCAGCTGCAGGTCCCTGATGTCGAGGGACAGCAGCGGCTGGTCCTGCTCGACCTGCTGGCCGATCTTTACGTAGACCTCTTCAATGTAGCCTTCGAAAGGGGCCGATACCTGCTGAACATCTTCACTGCGCAGGATGAAGGGGGCTTCAACCCGGTAGGGGATCTGGATGATGACCGACAGCAGCAGCAGCAGGCAGACCAACAGGGCGCTGAGCTTGGTCAGGGTGTGCTCGACCCCGAGCAGGGCCGAACTGCTGTTGCGCAGGCTGCCGGCTAGTCGGGCGCCGAACCAGCGATCATCCTCTTTCAGCGCGCCAAGCCGTGCCGGCAGCTGATCGCAGAGAACGCGGAGGCTGCGCACCTCGTCTTCGCTGAAAGGCTGTTCTTCCCGCTCGCAGGTGAGGATCGCGATCGGTTGCTCCTTATCGCGCAGTGGCAGGGAGAGCAGTTGTTTGACCTGCTGCTGCTCCGCGTAGTCCCGGTGGTCGTGGTTGACGGCCCGGCTGTTGGCCGGTTGCGGCAGCAGGATTTCCTCATCCTGGTCAAACGCTTCTTCCATCGCCGCCTCGAGGCAGGTGACGATGTCCATTTTAGCTTCAAAGC
>CALZHR010000213.1 GCA_945787335.1 uncultured Desulfuromonadales bacterium
ATCTGGCAGATATCACCCTCGATAGCCAGTACCTGGAGGATTTGCTCGGCTTGAAGATCCTCTCTATCTGGCGTCCGGACGGTTGGAGCGCGACGAGCAGGTCCGAGCTTGCCGTCGGTGATCGGGTGTTCGCCATCGATGTCAGCCGGTCGCTGCCCGGGCTCTACGGTCTGGCCGACCTGTGGATTGATACCGACGCCTCGCCCACCGACCTGCTCAGTTCCGGACAGGTCGGATTGGCCGAAGCGGTACTCGCGCCACGCTCCGGACTGGGAGGCAAAACCCTGCAGCAACTGAGGTTCCGCGACAAATACGGGCTGGGGATCCTGGCCATCTGGCGATCCGGCCGGGCGTACCGGACGTTGCTCAGCGATTTCGAACTTCAGTTCGGGGATGCCTTGCTGCTCTTTGGTCCCCTTGACCGACTTCAGGCCTTGGCCGGCCATCCTGACCTGATTGTGTTGAGTGGTTCGCTCCAGGAGCCCCGCAGAACCGAAAAAGCCGGACTCGCCAGCCTGGTGATGGTAAGCACCCTGGCCCCGGTGCTGTTCGGACTAATCCCCATCCACCTGGCCGTGATCATCGGTTCCGCGAGCATGATCGTGACGCGGTGTATCACCATGGAGGAAGCCTATCGCGCGATTGAATGGCGTGCGGTCTTTCTGATCGCCGGCCTGCTACCGTTAGGTTCGGCCCTGGAACGGAGCGGCATCGCCACCGAGGTCGCCTCAAAAGTCGCGTCCCTCGCCGGCAGCTACGGCCCGCTGGCCCTGCTGGCGGGGCTGGTGCTGCTGACCTTCGCCGCGACCTGCATCATCCCTACCGCGGCCCTGGTGCTGCTGATGGCGCCAATCGCCCTGAGTACCGCAGCGGCCAGCGGGCTGTCCCCCCATTCGCTGCTGATGGCCATCGCCCTGGCCTCGTCCGCCAGTTTCCTTACGCCCATCGCTCATCCGGCCAACATTCTGGTCATGGGTCCGGGCGGCTATCGTTTCCGCGATTATATTCGCGTCGGTCTGCCACTAACCCTGGTCGTTTTTGCTATTATCATGATAATGGTTCCGCTGATCTGGCCGTTGCGCCCCTAACAGAGATGAAATGATTCGCCAGATGAACCTTGCGCATGCAAAACTATGGAGATCCTGATGTCCAACCTGCCCCTCCCTCCGAATCCTCATGCCATAGCAGTGCTTGCCCTCGCGGTTTTCGCCCTGGTTCTGTTTACCCGCAAAAACCTGCCGCTGGAAACCTCGAGTTTCATCATTTTGATTGCGCTGGCCGTCGGCTTCGAGCTTTATCCGTTTCAGCTGGAGGGCAAAACCCTGCATGCGGTCGACGTTTTCCACGGTTTCGGCCACGAGGCCCTGGTTGCGGTCTGCGCTTTGATGATCGCCGGCCAGGGGATTGTGCGCACCGGCGGACTGGAGCCGGTCGGCCGAGGTCTGGCCCGGATCTGGAAAATCAGCCCGAACTTTTCTCTGCTGTTCACGCTGCTGATCGCCGCCTTCATCAGCGCGTTTATCAATAACGTGCCGGTGGTGGTGTTACTGCTGCCGATCCTGATCAGCGTCTCTATCCGAACCAAAACCAATGCCTCCTCGGTCCTGATGCCGATGGGCTTTGCAACCCTGCTCGGCGGAACCTGCACCACCATCGGCACCTCGACCAACCTGTTGGTGGTCTCGGTCGCCGCAGACATGGGGGCCAGGCGGCTGGAGATGTTTGATTTTCTGGTTCCGGCCGCGATCGCCGGCGCGATCGGGATGATCTACCTCTGGCTGATTGTGCCGCGGATCATGCCGGAACGGAAACTGGCGCTGGCCGACAGCTCGCCGCGGATCTTTACCGCCCACCTGGCGATCCTGGAAGAGAGCGCCAGCGTCGGCAAAACCCTTGCCGAGGTGATAAAAAAGGTCGACGGCGGGATGACGATCAAAGGCATCCGGCGGGGCACTGACAGCATCACCATGCCGCTTCCCAGCGCGGTTCTGAAGGGTGGCGATCAGCTGATCATCAGTGACACCCCGGAACGGCTGAAAGAAATCGAAACCCTGCTCAACGGAACCCTTTACCAGGATGAAACCCTGGGCAAACCGGTCGACGACGCGCACCCGCTGAAGGCGGAAGACCAGCAGGTCACGGAGATAGCGGTCATACAGGGCTCACACCTGCAGGGCAGAACGTTAGCCGGAATACGCTTTGCGGATCGCTACGGCATTATTACCCTGGCGATCCACAGAGCCGGCAGGCCGCTGAAGAAGGGCTTTGACAGCATAAGCGAGACCCGGCTTCAGGTCGGTGACATCCTGCTGGTCCAGGGCCCGCGCGAACAGATCGCCAACCTGAAAAAAGAGAAGGAGATCCTGGTGCTCGATGCCACCATCGATCTGCCCTTCACGAAAAAAGCCCCCCTGGCCCTCGGCATCATGCTGGCCATTATTTTCGTCACCGCCTTCGGCTTTTTACCGATTGCAATCAGTGCCTCCTGTGGCGCCCTGCTCATGATCATGGCCGGCTGCCTCGGCTGGCGCGACGCCACCAAGGCGTTAAGTACCCAGGTCATCATGATCGTTGCCTCCAGTCTGGCCCTCGGCTCGGCGCTGCTGAAGACCGGCGGAGCCGACTACCTGGCGCAACTGTTCCTGAGAATGGGAGGATACGCGGCACCGGCATTAATGCTCAGCGGCCTGATGCTGCTGATGGCCTTGCTGAC
>CALZHR010000214.1 GCA_945787335.1 uncultured Desulfuromonadales bacterium
GAAGAATTGAACTGCACCCGGCCAATCCGAGCATGCAGCCCTTTATTATCGATGGCGAAGAGGATTTCCAGATCGAAGGGGTTGTCGTCGGTGTCATCCGCCATTGCCGATGAAACAGCGGGATATCCTGCATCTGGCGATTCCCGCCTATGCCGTCGCGATCGCCCGGGTGGTCGATAGCTCCTTGCGTGAACGCCCAGTGGCGATTGCTCCGGGCACCTCGCAGCGAGCGCTGCTGCACTGCATCTCCACTGAAGCCGCTGGCGATGGCATCATTGCCGGGATGAGCGTCCGCCAGGCGCGACGCCTGTGCCCCGCACTGATCGTCCTGCCACCCGACCCGCGCCTGCGCGCCCGTGCCAACCGGGCCCTGCATGGCTTGGTTGCTAACTATTCCCCGCTGGTGGAACCTGCCGCGGACGGCCAGCTGTTTCTCGACCTGACCGGCAGTCGCAAACTGTTCGGCCCGGGCCGGGATCTGGCTATGCGGCTGGAAAAGGAACTGGAAACCCGGCTACGCCTCAGTGGCGCTCTGGGCGTCGCCGCCAACAAGCTGGTGTCGCGGATTGCCGCCAGCTACCTGGAGCAGCCTGGCGTCTGCGATGTCCTGCGTGGTTCTGAGCGCAGCTTTATTGCCCCCTTGCCGGTCTCAGTCCTTCCCGGAATCGGCAATATCCGCGAGAAAATCCTGCTGCAGGAACTTAACCTGCGGCGGGTTCAGGAAGTGGCCGATCTCAGCCTGGCCCAGCTGCGTCTGGTGTTCGGGCCTTTCGCCCCGCTGATTCAACAACGTGCCCAGGGACAGGATGCCAGTCCGGTCTGCCCTCCGAAGCGGACTCCGGAAGTTGTCGCCGAAGGCTTTTTGCCCCGTGAAGAGAATGACGATGCCCTGCTGTTGGCGGAACTCTGCCGTTTGGTTGAAATCTGCGGCCTGCGTTTGCGTCAGCTGCAGCGAGGTAGCGCCGAACTTTACCTGAGCATCCATTACGCCGATAGGGTGCAACAAAGTGGCTCAGTGGCCTTGGATGCGCCGCAGAACCACGATTTGTTGCTCTATGCCGCCGCCGAACAGCTTTTTCGCAAGCTTTGTGCGCGCCGCACCCGGGTGAAGGGTTTCAAACTGTCCTGTCGCAAACTGGATTGGCCGGGCCAGCA
>CALZHR010000215.1 GCA_945787335.1 uncultured Desulfuromonadales bacterium
GCAGAGGATGCGCTGAATCCGGGTGCGGGTCAGCTGGCGCGATTTGCTGTCGGTCACAAAATCCTTATACACACGCGCTTCGGCAGCCATCTCCAGCAAACGATTTTCGAGCCCGTGATCGACCTGCCAGATCGGTTTTAGCGAGTCTGCCCCCTGGTTGATCCGCGAGACCAGCAAACGCAGGAACAGTTCATCCGAACTCTGGCGACCGGCAGCGATGGCATTCTGCAAGATCGTCCGGACAGCCTTCGGCAGATAGGCAGAAAATTCTTTGCCCGCGGCGAGCATCGATCGAATCCCGGTCGCACTGGCAATCTCCCCGACCGCTTCGTGCTGGTGATAGTCAGCGCCGATCCGCTGGATGGTCAGCGGCTCGATCCGTGACCCGGTGGTTTCCAGGGCCCGCAGGTACTCGATACCGAGGATGTTATTCGGCTGCGCCAGCAACCGGGCCAGCGGCTCTTCATTGCTCAACTCCGCCAGCAACTGCGCCCGGGCGGCCGGATAGCTCAGCCCCTGCCGCAGCAGCAGAGCGGTTTTTTCCGCGATCATCTCCGAGTGCTGGCGCAGCAATGCCGCTGCATGCCGTAACGGCCGCAGTTCTCCCGCCTCGCTGCCGAAACAGAGGGCATCGACTCCCGCCAGGGCATTCAGGGCCTGGACCGCGCCACGGGCAAAGTCGGGCGCGCTGCTGCAGGCCCAGGGGAACGGCAGTTCAACAACCAGATCGACTCCGGCCGCGAGCGCCATCTCGGTCCGCAGCCACTTGTCAACCAGCGCCGGTTCACCACGCTGCAGAAAATGCCCGCTCATCACCGCCACGGAGAGATCAGCCTCGGCGACCCTGAGGCTTTGCCGCAAGTGATGCAGGTGGCCGTTGTGAAACGGGTTGTATTCGGTAATCAGTCCAACAGTGCGCATTGTTTCCTCAATCGCTGTTCATTGCATAGTCAAGACCACCCCGGGGCTCGCTGCCCCTTAGGCGGAAGGCAAAAGCTCATAAGACGACCGGGATCTGCTTTCCCAGCCGATTTTCCACCGGCGTCACCTCGGTCTTATAAGCCAGCGCCTCCACTCCGCCTGCGACAACTTCGCGCAGCAGCCGGCCGTACTCGGGATCGATCTCGTCGGCCGGGGCAAATTCGCTCGCCTCGCCGCGCTGTACAAGAAAAAAGATCACTGCCCGAAAACCCTGCTGTTTCGCCGCCAGCAGTTCTCGCAGGTGTTTCTGGCCGCGGGTTGTCACCGCATCGGGGAAACAGGCCGTTTCCCGGCCCCTGATCAGGGTGACGTTCTTCACCTCGAGCAGCAGCTTTTCGGGCTGTTTCTCGAGCAAAAAATCGATCCGGCTGGCACCAAATTTGTGTTCGGGAGTCACGGCATAGCCGGCCAAACCTTCGATCCAGCCGTTGCGGAGGGCCTCTTCCACCACCCGGTTGGTGCGCTGGGTGTGGGTATCAACCCAGTCGCCGCCAACGTGGATCAGCTCCAGGGTATATTTCAGCTTGCGTTTCGGATCATCAGCCCTTGATATCAGTACCCGGTGACCCGGCACGGCACACTGTTTCATACTGCCGGTGTTCGGCGTGTGGGCGGTCACAAGCGAGCCGTCAGGCAGCTCGATATCGGTAAAAAAACGCTTATAGCGCCGCAGCAGAACCCCTTCAAGCAGGGGGCAGGGAAGCTTCATTTTATCCTCCGGAAAAATCAAAGCATCATTCTAGCCTGCCATTTCTCCTCCGCACAAGCATCAACCCTTGCCAACGGAGATTGCAAACCCTATAGTTTTGCCCTGGCAACGATTAATTCCGACCCAACAA
>CALZHR010000216.1 GCA_945787335.1 uncultured Desulfuromonadales bacterium
AAAGCGGGCGCACCGCACCCCAAGCGCAAAGCTTACAGTTAAGCTGCGAACAGCTACAGGCCGCCCGCCAGGAAACCCTGGCGGTGTTCCTGGCGGAAAACCTTGAGGAATACCTGTTGCAGCTGATTCTGGCGACCCGCAATCCGCAACCTTACGGCGAGGATCTGGCCGCCTGGATTCAGTACGGCGCCAGTCCGCGGGCCAGTATTGCCCTTGATCGTTGCAGTCGGGCGCGGGCCTGGCTGGCCGGCCGTGATTACGTTGCCCCGGAGGATATTCAGAATCTGGTTTTTGATGTCCTGCGCCACCGGATTCTGCTCACCTATGAGGCCGAGGCCGAAGGGATCAGCGTCGATCGCCTGGTCAGTGAACTGATCGCCCGGGTACCGGTGCCCTGAGAACCATGGCGACGCCCCCTGTAATATCTGAATCCTCGGCAGCGGTCAGCATCGATCTGGCCAGCCTGATCGCCTTACGCCGTGAGAGCAGTGACTTCTCTCTGCGCCCCCGCCAGGTACGTTCACTGCAAACAGGCGGTTACCTGAGTCGAATCCGCGGTCGCGGCATGGAGTTCGCCGAGGTGCGCGCTTATCAGCCCGGGGACGATATCCGCAGCATCGATTGGCGGGTCACCGCGCGCAGCGGCAAAGCACACACCAAACAGTTTCAAGAAGAGCGGGATCGACCGGTGCTGCTCGCGGTCGATTACCGGCGACCGATGTTCTTCGCCACCCGTGGCTGCTTTAAGGCGGTCCAGGCGTCGAAACTGGCAACACTGCTCGCCTGGCGCTCCCTGGCCCAGGGAGACCGGATCGGCGCCTTCCTGTTTTCCGAAGATCGGCATTGCGAATTACGCCCGCAACTGGGCAAGCGCGGGGTTTTGAGCCTGCTGCGGCAGATGGTCGCCGATCCAGCCTGGCAGCGCGCCCAACATCAACCTTTTGAACCGCAGCAGCGGCTGGCGCAAACCCTGATGCGTCTGCGACGAGTAGCGCGTCCCGGCAGCCTGATCCTGCTGATCAGTGACTTTGCCCAGTGGGATCAGCAGGTCGAGAAGCAGCTTAAACTGCTCAGTCGGCATAACGATCTCGGTCTGCTCTTCTGCTACGATCCGCTCGAAGCGGAGTTGCCGCTGGCCGGCAGTTACCGGGTCAGTGACGGGCAGCGCGATCTGACCATCAGCACCCAGGATGACAGCGGCCGGCGCAACTATCGGCAGCGCTTCAGCTCCAACCGGCAGCAGATTGAACAATTCTGTCAGCGCAACCGCTGCCTGTTTCTGGCCTGTGCCAGCGATCAGAGCCCCCTCGACTGCTTGCAACAGGCCTTTCCGGCCCGGCCGAGGGCTTGAACGATGCAAGCGGCTACACCTTTGAATCCGGCCGATCTGCCGCTACGCGATATCCATCTGCCGCCAGCGATCTCCTGGTGGCCGCCGGCTCCCGGCTGGTGGTTGCTGCTGATGCTGACGGTCCTGTTTGTTTTCGTCGCTATCTGGCTGCGCGGACGCCATTCGCGGCGTCGGTATCGCCGTTTGGCCCTGCTGCAGTTGCAACAGCTTGAACAGCAGTATCATCAGCAGAGCAATGGTCAACAGTTGTTAACAGAACTGTCGCGCTTGCTGCGTCAGGCCGCGCAGTTACATTATCCGCAAGCCTGCTGTGCCGGTTTGTTCGATAACGAATGGTTGCAATTTCTTGATCAGAATCTGTATAGCAGCGAGTACAGTGTGGTTTGTGGTCAGCGATTGGCCAGGGGCGCCTACCAGCAACAATCAGCTG
>CALZHR010000217.1 GCA_945787335.1 uncultured Desulfuromonadales bacterium
CAGCAGGTTGCCGATCCAGCCGCTCTCTTTATAAGCCACCGCCGAGACAAAACCACGCACCGCGCCGCCGTGCCGCAAGACAAAAAAGTACGGCCGCCACTGGTTCTGAAACAGCCGCTGCTCCTGAAACGGGATCGACCAGCCTTCGCTTGCAGCCCAGTGCAGAAACAGCCGCCAGTCGTCGTTGGTCAGCACCTCGAAGCGCATCAGGCCACCCGACAGAGCCGCAGCAGTTCGCGATCGTTGAGCGCCCGCTTGCGCCGCTGAGAGACGTGGCGCACCCGGGTCAGCAGCGCATCGACATCGACCGCCTGCAGATCGATCTTCAGCTGTTCGAGGCGTTGCTTCAAGCCGTGGCTGCCGGAGTGTTTTCCCAGCACCAGATGGCGCTGCAATCCGACCTCGGCCGGGTCGAAGCCTTCGTAGTTGCAGGGATCCTTGAGCACCCCGTCGGCGTGCAGGCCCGACTCGTGGGAGAAGACCCGCTCACCGACCACCGCCTTCCACGCCGGCACCGGTCGCCGGCTGGCGCGGCCGACGAAGCGGGAGAGCTCGACGAAGCGGCGGGTGTCGATCTGCGGGTCGATGCCGCAGGCGTGCTTGAGCCCCATCACCACCTCTTCCAGCGCCGCATTGCCGGCCCGTTCGCCGAGACCGTTGACGGTGGTGTTGACGAAACGCGCCCCGGCGCGGATTCCGGCGATGGCGTTGGCGGTCGCCATCCCCAGGTCGTTGTGGGTGTGAATCTCCAGGTCGAGCCGGGTACGCTCGCGCAGGTAGCTGACCTTTTCAAAGGTACTGAAGGGATCGAGAATCCCGAGAGTGTCGCAGAAGCGGAAGCGGTCAGCCCCTTCCGCTTCAGCGATCTGCAGCAGCTCGACAAGAAAGTCGAGCTCGGCGCGGCTCGCGTCCTCGCCGCCGACCGAGACGTACAGGCCGTGCTGCTTGGCGAAACCGAGGGCAACCTTCAATTGCTCCTTGACCCAGGCGCGGCTTTTCCCCAGCTTGTTTTGAATATGGAGGTCGGAAACCGACAGGGAGATATCGACCGCCTGCACCCCGGTGGCCAGCGAGGCCCGGATATCGGCGATGACCGCCCGGTTCCAGGTGATCAGCCGGGCGTTCAGACCCAGCTCGACCAGTGCCCGGATCGAGGCCTGCTCCTCTTTGCCCATCGCCGGGATACCGCATTCCAGTTCACCGACGCCGATCTCATCAAGCATCCGGGCGATCCGTTTTTTTTCTTCCAGACTGAAGACCACCCCGGCGGTCTGTTCGCCGTCGCGCAGGGTGGTGTCGTCGATTACAATCTGCTGTTTTTCCAGAGTTTTCATCGCAAACCTCAAAGACAGAAAAAACCCTGCACCTGTTCGTCAGGCGAGGGCTTCGTTGCCGATCTTCCACCCGGGCGTCGTTGCCCCAAGGTGATGTGCGACTCTATTCATGAGCAAATCGCGTGCCGGCCCGGTTTATGGACGATTTTCCGGCCGCTGGTCATCGACCAAAGCGGCAGACTGAACAAAAAACAGGCAGGCGCCCTATGGCGCTGCCTTGCCTTGGGCAGATGTTCGATTAAGCTTGAAAACAGCACACTATTCAAGGGGCGGCAATGAAAAGCACCGCACAGAAAATACTGCTGAGAGCACTGCAGCAGCCAACGTTTTACGACCACCCGGTCGAGCAGGTGGAACTGATCGAGACCCATATCTCCTGGGTGTTTCTGGCCGGCGACTATGTCTACAAGCTGAAAAAGCCGGTTGATTTCGGCTTTCTCGATTTTTCCACCCTGGAGAAACGGCGCTGCTGCTGCGAAGCGGAGCTGCGCCTGAACCGCCGCTTCGCCCCGCAACTCTACCTGCGGGTGGTCAGCATCGGCGGCGCGCCGGAAGCCCCGACCCTGCATGGCCAGCCGGCACTGGAATACGCGGTGAAGATGCGCCGCTTCGACCAGCATGCGCAGCTCGATCGGTTGCTGGAGGCAGGAGAACTGGAAATCGGCCAGATCGAGGCCTTCGCCGACCTGATCGCCGAGCTGCACCGCAGCGCGCCGGTCGCCACCGCAGCGCAGCCGTTCGGTTCCTGCCCGGCAATCCTTGCTCCGATTGCGGAGAACTTCGCCCAGATCCGGCCGCTGCTTTGCGCTCAGGAACAACAACAGCTGCATGAGTTGGAAAACTGGAGCAATAATCACGGCACAGATCTTCAGCAGCGGTTTCGACAGCGCAAAGCCGCCGGGATGATCCGCGAATGCCACGGCGACCTGCACCTGGCCAACATGGCCTGGTACGAGGGCGGGCCGATCCTCTTCGACGGCATCGAGTTCAACGCCAACCTGCGCTGGATCGACCTGTGCAACGACATCGCTTTTCTGGTCATGGACCTGGACGATCGCGGCCAGCCGCAACTGGGCTGGCGCTTTCTCAACCGTTACCTGCAGCAGCTGGGAGATTACCCGGGCCTGCGGCTGCTGAGGTTCTACCAGGTCTACCGGGCGATGGTGCGGGCCAAGGTGCTCTGCCTGCGTCTCAACCAGCCAGGCGTCACAGATTCCGAGCGAGAGCAGGACCTGCGCCTCTATCACAGCTATCTCGCCCTGGCCGGCAGTTACACCAGACCCCGGCGTGGTAAACTGCTGATCACGCACGGCCTCTCCGGTTCGGGCAAAACCAGCTTCGCCAGAGAGCTGGCTGCGCACTTCGGGGCCATCCACCTGCAGTCCGACCGCGAGCGGAAACGGCTCCACGGTTTCGCCGGCGCTGCCGACAGCGGCTCATCGGTCGGCGGCGGGATCTACTCCGCAGCCGCCACCGCTGCAACCTACCGGCGGCTGCTGGAGCTGGCGGAGCTGGTGCTTCTGGCCGGTTATCCGGTGATCATCGATGCGACCTTCCTGCAGCGGCAGCAGCGCGAGCTCTTCCGAAAGCTGGCGGGCAAACGTCAGGTCCCGCTGCTGATCCTCGATTTCCCGGTCGCAGATGATGAATTACGACGCAGGATCGAACAGCGCACCGCTGGGGGGGGAGATGTATCAGAAGCAACGCTGGAGGTCCTGAACCGGCAGATCAGAACAGAAGAGCCTCTGGCGGCCGAGGAAAGGCCAGAGGTCATCAGGCTGAGCCCTGAATCGCAGCCGAAACAGCTGGCCATGAAACTTGCCGAGTCATCGCCGCTCTGAGCCATACAGAAGAAGCTGAGCATTCCAAGGGGCAACCTGGCGGCTCGTAAACCCGCCTGGCAGAAAATGAAATTCGTTCGCCAGCGGATTAATTTTCTGTCAACTTGAGTAATTTTTCGCGATCGATGCCATAGACCTTCTCGAACACCTCAAGACTCAGAGACGTCGCCCGCTCGATGTCATCGC
>CALZHR010000218.1 GCA_945787335.1 uncultured Desulfuromonadales bacterium
ACCATCGGCATCGGCGCCGACGAGATGATCGTGCGCTCCTTCTTCTTCGATCGCAAGGTCAACCCGTCGGCCGATCTCGATGAAAAGAGTCTGCGGGCCATCGCCGAGCAGACCGGCGGGCGTTATTTCCGCGCTCGCGACACCGTCGAGCTGGAAGAGATTTACGCCATGCTCGATAAGCTGGAGCCGGTCGAAAAGGAGCAGGAGGTATTCCGTCCGGTGACCGCCCTCTACTATTGGCCGCTCGGAATTGCGCTGTTCGGCGCCCTGCTGCTCGGCTTGGTCGATCAGGCGCGCCAGCGCTGGGGGTGGCGATGAACGAATTCCATTTCCTGCGTCCCGCTTGGTTCTGGTTGCTGTTGCCGCTGGCGTTGTTGCTCCTCTGGTTGTGGCGGGGCCAGCTGCGCAGCCGCAGCTGGCAGTCGGTCTGTGATCCGCAACTGCTCCCTTACCTGCTGCTGGGGCGCTCGCAACGGCGCGGCAACTGGCCGCTGGCACTGATTCTGCTCGCCCTGCTGCTGGCAGTCACAGCTCTGGCCGGACCGGTCTGGGAGCGGCAGCCGCAGCCGCTGTTTCGCCAGCAGTCGGCCCTGGTGCTGCTCTACGATCTCTCCGCCTCGATGTTGGCCGAAGATCTCAAACCGAATCGACTGACACGGGCGCGATTGAAGATCGCCGATATCCTGCGGCAGCGTCGCGAGGGGCAGACTGCGCTAGTGGTCTTTGCCGGTGACGCATTTACTGTGACGCCGCTGACCGACGACGCCAAGACTATCGCCGCCCTGCTCGACAGTCTGGAGCCGGGGTTGATGCCGGTTTTCGGCAGTCGGCCGGAGCTGGCCATCGAGCGCGGCCGGGAGCTGTTACAGCAGGCCGGATTGGCCGAAGGCGAGCTGCTGCTGGTGACCGATGAAGACCAGCCCGAGGCTGTCATGACGGCGGCTGAACAGCTGCGACGCAACGGCTATCGGCTCTCCGTCCTCGGTGTCGGAACCGCAGAGGGGGCGCCGATTCCGTTGCGGGACGGCGGGTTTTTCAAGGATGAAAGCGGGCAGCTGGTTTTGCCGCAGCTTAAACCGACCGGTTTGCAACAGCTGGCGCAGGCCGGTGGAGGAAAATACCAGACCCTGCGGGTCGATGATCGGGATATCCGACAATTGCTCAGTCGGCCGTTGCAGGACCGGCTCGACAAGGAACGGCGGCAGAGCGAGCAGGTCGGTGACCGTTGGCGCGAGGAGGGCGTCTGGCTGCTCTGGCCGTTGGCTCTGTTGGC
>CALZHR010000219.1 GCA_945787335.1 uncultured Desulfuromonadales bacterium
GCTTTCTGCTCAGGACGTAAAAAAGCGATGTCTTTCGGATGCACGCGAACTTCGAGCACCAGGGTATCATCGAGCGGCACGATTTCAATCACGTCATTGCCCGGCTGAACCACGCCGCCAACTGTATTGACCAGCAGCCGCTTAACCGTTCCGTGCACCGGCGACCGGACCTCAGCGTGCTTGACCCGGTCGGCCAGGCCCAGTTTTTCTTCCGAAAGACCGCTCAGGGTCGCCATGGCTTCGGAGAGATCCCGGCGGATACGGTTGTCGAACATCAACCTGACTTCCTGGATTTTCCGCTCCGCTTCGGCCATCGATGACTTGATCCGCTCAATCTGGGACAGCACCTGATCCCGCTCACCACGGGTCGCAACAAGATCCCGCTCCAGGCGCAACAATTCGACTTCGGAAACCGCCCCGGAGTCGAATAGCGGTCGGGTGACATCCAGTTCCTGCTGCGACAGTTCCAGGCGGCGCTCAAGCTGCTTTAAGTTGGCGCGCCCCTCGTGCAACTCTTCATTGCGCTGCTGCAATTGCTGACCGGCGATCGCCAGCGATGCGTTCAGCTCATCCTGGCTGGAGAGATAGAGTGTGCGCTCCCGGGCGAGAATTTCCGGGGCCTCGGCGACCAGCTCCGGTAAGAGGTCAAAGGGCTTCCCTTCGGAAAGCGCCTTGAGCCGTTCGGTCTTGGCGAGCAGCGCCAGGTACTGGGCCCGGTTTTCCCGGAGCGATGAGACGAAGCGAGTCGGGTCGATCCGCACCAGCAGCTGCCCGACTTCAACCGTCTGCCCTTCCTGAACCTGGATTTCCGAAACGACCCCGCCATCAAACGCCTGGATAATCTGCAGCTGGCGTGACGGAATCACCCGCCCTTCTCCACGGGTCACCTCTTCCAGCTCGGCAAACGCGGACCAGACCAGCAGCAGCAGAACGAAGACGACGCCGAAATAGAGTAACGCCCGGGCGCGCAGCGGCTCCTGATCGTGGCGTGCCCACTCCGCATTGTGTGACCAGTCGCCCCGATCGCTCAATTCAAGCGGCAGCAACTTTTCAA
>CALZHR010000220.1 GCA_945787335.1 uncultured Desulfuromonadales bacterium
CGGCAAGGTATATTTCAGCTTTAACGTCCTGCTCTTCTCTCTCAGTTTCGTCAGTCTCGACAACGATCTGGTGATCGCCTCGATGATCGCCGTGTTTGTCTGTTCCGTCGCCGTCGATTACTGTCTGTCGCTGTTCAACCAGCGCAAGCTGACCTTCATCATCTCGGAGAAGCCGGAGGAGATCGCCGACCAGGTCATGACCCACCTGAAGATCGGCACCACCATGCTGCCGGCAATCGGCGCTTACCACAAGCAGGAAAAAACAGTGCTGATGGTGGTGACCAACAATATTCAGTTGAAACGGCTGGAAGAGATTGTATTTACCGCCGACAGCTTCTCCTTGTTTATTGTCGAGAACACCTTCACCGTACTTGGGTCGACCTTTTCACGGCGGAAAATTTACTGAGCCGGCGGCGGCCCGGGCATCGGAGGGACCAGCAGTCTCGGATCGAGCCGGACCTCGAACCAGTTGATGCGCCAGTCGAGGTGGGCGCCGGTGACCCGGCCGGTGGCTCCGACGGTGGCGATCTGCTGTCCCTGGCTGACCTGCTCTCCTTCCTTGACAAGGATGTCCTGCAGATGGAGAAAACTGGAGGAGAGCCCGTTCCCGTGATCGATGATCAGGGTTTTCCCGGAGAAGAACATCCCCTGATGGGCCAGGCTGACGCGGCCGCCAGCCGGAGCTATGCCCGGTGTGCCGGCCGGAGCGGCGAGGTCACCCCCGAAGTGCGGGCGCCGCGGTTCGCCATTCAGAATCCGTTGACTGCCATAGACGCCACTGATCCGGCCGGTGACCGGCCAGATAAAGGGTTCTCTGAAATAGCCCAGATCGCTGTCGACCTGGCGGGCCCGGCCGGTCTGCTGCGCTTCGGCGCGAATGCGCTTCAGGTCCTCCGTGCTCGGGTGCATCATTTTTTTGCTGATGCCGTCGATCCGTTGCACCTGGTAACTGCGCTGGGCAATCTGGATGTCTCTGGTGGTGACCTGACCATCCGGAGCGATCAGTGTCAAGCTTTGCTCGGGGGCGGCATCCCGGCCAAAACCGAGAATGAACTGACCATCGAGCGTCAGCTTTATCTGGCGGTCACCGTAG
>CALZHR010000221.1 GCA_945787335.1 uncultured Desulfuromonadales bacterium
ATCGGCTGACCCGCAAATACGGGCTGATCCGCAACGGCCTATGGGCGCTGTTGTTCGGCCTGTTGGGGGCGACCATATCGGCGATTGTAAACCGGCTGCCGCTCTAGGCCGACGTCCCCCGCAGGAGTCTTCCGAAACTTCGGCGTTATCCCGGGTAGAACGGCGGCAGTTCCCGCGCCGGCTGCGCGGCCCGCTGTCGCTCGACCTGCATGACGGCATTGCGCAGAGCTTCGGCATCCCAGTTACCGGCCGAGCGACTGTAACAACAACGGCTGAAGGTTTCCAACTGCAGCGCCAGGGGAGTGCCGCACAACTCCGCCAGCTGTTCGAGATTGGCCGGGCGAGCCACAGGATCGAGCGCCTCCCCCCAGGCCAGCAACGCGGCACGCACCTGCACAGGGTTCCTTTCCGGTAAAACCCGGAACAGCTCTTGGCGGGCCGTCTTCAAACTGGGCTGCTTCTGTTGTTCAGTCGCCGCCACCCTCTCCGCCCGCCGCTGGATGGCATAAACCCGCAGTAGCAATAGCAACGTCAGCAACCAACCGAGACCCAGCGCCAGGCTCAGCCAGGGCCAGAAGCGGGCGCTGTCAACCACCGGTGCCGACGGAACAGCAAGCGGAGCCGTTTCTGCAGACGGCTCTGGCTGCGGTTGATCCGGAGGCGGGATAATGACGGCAGGCTGCTCGGCGGCGGGGAGAACTTCAACCTCGACCTCCGGCAGTCGGGCCTGCCGCCAGCGCTCGGCCGTCAGATCCCACCAATCGAGACTGATTTCCGGCAGGCGGAAGCGGCCCGGTCGGGTCGGCACCAGCGCCAGTTTCTGCTCCAGTGATCCGACAACCCCCTTCGCGCCGCTCTGCTCCTGCCGGTTCGGTTGATCCGGGTAACTCTTGAAATCCGCGGGCACCGACAGTTCGAGCTGCGGTAATTGCGCAGCCGGCACCCCAACGGCCTGCAGAGTCAGGGTCCTGGTGGCCGGTTCGCCGACGGTCAGCTGCTGAGGTCGGGCCTGCCAATCGTCCGTCAGCCGCAATTCTGTGGCCGGCAGCCAGGAGCGACCGGCGGCATCCTCCGCCGGTAACACTTCGAGGCTGAGTTCTTCGGAGCGTCTGCGCAACTGCCGGGACCCGCGTCCGAAAGGATCGAAGGAACTGCGTCCGCCGGCGCTGACCTGCGCATCGAGGCGCAGTGGCGGGATGGTCAATGTCCCGCTTTGCTGGGGGAAGATAGCGTAGTGTCGCTCGATCACCCGATACAGCATCCCGTCGCGACGGGTTTCGTACTGCCGGTCTTCGCCGAGCTGCTGCACCACCACCTCGACTCCGCTCGGCTGCGGATCCCCAAGTGCCGCCTGCAGAATATTGAGCCGGGTCAAGACCCGCACCCTGTAGAGCAGCTGCGCCTGAACGTACACCCGCTCCGGCTCGGCGCTGACTTCAAGCAACAGCTCCTGCCCACCAGCTGTCGAACCCTGTCCCTGTCCGCCCGGCAACACCTCAATCGCCACCGAATCGCTGCATTCGCCGTCGATACAGAGCGGCGGAATCTGTTTGCGGCCGGCGCTGCGCGACAGCAGGGCGATCCTCCAGCTGGCGGTCCGCTTAATCTCGCCGTTGACGATCTGAATCTGCGACGACTGGGACCGGCCGAGCACCTCGAAATCCCGCTCCAGCACGCTTAAGTCG
>CALZHR010000222.1 GCA_945787335.1 uncultured Desulfuromonadales bacterium
GCTTGATGTCGAGGCGGCCGCCGGAGGCCAGCTTGACGCTGTCAGCAAAATGCTGCGCGATATCGAAGAAGAGCAGGCCTTTGCTCCAGGGCATGACCATCTTCCAGCGGAAGGTCTTGTCGGAGGTCTTGATGGTGCGCAACTCGCGCTTGACCTCTTCGTGGCGCTTGTCGGTGCCGAACTTTTCACGCTTGGCGGCAAAGGCTGCCGGGGCGAGGGCCAGGCTGACCAGGATCAGCAGGCTGATTACACGCTTGAACGTTTTCATCATTGACTCTCCTCTCATACTCCAGGGTGGTTGGATGTGTAAGACATCCGATTAGTAAACATGCCGGGTAAAACTTTATCTCGGCAAAGTGGTAAGGCCAATTGAAAATAATACTGGCCGTGCATTGTGTCAAGAAAAAAATCAAAAGTTGTTTTATTGTATGCAGTACGCAAAAACTAGGTGTTCGAAATGAGGTGATAGACAGGCATGGCATCAGTGGTGGAAAAGTCCCACCTGGGAGGCAGATACGCTCTCTGGAACCGCCAATAAATCTAAAACTTGTTACCAAAAGACTCATTTTTATTGATATTTGGACTACCGCAGCAAGTCTATGCGGATCTGTTAGACTGAATAAAAAAGGCGTCTTTTCGGACGGCAGGAAACAAACAATGTCTTCTTTCTCTTGACATCCAGGCAGATCTGAGGTTATTTATTTTTGAGTGGTCAGACCAATTTCTGGAGTCATTATGAAAAAAACAACCGAATTGAAAAAGAGTTTTGTCGCTGCCGCCCAGGTCGTCGGAGCTGAAGTTATCGACTGCAAAAACCTGCAGGAGGCGGTTGCCTACCTCGCCGAGCAGGTCGATGGGCCGCTGCTCTGCCCATCATTCGCCAGCGGCGAGCGGGCCGGGCTGGCAGAGAAACTGGTGGCCGCCGGGGTGACCCTGGTGGCGGAAGATTTTCGTCAGCAGGCCCCGCATGCCAAATGGGGCGTGACCGGTGTCAACTTCGCCATGGCCGACACCGGCAGCCTGGCGCTGGAGAGCACCGCGGAAGATATCCGCCTGGCGACCACCCTGCCGGAAATCCACTTTGCCCTGCTCGACCCGGAGAAAATTCTCGCTGACAGTCTGGATGCGGTCGAGCCGATGCGCCAGCTGCATCAGCGCGACCCGCGCAACTATATCGCCTATATCACCGGCCCCAGCCGCACCGCCGACATCGAGCGGGTGTTGACCATCGGTGTCCACGGCCCCAAGCAGCTGCATATTCTGCTGGTGCCGAAGCTTTCAAGCGATCCGTTGGAAATGTAAGGAGCGTCATGATGAATAAACAGCGCAATAAAGATTATCGCCAGCGGATCGACCAGGCCCTTGCCACCCCGAAATTGCAGGACGCCCTGCACAAGTTCGGCGACGCCTACCTGGTGTCGCGCGGCAACGCCTTCGCCAATTACGATTTTGAAGCGATGCGCAGTGAAATTTCGGCGATGAAAACCGACGTCCGCGAGAACCACGCCGCGCTGCTGCAGCAATTTATCAGCAACGCCGAAGCCGCCGGGGCAACCGTCTACCTGGCCAAGACCGCCGAAGACGCCAACAATTACATCGCCGAACTGGCGAAACAGAAGGGCGCCAAGCTGGCGGTCAAGAGCAAGAGCATGGCCAGCGAGGAAACCCACCTGAATGTCGCGCTGGAAAAGGCCGGCACCAGGGCCTTGGAGACCGACCTGGGCGAATGGATCATTCAGCTTGCCGGGCAGCGCCCCAGCCACATGGTGATGCCGGCGATTCACATGTTCAAGGAAGATGTCGCCGAACTGTTCAGCAAGCAGACCGGCCAGCAGGAAAAAGCCGAGATCAAGCATCTGGTCGAGGTGGCCCGGCAGCAGCTGCGGCAGGGCTATCTGGACGCGGAGATCGGCATCACCGGCGCCAACATCGCCGTCGCCGAGACCGGCGGCATCGCTTTGGTGACCAACGAGGGGAACGCCCGGCTCGCCTCGACCCTGCCGAAGGTGCATGTCGTCCTGGTCGGCATCGAGAAACTGGTGCCGACCCTGGAGGACGCCACCAAGGTGATCCGCATCCTGCCGAAGAACGCCACCGGTCAGCCGCTCACCTCCTACGTCACCTGGATCCGCGGCGCGGTGCCCTGCGCCGGTGAAGAAAAAGAACTGCACATCGTGCTGCTCGACAACGGCCGCAGCACTCTGGCCGAATCTCCGCACTGCCAGGATGCCCTCAACTGCATCCGCTGCGGCGCCTGCGCCAATGTCTGCCCGGTCTACCAGACGGTCGGCGGGCATGTCTTCGGCCATATCTATATCGGCGCCATCGGGATCATCCTGACCGCCTTCTACCATGGCCTGGAGAACGCCGCGGAGATCGTCCGCGCCTGTATCGGCTGCCGCTCCTGCGTGGCGATCTGCCCGAGCAAGATCGACCTGGAGGAGATCATCCTCTCTTTGCGCGAGACCATCGGTGAGGAAGAAGGGATCGGCACCGGCAAGGACATCGTTTTCCGCAAGGTGATGCGGAACCGCAAGCTGTTCCACGGCCTGCTGCGCGCCGCCAGCGTCATGCAGAAGCCGGTCACCAGGGGTGAGCGCTCGATCCGCCACCTGCCGCTGTTCTTCTCCTCGCTGACCGAGTGGCGCACCCTGCCGGCGGTGGCGGACAAACCGCTGCGCGATCTGATCCTGCAGCAGCCGCAAAAAGTGGCCAAGCCGCGCTACCGGGTCGCTTTTTTCGGCGGCTGCGCCAACGATTTCCTTTATCCGGAGCTGGGCCTCGACCTGGTGACGGTGATGAATGCCCTGGATGTTGAGGTCTACTATCCTCTCGAGCAGAACTGCTGCGGCGTGCCGGCTCTCTATTCGGGCGACAAGGAGACCGCCATCGAGCTGGCCAAGCAGAATATCGACGCCATGCTCGAGGGCAACCCCGACTTCGTGCTGACCACCTGCCCGACCTGCACCATGGCGCTGCAGCGTGATTTCGTCGAACATCTCAAGGACAACCCGGCCTGGGCCGCCAAGGCGGAAGCGCTGGCCGAGATCACCGTCGACGCGGCCGGTTTTATCGTCAACCAGCTGGGTGCCGCCGAGCTCTTCAAAGAGTTGGCGACAGCCGAGAAAGTCACCTACCACGACTCCTGCCACCTCAAGCGCGGCGCCGGGGTCTGGAAAGAGCCGCGTCAGCTGATCGAGACCAGCGGCTTTGAGCTGGTCGAGATGGACCACGCCGACCGCTGCTGCGGGTTCGGCGGCTCCTACTCGCTGACCAGCCACCCCGATATCGCCAAGATGATCCTCAAGGACAAACTGAACGATATCGCCGAAAGCGGCGCTTCCTGTGTGGCGATGGACTGCCCCGGCTGCATGATGCAGATCCGCGGCGGCCTGGAAAAACAAGGCTCCGGCGTGCGCGCCCAGCACACCATTGAACTGCTCGCCGAGGCGCTGAAGAACCAGACGTAAGCGATCAGATTTCACAACGTGGTATTCTCTCTCCCACGTTCTTCTGCCCCATTCCGGACCTCCTCCCGGAGTGGGGCGCTTTTTTTCCAGGTGCTTCCGACTTGTTGTCGGCAGGGCCTTGTGCTATATCGATGGGCAGGAGGTCGCTGAATGTACAAAGATTATTTCGGACTCAAGGAAGAGCCATTTTCCATCGCCCCCGACCCGCAGTTTTTGTACATGAGCGAACGTCACCGCGAGGCGCTGGCCCACCTGATCTACGGGATGAAAACCGATGGCGGTTTCGTCCTGCTCACCGGCGAAGTCGGCACCGGCAAAACCACCGTCTGTCGCTGCCTGCTCGAACAGATCCCGGAGCACTCCGAGATCGCCTTTGTCCTCAATCCCAAGCTGACCGCCAGCGAGCTGCTGGCAACCATCTGCGACGAACTGCACATCAGTTATCCTGCCGGCAATCGCAGCAACAAGGTGTTTATCGATGCGCTGAACGCTTTTCTGCTCGAAGCGCACAGCCAGGGGCGCAAGACCGTCCTGATTATCGATGAGGCGCAGAACTTGAGCGTCGCGGTGCTCGAGCAGATCCGCCTGCTGACCAACCTGGAGACCAACAAGCAGAAGCTGCTGCAGGTGATCATGCTCGGCCAGCCGGAGCTCAAGCTCTTGCTGGATAAGCCGGAGCTGCGCCAGCTGGCCCAACGCGTCACCGCCCGTTATCACCTCGAACCTTTGTCGAAGAATGAAATTCAGGCCTATATCCGCCACCGTCTGGCGGTGGCCGGGGTGGAGCGGCCGCTCTTCTCAAGCGCGACCGCGAACAAGCTCTATCAACTCAGCGGCGGGGTCCCGCGGTTGATCAATCTGCTCTGCGACCGGGCTCTGCTCGGCGCCTACGTGAAAAACCAATCGACCATCAGTCCCGCGCTGCTCAGCGAGGCGGCGCGAGAGGTTTTCGGCAAGAAGATCAAGCCCGTGCCGGCGCCAGCGCCATTCTGGCAATGGGCGCTGCTGGTGCTGGTCCTCCTGGTGGGCAGCGGCTTTCTGTTGCAGACCTACCTGCAGCATCAACCGCCTGCCGCCAATGCTGTTGCGGTTAAGATTCCGATCGCCCGCGAAAGCTCGCCGCCACCTAACCCGGCACCACTGACCTGGAGCGGCACGGAGCCGATCAGTCGCAGTAGCGTGCTCGCCTACCAGGCGCTCTTTGGCCGCTGGGGGCTGAAGTTCAGTGAGGCCGAGGGCACGGCCCGGGGGCAGGCGGAGCAGCATGGCCTCAACCTGATCGACAGGCGCGGCAGCCTGGGGCGTCTGCGCCAGCTGAACCGTCCGGCGGTCTTGAAACTGAATGACCCGGAGCGGCGGCCGTTTTTTGTCACCTTGACCGCGCTCGGAGAGACCGATGCAACCCTGGTGCTCGGGACCGAAGTGAGGGTGGTGCCGATCGAAACCCTGCTGAAGCAGTGGCTGGGTGAATTTACCCTGCTCTGGCAGACGCCGCCCAACTACAGCGGAGTCGTCAAGCCGGGAGACCAGGGGCAGGTGGTGCAGTGGCTGGAAGAGCAGATGGCGGCGCATTACAGCCGCGACGTGCGAACCGGTGCCAGTCCGAAGTTGTCGGGACAGCTGCTGGAAGAGGTGCAGAAATTCCAGGCCGAAGCCGGCTTGCAACCGGACGGGATCGTCGGCACCTACACCCTGATCCTGCTCAACAGCCGGGCGAACAAAACCCATCCCACCCTGACGGCCGGTCAAAGGGGGTAGTGATGTCGTTTATTCTCGATGCGTTGAAAAAATCGGATCATAAACGCCAGGATACCAGTGCCCCGCGACTTGATACGGTGCATGATCCGGTGCCAGCAAAGAAGCCCCGCCGGACGCTGCTGATCGGACTGGTCCTGCTGGCGCTGGTGCTCAACGGCGGCCTTGTCGCCTGGTTTCTGCTGCCAGGCTCAGCGCCCCGGGTCGAGCAGGTGAGCGTCATGGAATCGGCGCTGCTGCCGGCTGTCCGGGTGCCCAGGCCGGCCGATTCCGCCACTGTCCAACCTCCTGCTCAGCCTGCGCCGCAGGCTTTGACAGCGGCCTCGCAAATTCCGCCTCCGGCCGCTGGGAAAATGGCTGCGCCGGAAGCGGGTCTGACGTCTGACAGGCATATTTACCAGATTGACGAGCTCCCTGCGACAGTTCGCGGGCGGCTGCCGGAACTGCACATGTCATTGCATGCCTACCGCAGCGATGAGGCTGCAGCAAGCCTGGTCCGCATCAACGATCGCATCATGCGGGAAGGCGATCTGCTGGGCAATAAATACCTGGTCGAAGAGATCACCCCGGGGGGCGTGGTGTTCCGTTATCAGGGTTATCGTTTCATCCTGCCCCGCAAACGAACCTGAGCCGCTGGTCATGTCCTGGCTGCCTCATCACGACATCCCTTAGCACTTGCCTCACTCGGACGAAAAATGCTACCACTGCGGGACTTTTTTCTCGTGAGGGAGCAGCTATGATCCATCTGACCGATATCTGCAAGCAGCACGGCAACCGGGTGCTGTTCAAAAACGCCAGTTTCCAGATTCTGCCCGGCAGCCGCAGCGGCCTGGTCGGCCCGAACGGCGCAGGGAAATCGACCATCTTCCGCCTGATCACCGGCGAAGAATCACTCGATGCCGGGGAGATTTCCTGCGGCAAGAAGACCGTGATCGGTTATTTTTCGCAGGATGTCGGCGAGATGGCCGGCCGCAGCGCCCTTCAGGAGGTGATCGCCGCCTCGGAGGCGACCGTGGCCCTCGGCGAACAGATCCGAACAATGGAGGCGCAGATGTGCGAGCCGTTAGCCGACGACGAGATGGCGGCGCTGCTCGAACGTTACGGCGATGTCCAGCAGGAGTTCGAACATCGCGGCGGCTACGATCTGGAGAGCCGCGCCCAGGCGGTGCTGACCGGTCTGGGGATCGGCCCGGACGATTATCACAGCCCGGTCGAATCGTTCAGCGGCGGCTGGAAGATGCGCATCGCCCTGGCACGAATTCTCACCCTCAACCCCGATGTGCTGCTGCTCGACGAGCCGACCAATCACCTGGATGTCGAGTCGATCGTCTGGCTGGAGAACTGGCTGGCTGAGGACTACCAGGGGGCGCTGGTGATGACCAGCCACGATCGCGACTTCATGAACCGGCTGGTCGACCGGGTTGTCGAGGTCGCTGCCGGCAGCATTACCAGTTACGGCGGCAATTACGATTTTTACCTGCGCGAGCGGGAGGTCCGCCGCGAGCAGCTGCAGGCCAGCTACAAACGCCAGCAGGAGATGCTCGCCAAGGAGGAGGAGTTCATCGCCCGCTTCGCCGCCCGCGCCTCGCATGCGGCGCAGGTGCAGTCGCGGGTCAAGAAGCTGGAGAAGATCGAACGGATCGAATTGCCGCCCGAGCAGAAGGTTATCAAGTTCGAATTCGCCGCGCCGCCGCGCAGCGGAGACGATGTGATCGCCATCGCTAATCTCGGCAAAACCTGGCCACGCGAAAATGGTGGTGAGACGCCGGTCTTCTCGGGAATCACCGGTAATGTGCAGCGGGGCGAAAAGATCGCCGTGGTTGGGGTCAACGGCGCCGGCAAGTCGACCTTCCTGAAAACCCTCGCCGGGCTGACCGAGCCGACCGGCGGGACCGCGACTATCGGCGCCAACGTGCAGCTCGGCTATTTCAGCCAGCATTCGATGGAGCTGCTCGATCCGAAGAAGAGTGTCTTCGAAACCGTGCAGGATGCCCTGCCGCAGCAGACCATCGGCGTGCTGCGCAACCTCTGCGCCGCCTTTTTGTTTCAGGGGGACGACGTCGACAAACGGGTCGACAAGCTCTCCGGCGGCGAGAAGTCGCGGCTGGTGCTCGCCACCCTGCTCGGGCGGCCACTGAACCTGCTGATCCTCGACGAGCCGACCAACCATCTCGATATCCAGTCGCGCGAGGTGCTGCTCGAGGCGCTGCAGAAGTTCGCCGGCACCGTACTGCTGGTCAGTCACGACCGGCATTTTCTGCGCAGTCTGGTCGGCCGGGTTTTCGAGATCGATCACGGCGCGCTGCTCAGCTACGAAGGGGATTACGAATATTATCTGCGCAAGACCGGGCGCGATCACCGGGCCGCCTGACTTCGCGGCGCACTCCGCTGCAAACCCTGGCAAAGCTGCTATGCTTTGCTCATTAAGTTTACCAACTCAAGGAGGGAGCTTGCATGGAAGACAAATGCTATTACTATCGGGGGCATGTCGCTTCGGTCTACGACGGAGACACCTGTCATGTTGATATCGATCTCGGTTTCGGTATCTGGAAGAAGAAGGAGACTCTGCGCCTGAATCGCATCAACGCCCCGGAGCTGCGCGGTGAGAGCAAGATCGCCGGCCGGGCCTCACGCGATTATATGCGCGAGCTGATCCTGGACAAGGACGTGATGATCCAGACGATCCAGGACACCAAAGGGAAGTACGGCCGTTATCTGGCGGAGATCTGGATCTTCGACGCTCTGAACCAGCAGTGGCAGAACGCCAACGACCTGCTGGTGGCCAGTGGCCATGCGGAGTATAAAGAGTACTGAGAGAAAGTTCCGGGAGCTATGGTTAAAGCTGGCCTGTCCTTTTGGGGATAGGCCAGCTTTTTTATTTCAAGCCGAACCTCAGCAGCGTCTCAGCTGGCGCCTGGTCGAAGTGGGAGAACTCCATGGTGAAGCTGCCCTGCCCCTTGGTGGCGCTGCGCAGTTCGGTCATGTAGCCGAACATTTCGATCAGCGGGACGGTGGCGCGGATGACGTCCTGCCCCGGGCGGGAGCTGATCCCTTCGACCTGGCCGCGTTTCTGCTGCAGGCTGCCCATCACCCGGCCGGTGTAGTCGGTCGGCGTGGTCAGCTCCAGTGACATGAGCGGTTCGAGCAGGGTCGGCTTGCCGGCCCGCAGGGCGGTGGAGATGGCGCGGCTGATGGCGGCGGAGATGCCCAGGTCAGTCGACTTGCCCGGTTCATAAGGGGCGGCAAGGAGGTGAATCTGCAGGTCGGTCAGCGGGTAGCCGGCGGCCGGCCCTGACCTGCTGGCGGCGAGCAGTTTCTCCTGCAGGAGTTCCGCCTCTGCCTCGGGCCAGCCTTCCAGCGCCTGCGGCGCCAGCTCAATCGTCAGGCCGCTTTTGCGCTCGCTGGGGACCAGCTTGATCCTGACCTCGCCCAGATGCAGCTTGCCGTCGATCTCCCGCTCGAAGCGCTCATGCTGCTCGGCGGGCCGGGTCAGGGTCTCGCGGTAAACAACCTGCGGCCGGCCGGTCTGGGTGGCGACGCCGAAGTCGCTGGTCAGCCGCTGCACGACCACCTCCAGGTGCAGCTCGCCCATGCCGGTGAGCAGGGTCTGCCCGGTCTCCTGATCCTCTTTGACCAGAAAGGTGGGGTCTTCCCACTGCAGCTTCTCCAGCGCCACCGGCAGCTTGTCTCGGTCAGCGACGGTCTTCGGCTCGACGGCCAGCGAGACCACCGGCTCGGGGTATTCCAGCCCGGCCAGCTGCAGGGGCAAATCGGCCTTGCTGATGGTGTCGCCGGTCAGCACGTTTTTCAGCCCGGTGGCGGTGACGATATCGCCGGCGACGGCATGATCGATCCGCTCGCGTTTGTGGGAGTGCATGCGGAACAGCCGGGCGACCTTCTCTGCCTGCAGCGTGCGGCTGTTGAACACCGTGTCCCCCGGCTTCAGGCTGCCGGAGTAGAGCCGCAGGTAGGTCAGCTTACGCCCTTCGTCGGCCAGAACTTTGAACGCCAGCGCACAGAGCGGGCCCTTGGAATCGGTTGCGATCGGCAAATGCTGCTGGTTGTCGAGGCGGGTGGCATCTGCCGGGGGGGTGTCGAGGGGGGCGGGGAGCAGGCTGCAGATGGCATCGAGCAGCGGCTGGACCCCCTTGTTGCGCAGCGCCGAGCCGAGCAGCACCGGGGCGATCTGACAGGCGATGACCCCCTGACGCAGCGCCGGCAGCAACCGTTCGCCAATAATCGGCTTGCCTTCGAGAAAGTCGCTCAGGATGCTGTCGTCGTAATCGGCGGCCGTCTCGATGATCCGTTCCCGCGCCTGCAGCACCTCTTCGGTCAGTTCGGTGGGGATCTCGCCATCGACCAGGGTCTGCCCCTGATCCTCCTCGCGGAACAGGATCGCCTTTTCCTCGATCAGGTCGACCACCCCGCAGAAACGGTCTTCGCTGCCGATCGGCAGTTGCAGCAAGAGTGGCTTGGCGTGCAGCTTTTCGATCATGCTGATCAGCACCTGGCGGTGGTCGGCGCCGATCCGGTCCATTTTGTTGATCAGGCAGATGCGCGGCACCCGGTAGCGATCGGCCTGACGCCAGACCGATTCGCTCTGCGGCTGGACCCCTTCGACGGCGCTGAAAATCGCGACTGCGCCGTCGAGGGCGCGCAGCGAGCGTTCGACTTCGATGGTGAAGTCGATGTGGCCGGGGGTGTCGATCAGGTTGAAGGTGTGGTTCCGCCAGTGGCAGCAGGTGGCGGTGGCGGTGATGGTAATGCCCCGCTGCTGTTCCTGCTCCATCCAGTCCATGACCGCCATGCCATCGTGGACTTCGCCCATCTTGTGGATTTCCCCGGTGTAGAAGAGAATCCGTTCGGAGACGGTGGTTTTGCCGGCATCGATGTGCGAGATGATGCCGAAATTGCGGATCTGGTTGCGGTTGACGTCTGCCATGCCTTCCCCCGGGTTCGTCGGCTGTTTGGTCTCGTCGCGGTGGGTTCAGTTTTCGTTGCTGGCCCTGAGCTGCAGCAGGTGGTCGAGGTCGATCTGGTTGCGGTTGAAGTAATCCCGTTCGAGTTCTTCGACGTAAAAACGATCGAGACCGCTGTTGTGCAAAAAATCTTCGCGCAGCTCCCGATCCTGGCTGGAGATGATCTCCGGCAGCAGGCTGTGCAGGTAGAGCGCCTCTTTTTTGATGTCGTGGATCACCGCCCGGAACAGGGCCGGATCGAGCAGGTCGCCGATAATGCCGCGGACCAGCAGTTCGTCGTTGAGTTCATTGAACAGGGCGTCCTGCTCGGCGCGGGTGTCGTAACGGGAATAGCGGTTGCGGATCCGCTCCTTGGCGCTGTTCAGCACCATCCGATAGAGGTGTTCTTCGGCGTCGAGGGCTTTGAGCTGGTAATTCAGCTCCTGCAGGGTTGAGCGATCGGCGGTGATCTTCTGCAAACCGCTGTACAGGCAGCTCAGCTTGCGCCGCCCGTAGCGGCCGAGGTAGTTGTTGTCGAGGATCTCGCTGAAGAAGAGCTCGCCGAACAGCTTGTCCTGCAGTTCGTTGAACGCCTGCTGGCTGCCGAGCAGGCTGCGCAGCAGATCCTCGGTGATCCGATAGTTCTCCATGAAGCCGAGCTGGCTGATCTGCGTGGAGGTGCTGTCGTAGCGGTCGAAGAAGGTGATGATGGTGGAGAAATTCTCCAGCAGGGCCAGCGGGGCGCCATCGCGGATCTGTTCATCGCAGACTTTGCCGGTTTCCAGCAGCAGCTGTTCGAAAGCGTGATCGCGGTTTCGGTGCGCCTGGCGTTTGGCTTCGAGCAGCTGCAGCATGTCCTGTTTGTCGATGCCGGCGTTCTGGTCCTCGGCAGCGATGAAAATCCCCTGCAGGATCTGCCGGGTGGTCGAGATATATTCCGGCTCCTGGCTCTCCCTGACCGGCTCAACCTTGAGCTGCTCGTCGAGGGTGTGAAACAGCGCCGCGGGGATCTTGTTGCGGACCGAAAGGGTCTTCAGCCGGGTCAGGCGGGCGTGCTGCTGACGATCGACGCGCCCCCGCTGATGGCACTCGATCAGCACCTTTTTGTATTCGTCGATAATCCGGTAGTTGTCGCGGTGGCGGTACATGACATCGATGCGGATCCGCTCCTGCTGATAGCGGTCGATGGAGAGTTCCGTGGCCATGGCCTGCAGGTCGTTGTAGGCGGCGTCCGGGATCGAGCGGTGCTGATAATAGAGGCGCTGAAACTCCTCCTGATAGTGGCGATGCCGGGTGTTGATCAGGCGCACCAGGAAAAGCGTGCATTGTTGCGGGAGCTCGGCGAGCAGTTGGTGGCAGAGCTGCGAGTCGTCCAGCTGATTCAGGCGCGGCAGCCGTTTCAGCTTGCGGCCGAGCAGGCGCAGGATCTGCTCCTGCTGTTGCTGTTGGGTGGTTCCCTCGAGCCCGTCGATAAACAGAAAGTGATTGCAGCTCGCGTGGCCTTCGAAAAAGAGCTTTTCGTAGTTGAGCGCAAAGGAGTGGTGGTCGGTCATGCTCAACTGCCCCGCTTCGTTGTAGCTGGCCCCGAGCAGGATCAGGCGGTTGTTGATGCCGTCTTTGGTCAGGTCGGCCAGTGGCTGGTCGACGCCGAACATATATTCGCAGAAGATGCCACCGTTGCCCGACTGCCGGACCCCTTCGGCGTCCAGCGAAAACTCGTTGCCCGGGGAGAACAGCCGCAACTGTTCATCGGCGACCTGGTAAAAGTGGTGATGAGCGGTGCGGCCGCCAGCCGCTGTGGCGAAGTATTCGACATTCTCGTGGATATGCCCATGCAGGCGCAGTTCAGCATTCATGGCAGCTGGCTCCGCAGCGGCTCGGTCTGCTGCCGGCCGAGAGGGAAGGAGAACCGCTGGCCGTCGTAGGCCAGGTTGATCCCGGCAGGGAGCTGCGGGTCGTGACGGGGATGGTCGACCTCATGACTCAGGTGGGTCAGCAAGGTTTGCTTCGCTCCGATCCGTTCGGCAATTTGCACCGCTTCGGCGATGTTGAAATGGGTGCGGTGCGGCTTGAAGCGCAGGCCGTCAAGAACCAGCAGATCAAGTCCGCTCAGTAAGTCCAGTGAGGAGTCGGGAATGCCGTTGCAATCGGTCAGGTAGGCAAACGGCCCCAGCCGGTAGCCGAAAACCGGCATCCGCCCGTGCATCAGCGGAATCGGCGTGATCGGCACCCCGAACAACGCGAAGCGGCTTTCGACCGGGTTCAGCGCCAGGCGCGGAACATAGCCCGGGTTTTCGATATCGTCGAAGATGTAACTGAAATTATCCCGCACCCGCTCAAGGGTCCGGGCAGAGCCGTAAATCGGGATCGGTTCCTTGCTGCGCAGGTTGAAGCCACGCAGATCGTCGATGCCGTGCAGGTGATCGGCGTGACTGTGGGTGTAGAGGACCGCGTCGATCCGGCGGATATCCTCGCGCAGGGCCTGCAGGCGCAGGTCGGGAGAGGTGTCGATAAGGATGTTGTGTTCGGCCGCCCTGATCAGGGCACTGCAACGGGTGCGCTGATTGCGTCGGTCGGACGAGCGGCAGACCGTGCAGTCGCATCCCACCACGGGGACGCCGGTGCTGGTGCCGGAGCCGAGGATGGTGATATCCAGAAATTCAGGTGTCATCGTCTGTCCGCAGCCGAGGGCCAATTCCAAGAGTAGCTTAATAATCTAGCATTTTGCTGACGCTGGAGACAACAGTTGTTTCGCGCTGTTCTCTTGTCAGTGGCAACCGGACTGGAGTATTATGAATTTGTTCTGGAGGAGCCGTAGGTGGATAAGCAACCGGATATCATCAACAAACTCTGTGCCCGCTGTGTGCGGCAGTGCAAGCAAAACGATGCGATGCTGATGCTCGACTGTCCGCGTTTTCAACCCAGGCCGTTCAAGTCGGACGAACACCGCTTCCAGCAGCTTGATCTGTTCGGGAAATAAAGCACAATTTTTTTCCTGGACAGCCGCTTGAAACTGATAAGGGCGACGCTTGCGTCGCCCTTTTTGCGTGAGAAATTCAGGGCGACTTGGCGAGTCGCCTCTACCGGGCTGTCCGGCTCGCCTGTTCGTCGAGGAACGTCTGCAGAATCGGGATGAATTTCTCCGGTTCGACCAGGAAGGAGTCGTGGCCGTAGTCCGACTCGATCAGGTGATAGGCAACCGGCTTGTTCAGCCGTTGCAACTCGTTGACCACTTCCTCGGTCTGCTGAGGAGGGTAGAGCCAATCAGAGCTGAAAGCGAACCAGAGCGACGGGCAGTCGAGCCGGTCGAGGGCCTCGCTCAAGGAGTCGAAATTCCAGGCGACGTCATACAGGTCGAGGGCCTTGGCCAGATAGAGGAACGAATTGGTGTCGAAGCGCTCGACGAAGTTGCCGCCGTTGTAATCGAGGTAGCGCTCGATTTCAAACTTGCCGAAGAAGTCGAACATCCCGTCGCGCACCGAAAAGCGCCGACCGAATTTCAGCTGCATCGAGGCGTCGGAGAGAAAGGAGATATGGCCGACCGCCCTGGCGAGCGCCAAGCCGTCGCCTGGTGGATGCTCGGTGCGGTAATTGCCTTTTTTCCAGAGCGGGTCGTTATAGATCGCCTGGCGGGCCAGGGCGTTGAGCGCGACCGCCATCGGCGAGGTGCGCCCGGTACCGGCGATCGGCACGATCGAGCGGACCATCTCCGGGTAGTGGATGCCCCATTCCAGCGCCTGCATGGCGCCCATTGAACCCCCCACCACGGCCAGCAGCGAAGCGATCCCCAGCCGCTCGAGGAGCAGCTTCTGGGCACGGACCATGTCGCGCACCATCAGCACCGGAAAATTCAACCGGTAGGGTCGGCCGGTCTTGGGGTTGAGGCTGGTCGGGCCGGTTGACCCCTTGCATGAGCCGATGACGTTGCTGCAGAGGACGAAATAGCGGTCAGTATCGAAGACTTTGCCCGGCCCGATCATGTTGTCCCACCAGCCCGGCTTGCGGTCTTCATCGGAATGAAACCCGGCGGCATGGGCGTCGCCGGTCCAGGCATGGGTCACCAGGATGACGTTGCTGGC
The DNA here is from genome assembly GCA_945787335.1 of uncultured Desulfuromonadales bacterium. Lineage (GTDB taxonomy): Bacteria > Desulfobacterota > Desulfuromonadia > Desulfuromonadales > Geopsychrobacteraceae > Malonomonas. The sequence goes on from CALZHR010000222.1 coordinate 14,263, forward strand.
ATCGGAGTTGAGCTGACCGTAGCTCTCGTATGCCAGGGTCAGCGGGCCGAGCAGCCGGCCGCTTTCGAGGCGCAGTTCGATGTCAAAGTTGGCGAATTCCGTTGTGACGATACCGACCGAATCGTTCAAGCGAGCTCCCGTTCTCCTGGCGAAAAAAAGGCCCGTTCCCGTGAGATGGGAAGGGGCCTTGGGGATACGCTTTCTCGTGGTATCGCAGGCTCCGTCTCCATCTGTCCCCCGGGACCCTAAGGCCGGCAGGGCAGGAATTGGCACCAGACGCCTGCTGAACAATCGTGTCAGCGGCCGGTTGCCGTGGCTTCGCAGGGCCTTTTCCCTCCACCACTCTGGATAAAGACGTTGGTACGTTGAAACTGTACTGCGGCAGACTTTAGCCTATCCGCTTCGGGCTTGTCAATTGTAACTCAGGCGAATTGCGGGAGATTCGCTGCTTTAAACTTTAAATGCCCCCATTTCGGTTTGCAGGTCCTTGGCCTGTTCGGAGAGCTCCTCGACCACCGCGTCCATGTCGGCGGCGCGCTCGGCGTTTTCTTCGGCGATCTGGCGCACCGTTGCGACCGATTCAACAACCTCGCTGCTGCGCTGGCTCTGTTCGCGGGTGACGCTGTCGATCAGCTCAATGGTCTGCTGGATGTGTTCCATGCTTTTGGCGATCTGTTGGCTGCCGCGCCCCTGCTCCGAAGTACTGTTCTTTACCCGCGCGGCGATGTTCTTCATCGATTCGGCCGCGCTCGACAGGTTGCGGGTGCTGGCGGTCTGCTGGCTGATCGAGCTGGCGATCTGCTCAAGCATCTTGGTAATTCCCAGCACCGATTGAGTAATTTTGCGGTTTTCTTCCGATTGTTTCTGCGTCTGGTGGGCGATTCCGGTGATCTGCTCGGTCGATGTCAGCGAGCTGGCATGCAGTTTCTCCAGCGCTTCCCCGGCGGTGTGAGAACGGGCGACCTCCTGATGGGCGCGGACGCTGCCGGCCTCGATGCTGGTGATCGCATCCTGGGTGCCGAGCTGCAGGCTTTCGATGATTTCTGCGATCTCCTTGGTCGAAGTGGTGGTGCGTTCGGCCAGGCTGCGGATTTCTTCGGCGACCACGGCAAACCCCTGGCCATGTTCGCCGGCCTGGGCGGCGATGATCGCGGCGTTCAGTGCCAGCAGGTTGGTCTGGTCGGCCACCTCGGAGATGACGTTGATGATGCTGCCGATGGCATCGGAGCGTTGGCCCAACTCCTGGATCGAGGTGTGGGCCTGCTCGATCAGCTGTTGCAGACCGCTGATGCCGCGGATCGTATCCTGAACCGCGGCTTTGCCTTCCAGGGCCTGGCTGGTGGCCTGCTGGGCCAGCTGACTGGTCTGCTCGGCGCTTTTCTCGATCGAGCTGGTTGCGGCTTCCAGCCCTTCGGCGGCATGCGAGGTTTCGCGGGCGCTGTTCGAGAGTTCGACGATATTGCCATCGATCTGCTCGTTGGAGGAGGAGAGCTGGTGGATCGAGCTGGAGATGTCGCTGATGATGCCGAACAGGTTCTCCATCTGCTCGGCGATGCTGTTGGTCGTCGACTCCAGTTCATGAGTGGCCGCGGCGCTCTGCTGAACCGAGGCGACCAGGTTGGAGACGCTGTCGGCGATATCACTGGAACTCTGGCCGATTTCGGTGATCCCGAGGTGCGTTTTTTCCAGCGCCTGAGTCTGTTCCACGGCACTGATTCTGACTTCGCTGAACCGGCCGCGGATATTCTGCGTGGCAGCGGAGAGGCTGACAGAGGTTTCCAGGGTGCGCTGCACCAGGCTGCGCAGCCGTTCGATAAAGCTGTTGAAGCTGCCAGCCAGCTGGCCGACTTCATCCTGCGAGCTAACCTTGAGGGTCTGGGTCAGATCGGCTTCCCCCTCGGCGATCTCCTGCAGGTTCTGCACAACCGTGTTCAGCGGCCGGGCGATGCCGCGGGACAGCAGCACCCCGAGCACCGTCGCGACAATAATTACCAGGATGACCACCATGGTCAGGGTCTCGTTCAGCGACGCGGAAGCGGCGACGACGGAGGAACGATCGAGGGCCAGCAGCACACCGGCGGTCGGGTGGTTCAGGGGGTAATTGTAAACAATTTTTGAGCGACCTTTCAGATCCATCACCACGGCGTCTTCATCCAGCAACTGCGTCAGGTCGACGTCGCGCAGTTCGTCGCTACCGCTCGCCACGACCTGCGTACCGTCGTGGAAAGCCAGTTTGGCCTCGGTCATCATCTGGAACTGCTTGGCCATCTTATCGTCGATGCTGAGGTTGGCGACCAGGTTGCCGGCCAGGCTGTTTTTCAGCCGCAACGGGATGGTTCCGGTAATCGCAAGCTGGCCATTGTGGGAAGATACCTGGCTCATTTGGTTGCTGGTCAGCTCAGGTGGCGCGCCATCGATCGGTTTCAGGTCGATCAGGCCGGTGTCGCTGCCGGAGTCAAGAATGTGGCTGTGGCCATCGACATGGATAACTTTGACCTGGTTGAAGCCGAACTGGGCCTGGTAGTTCTGCAGGATCGCTTGCAGCTGAGCTGAATCGCCGGTGAGCTGGGTGAAGTAAACCGCGTTGAGCAGATCACTGTCCTTGGCCATCAGCTGCAAGTCTTCCATCAGCATCATCTCCGTGTGGGAGCTGTTTTGCATGATGAAACGACCCGCCTGGTCGGCGATCAGGTCCATCTGGGCGCGGACCTGACTGGTGGTGACATTGTTGAACATGTAGGTGAGTAGAAGCATCGGGAGAATGGACAGGGCCAGCAGGCCGAGCAGTATTTTCCAACGGATGCTGAGACTTTTAGGCATCAGGTCCCCTTCGTAATCCGACCGAGTTGGGCAATGTTAATAAACTAGAATCTTTGAATACTATAATGTTGTGGGAAAACATGCAAGCAGGGGATTGTCTGTCGCGCCGCTTTTTTCTTCAGGTTTCAGAAAACAGACGGCGGCTGCTTAAAATTTCAGCTGCTGTGGCTAAATGTTGTGCAGTCTGTCGGCGGGTCCTGTGCCTGGGTGCCCATTTTCTGCGCTGTGTGAATCAGGCATGGCTATTGAATGAGCAGGCTGGCCGTCAAACAATGATGTTGGCGATTATCCTGAACGAAGAAGACGAGGAGGTCTTTTCATGGAAGCATCAATTGCGACCCTGCAGCGCGGCGGGGATGTGCTGTTCCTGCTGCTTGGAGCGGTCATGGTTTTCGCCATGCACGCCGGTTTTGCCTTTCTGGAGGTTGGCACGGTTCGCGAGAAGAGCCAGGTCAATGCCTTTGTAAAAATTCTCTCCGACTGGTCGGTCTCGACCGTTGTCTATTTCTTGATCGGTTACCCGATTTCTTACGGGGTTCATTTTCTGCTGCCGGCCTCCGAGCTGATGGGCGGTAATCAGGGGTATGAGCTGGTGCGGTTCTTCTTTTTGCTCTGCTTCGCCGCCTGCATCCCGGCGATCATTTCCGGCGGGATCGCCGAGCGCGCCAAGTTCTGGCCGCAGGTGGTCGCCGGGGCGATCTTCGCCGGCATCTCCTACCCGATCTTCGAGTCGCTGATCTGGGGGCAGAACAGCGCCGGGCTGCAGGGCTTCTTTGAGTCGACCTTCGGCGCACCCTTTCATGATTTCGCCGGCAGCGTCGTGGTTCATTCCATCGGCGGTTGGCTGGCCTTACCGGCGGTCTTGATCCTCGGCCCGCGGCTGGGGCGTTTCGTCCGTGGCCGCAGCCAGGCGATCCCGATCAGCAACATCCCGTTTCTGGCCCTGGGGAGCTGGATTCTGGCGGTTGGCTGGTTCGGGTTCAACGTCATGAGCGCCCAGTCGCTGGAAGGGATTTCCGGGCTGGTGGCGGTCAATTCGCTGCTGGCCATGGTCGGCGGCGTGCTCTTCGCTCTGGTCGCCAGCCGGAATGACCCCGGCTTCGTACACAACGGCGCTCTGGCCGGGCTGATCGCCATCTGTGCCGGTTCCGACCTGGTGCACCCGATCGGGGCCTTCTTTGTCGGCGGGCTCGGCTCGCTGATTTTCGTTTACGGGTTCCAGGTCGAGCAGGAAAAGCTCAAGATCGACGATGTGCTCGGCGTCTGGCCGCTGCACGGGGTGGTCGGCACTTGGGGCGGGATTGCCGCGGGGATCTTCGGTACGACCGCTTTCGGCGGGATGGGCGGTGTTTCTTTCATGTCGCAGCTGGCCGGCAGCCTGCTCGCCGTCGTCTATGCCCTGGTCACCGGATTTGCTGTATACAAGGCAATCGACACGGTCTCCGGCTTCCGTCTGGACGAAGAACAGGAGTTCGCCGGGTCCGATTTAAGCGTGCACAAAATCAACGCTTATCCGGAGGAGAATGTGAAATAGTCCGCAAATGTGGTTAGCTTAAATTAATGGGATACGCGTTTGACAGTCTGCCTTGGGGGGGTACAATGGCTGCAGAAGGTCGAACGTTTACAGGAGGCAGTGGCAGCCTCCTGCTTTACCCTGGACGACCTTATCCCTCCTGGTCTCCAGGGTATTTTTTTCTTGAGAAAAGGGCCTCCGGAATCTGCTCCGGAGGCCCTTTTTGAATCAAAACTGCGCAGAAGGTTACGCGGTGTTCCGTTGCGCCAGCTTGAGTTTTTCGCGGCGGACCAGTTCGGCGACGCTATAATTCTGCAGGACCCTGATCATCTCGTTCTGCGCCTCGTTCCAGACATCGTGGGCCGGGCAATGTTCGTCACGGGAGCAGCTGCCATCGTCGACCAGGCAATGATTCAGTTTCAGCGGTCCTTCTTCGGCTTGCAGGATATCGAGCAGGGTGATCTCGCTGGGGTTTTTGGCCAGAAGAAAACCACCGCCGACGCCCCGTTGCGAACTGACGATGCCACTTTTGATCAGCGGTTGCAGGATCTTGGTGAGAAAAGCCGGGGTGACCTCCTGAGTCCGGCAGATGTCCTTTTTCAAAACGATTTCATCTTTCGGCTGCTGGGCCAGAAAGATCACGGTGCGAATTGCATATTCTGTCGCTCGTGTAATAACCACATTGTCCTCCACGATAGTTAACTTGCAAAGTAAGGAATACACTGAAGCAAAGAGCTTGTCAATCGTTGCTGTGGCTGCGGGGGTTGACAGCCGGGCAGGGGAGACGCATGATTTGCGCTTGTCACCTCTCTCCAGGGATTGCTCAGATGGTATCTGCAGGACAACCAGCTCAGGTCGTTGGCCGTTTCGCCCCCAGCCCGACCGGCCCGCTGCATTTCGGGTCGCTGCTGGCTGCGCTCGGCAGCTACCTGCTCGCGCGAGTGGCAGGTGGTCGCTGGCTGCTGCGGGTGGAAGATCTTGACCCGCCGCGGGTGGTACCTGGAGCCGCCGAAGAGATCCTCCGGTTGCTCGAGCGGCTTGGTTTCGCCTGGGACGGCGAGGTGGTTTATCAGAGCCGGCGCAGTGCGCGCTACCAACAGCTGGTCGAACAGCTCTGTGAGCAACGTCAGGTGTTCGACTGCAGCTGTTCGCGCCGGGAGATTCTACTCAGCGCCCCGCACCCGGGGGAGGAGGGGCCGGTCTATCCGGGAACCTGCCGGCTGGGACCGGTCGGCAGGCGCAGTGAACGGGCGATCCGACTGCTGGTAGCAGATGAGGAGATCGCCTACACTGACGGGGTGTTCGGGCCTCAGCGGCAGAACCTTATGCAGGCGATCGGCGATTTTGTGCTGCGCCGCGCCGACGGGCTGTTCGCCTATCAGCTGGCGGTGGTGGTCGATGATATCGATGCCGGTGTCACTCAGGTGGTCCGCGGCGCCGACCTGCTCTCTTCAACCCCGCGGCAGATCTATCTGTACCGCTGTTTGCAACAGCCCTTGCCCGACTATTATCACCTGCCGCTGGTGCTGGGTGCCGATCAGGAAAAGCTGAGCAAGCGGCACGGGCCAAGCGCTCTGATTACACAGCAGAACAGCTCCCTGGCGATCTGGCAGGCGCTGCGGTTTCTCGGTCAGCCGGTGCCGGACGAGTTGCGCCGCGCTTCTGGCCGGGAGCTGCTGAGCTGGGGAGAGCTCAATTTTGACCACACCCGGATATCGACCCGGGCGCAGCTTGCTCCTGGGCTTTGAGCGGTTGGTTGGCTCCGCAGCACGTCGTCTGCCCGGCCGCAGGCGACTTTCGCGGCTGTCTCGATTTTGCTAAAGTTGTCTGGTTGTGAAGGCCTTAGAGATATCATTGTGACATTCACTTTGAGGGAGGTTGTCATGCGAAAAATGCTTCTGTTCGGACTGATGATACTGCTGCTGAGCAGTTGTGGCACGGGGACCTTTCAGGTCCCGAAACAGGACTATCAGGCCAAGGTGCAGGTGCTCGGCGTGGTCCCGCTGTTGCTCGACCGGCAGGCACCGCTCGATTATCCGCAGCGTGAGGCGCTTTACGATCTGCTGGTCCGCAGCAATGCCGGCAAGCACGAGCAGCTGGTCACGCGCTTGAAAGCAAAGAAGGGCTATTTCGATGTTCGGTCGCTCAGCGGCAGCGCAGACCTGCTTGAGATGTCGCTGCTGGCCGGTGAGCGGCCCCGCGACGAGGTCGGCCGCCCGACCGGCTATCTCTTCAATCCAGAGGCGGTTGATGAGCTGGCCAGGCGCAATGTTGTCGACGCACTGCTGGTGGTGATCTTCACCGGCGGCAAAGTCGAAGAGACGCGTCGCTCACGGAATCTGCTCGAATCGCTGAACACCGGCTATAATGATGTGCTGGTGACAGCTGCGGTGATCGACCGCCAGGGGCAGCCGCTCTGGACGATGGCCGGAAAGGACAGCTTTCAGGCGATGACCCTGCAGTACGCCGATTTTGACGAGGCTTACTACAACCGGACCGACCAGGTGGAGGTAAAGAATATCCGCCTCTCAGGAATCGAGCCGTTGCTGATGCCGGCGCCCGAAAGCGCTGAGCAGGCGACAGTGCCGAAACTTTACGAGCGGCTGTTCGACCAGATTGCCGCCGGAATAAGTCCGGGCTTGCTCGGCTCCTTGTAGTGCTATTGATGGCAACCCGGCTTGCAGGAGCGAGCGACTGTGTTATTCTTCTGGGGTTAATTATTCTTAATTGGCAGCATGGAGTTTCGATTGGCATCATCGGCCGAAGAACATAACCAGAAGTTATACTGCATCTCGGAGCGGGATGACTGTATCCGGGTTCAACAGCGGATCCAGGATTTGGAAATCTCCGAAGCGCGCTACCAGAATCTTTTCGAGGCAGTCAAGGACGCCATCCTCTCCTTTACCCCGGCAGGGAGAGTGAATCGCGCCAATAGCGCCTGCCTGCAGATTCTCGGTTGGCCAACCGCGGACCTGTTCGATAAACAGCTCGCCGACCTGTTCGGCGCGCAATCTCTGGCTGCCCGGGCTTTCGAGCGCAGCCTCAAGGGTCAGGTCTGCAGTCTGGAGCAGGATTACGAGTGGCCAAGCGGGCGTCAGGTCACTCTGGCGCTGCAGATCTCGCCGATTCATGACGGGCAGGAAATATCTGGTGTATTGCTGATGGCGCGCGACCTGACGGAAGTCAGGCTGCGTGAGTTGGAGAGGACGCAGCTCTACCAGGGGCTGCAGCAGAGCCACAAGGCGCTGGAGGAGAAAGCTCTGGCGTTGGAGGAATCGCAACGCCAACTGCAGGAGGCGATGGCCGAGCAGGAAAAGGTCAACGCCGAGCTGCGCGAGCTGGGGCGGCTGAAAAGCGACTTTATCGGCATCGCCTCGCATGAATTGAGGACCCCGCTCACCTTCCTGCTCGGTGCGTTGGAGTTTCTCCAGGAGAGTCTGCCGGCGAAGATCAACGAGGACGAAAAAGGTCTGCTCGGTTATGCCATGCAGGGTGGCAAGCGGCTATCCGATATTGTTGACAACATGCTCGATATCGTCCGCCTGGAAGCCGAGGGATTTCGTCCGCAACGCCAGCTGACCTCCATCCATCCGTTACTGGAACAGATCCGCAGCGAGCTCAGCTGGGCGTTGAAGGAGCGGCAACTGCGCCTTGAGTACGCTGCGACCGATGCTTGGCCGGAGTTTCTCATCGATCCGGTGATGATCCGGCGCGCCCTGGAGGATGTCATTGAGAACGCCATCAAGTATACCCCGGCCGGAGGGCTGATCAGGGTTGCCGGGCGCTTGCGCACCCAGCAGAGCCTGCAAGAGGAGCTGGCGCAGATCCGGCTGTTCTGGCCGGATTTCCCGGTCGGGTTCGACTGGATGGGGGATTACTTCGAGGTCAGTATCAGCGATGATGGCATCGGGATACCGCGCCAGGAGCTGGCCCATGTTTTTGAACGGTTTTACACCGCCGGCAGCATCGAAGAACACAGCTCGGCGGGAACCCTGCAGGGGCAGGGCGCCGGCCTGGGCCTGGCGCTGGTCAAGCGGATCGTGCGAGGGCACAACGGCCTGGCCTGGGTACAGAGTCCCGGTTCGCAGCAGGAGACCGGTCTTTCCCAGCCGGGCAGCTGTTTTCGGCTCTTGCTTCCTTTTGAGCGGCAGGTGAAAAAACTGCCGGAGCAGCCTCGGGGCGACCGCAAGCCGCGGGTGCTTCTGATCGACGACGAACCGGCGATCCGGCGGTTTGTCGAGGTGCTGATGAATAAGGATTATCAGCTCGAGCTGGCCGCCAGTGGGCCGGAAGGGTTGGAAAGGGCCGCGCAGTGTCAGCCCGATCTGATTCTGCTGGATATCTATATGCAGGGCATGGACGGTTTCGAGGTTTGCCGCAAATTAAAAGCAAATCCACACACGGCAACGATCCCGGTCGCCATGTTTACCGCCATCTCGCGCAAGTATGAAAAAGAGAAGGGACTGGCCGCCGGTGCGGTCGATTACATCACCAAGCCATTTTTCCCTCGCGAACTGCTACAGCGGGTCGAACTCCTGCTCAAGGAGCATGGAGTGCAAATAAATGACTAACGGGAGAGATTTTTTTCCCTTTAGGTAGTTGACACGATAGGGTAAAGCAGGTAAAAGCTAACTTTAGTAACTGTAAACCCGTCAATTTTTACTTCCTGCCAGAATAAGGTTGAGAAACCTTCTGAACATAATAAATAAGATTCAGCGCAGCCATCCAGAGACCTTTATTACAGAGAATCTGTTAGCTCTCATATATTAACCTGTCTGACCGTACTTTCGAGCTTTTCGTTATCGATATTCTAATCAATCGCCACATCCTGTTTGTTGTGCTGCGCCCCTTTCGGCTCCGCACGCATGTCCGGCCCATCCTGGAGAACATTTTATGAACCTTAAAGACCTGAAGCAGAGAAAAATTTCCGACCTGATCGCTCTCGGTAAAGAGCTGGGGCTGGAGGAGATCGGCGGCATGCGCCGTCAGGACCTGATCTTCAACATCCTGCATGCCACCGCGGCCCAGAAGAAAGCGATTTTCGGTGAAGGGGTCCTGGAAATTCTGCCGGATGGTTTCGGTTTCTTGCGCGCCCCCGACGCCAACTATCTGCCCGGGCCGGACGATATCTATATCTCCCCGTCGCAGATCCGCCGGTTTGGATTGCGCACCGGCGACACCGTCGCCGGCCAGATCCGCCCGCCCAAGGAGGGGGAGCGCTATTTCGCGCTGCTGAAGGTCTCCGAGGTCAACTTCGAAGACCCGGCCAAGATGAAGGAGAAGACCTTCTTCGACAATCTCACCCCGCTCTATCCTGAAGAGCAGCTGATGATGGAGACCGGCCCCGACTGTCGCTCGACCCGGATCATGGACCTGGTGTCGCCGATCGGCAAAGGGCAGCGCGGTCTGATCGTGGCGCCGCCGCGCACCGGTAAGACGGTGCTGCTGCAGAATATCGCCAACTCGGTGTCGCAGAACCATCCGGAAGCCTACCTGATCGTGCTGCTGATCGACGAACGCCCGGAAGAGGTGACCGACATGCAGCGCAGCGTCAAGGGGGAAGTCATCTCCTCGACCTTCGACGAGCCGGCCAACCGTCACGTGCAGGTGGCCGAGATGGTCATCGAGAAAGCCAAGCGACTGGTCGAGCACAAGCGCGACGTGGTCATCCTGCTCGACTCGATCACCCGCCTGGCGCGGGCCTACAACACCATCATCCCCTCCTCGGGGAAAATCCTCTCCGGCGGGGTCGACGCCCACGCCCTGCACAAGCCGAAGCGCTTCTTCGGGGCGGCGCGGAATATCGAAGAGGGGGGCAGTCTGACCATCATCGCCACCGCGCTGATCGATACCGGCAGCAAGATGGACGAGGTCATCTTCGAGGAGTTCAAAGGGACCGGCAACATGGAGCTGCACCTCGACCGGCGCCTGGCCGACAAGCGGACCTTCCCGGCCATGGACATCAACCGCTCCGGGACCCGGAAAGAGGACCTGCTGGTCGATGCCACCCAGCTGCAGCGCACCTGGCTGCTGCGCAAGGTGCTCTCGAGCATGAACACCGTCGACAGCATGGAGTTCCTGCTTGAGAAGCTGGCCGAGACCGAGACCAACCAGCAATTCTTAGATTCGATGAATCAGTAGCAAAAGCTCTTGCCTGCAGCGGGTAAAAGTGATATTTAAGCGGTTTGTTTGCCGCTAATACCTATAGACCTGTACCAAAGCCAGGTCGCCAAGGAGAAAAAAGATGAGAGAAGGAATCCATCCCAAGTATCAGGATGTCACCGTCCGCTGTGACTGCGGGAACACTTTCGAGACCCGCTCCACTCTGGAAAAAGAGATCCACACCGAAATCTGCTCCGCTTGCCACCCATTCTACACCGGCAAGCAGAAGCTGATCGACACCGCTGGCCGGATCGAGCGCTTCCGCAAAAAGTACGCCCAGAAGTAATCCGGGTAAGAATGAGGCGGCCCGACGGGCCGCCTTTTTTGTTTAAGGTCTTAGAACCTATGCATGTCGAGCTGTTGACCCATACTCCCGATCCGGAACAGGTGGTCGCCGCCGCCGCCCGGCTCTGCTACTCCAATTCGTCGATCGGCGAGCTGATGGAGAAGAGCAGGACCGACCGGCAGGAGTTTCTCGAAAAGATCCTCTCTCTCGGCCATCATTCGGTGATGGAGCATGTCAGCTTCTCCTTCGGCGTCGAAGGGATCAGCCGCGCCTGTTCGCATCAGCTGGTGCGCCACCGGCTCGCCTCCTACTCGCAGCAGAGCCAGCGCTACGTGTCGCACAAAAAGCGCTTTTCTGCCGTAACCCCCGCGAGTATCGCCGAGAAACCCGAGTTGAATCTGCGTTACCAGCAATTGCTCGATGAGATCCACCAGTTTTACGGCGAGATGCTCGATGCTGATATCCCGGCTGAGGATGCCCGCTTTCTGCTGCCGAACGCCGCCACCACCAAGATTGTGGTGACCATGAACGGTCGTGAGCTGCGCCATTTCTTTGCCTTGCGCTGCTGCCGCCGGGCGCAGTGGGAGATTCAGGAGCTGGCCAAACGGATGCTGACCCTGGTCAAGCCGATTGCTCCGACCCTGTTCGCCAGCGCCGGTCCCGGCTGCCTCAGCGGTCCCTGTCCGGAAGGCAAGATGACCTGCGGACAGATAACTGCGGTCCGCGAAGAATTTGCCCGGCTGGGCTGAAAGATCCTTATGTTTGCAAACCTCGAAGATGTCGTCGACCGTTTCCGCGAAGTCGAAGGGTTGCTCTCCGATCCCGCGGTGATCTCCGATCAGAAGCGCTACCGCGAACTGACCAAGGAACACGCGGATCTGACCGGGCTGGTGGCGGTTTACGGTCGCTATAAGCAGGTGAGTGCCGATATCGATGGCAATCGAGAACTGCTGCAGGACAGTGATCCGGACATGAAGGAGCTGGCCAAGGCCGAGCTGCCGGAGCTGGAGGCGTTGCAGGAGAAGCTGCAGGAGGAGTTGAAGGTTCTGCTGCTGCCGAAAGACCCCAACGACGAGAAGAACATCATCCTCGAAATCCGCGCTGGCACCGGCGGCGACGAGGCGGCGCTGTTTTCCGCCGACCTGTTCCGCATGTACTCCCGTTATGCCGACCGCAACCGCTGGAAGGTCGAGCTGATGAGCGCCTCGGAAACCGACGGCGGCGGCTTCAAGGAGGTGATCGCCCTGGTCAGCGGCGAGCGGGTCTACTCGCGGCTCAAGTTCGAGAGCGGCACCCATCGCGTCCAGCGGGTCCCGGAGACCGAAACGCAAGGGCGGATTCACACCTCCGCCTGCACCGTGGCGGTGCTGCCTGAAGCCGAGGATGTCGATATTGAGATCAGCCCGGCCGACCTGCGCATCGACCTTTACCGCGCTTCGGGCGCCGGCGGCCAGCACGTCAACAAGACCGAGTCGGCGGTGCGCCTGACCCACATCCCGACCGGCGTGGTGGTCGCCTGCCAGGACGAGAAGTCGCAGCACAAGAACAAGGCTAAGGCGCTCAAGGTGCTCAAGTCGCGGATCTTTGATCAGATGCAGGCCGAACAGAACGCGGCCATGGCCGCCGACCGGAAGAACCAGGTCGGCAGCGGCGACCGCAGCGAGCGGATCCGCACCTACAATTTTCCGCAGGGGCGCTGCACCGACCATCGTATCGGCCTGACCCTCTACAAGCTCGACGCGATCATGCAGGGGGACATGGATGAAGTGATCGAGGCGCTGGTCACCGATCAGCAGGCCGCGCAGATGAGCCAGCAAGAGGGGTAGGTTTGAGCGACACCTGGACCCTGCTGAAGCTGCTGCGCTGGACGACCGATTATTTTGCCGGCAAGGGGATCGACAGCCCGCGGCTGAACGCGGAATTGCTGTTGGCGGGGGTGCTCGAACTCGACCGGGTCGGGCTCTACCTCAATTACGACCGCCCCTTGACGGCCGAGGAGCTGGACCGCATCCGGCCGCTGGTTAAACGGCGCGGGCAGCGTGAGCCGCTGCAGTACCTGCTCGGTCGCACCGAGTTCTGGTCGCTGGAGTTCGAGGTTGACCCGGCGGTGCTGATCCCGCGCGCCGACACCGAAATCCTCGTCGAAGAAGCGCTAAACCGTGCCAAGGAAGCCGGCACGCTGCTCGATGTCGGCACCGGCAGCGGGGTCATCGTCATCAGCCTGGCGACTGAACTTCCCGGGTGGCAGATGACCGGGCTGGATATTTCCGCAGACGCTCTGGTGGTTGCGCAGCGCAACGCCGAAAAAAATCAGGTCGCCGAACGGATTGCCTGGCAGCAGGGCGACTTGGCGAACCTGCCGGCGCAGCGCTATGATCTGATCGTCTCCAACCCGCCCTACATAGCGCCAGACGAATGGGACGAGCTGATGCCGGAAGTGCGCTGTTTCGAGCCGCAGCTGGCGCTGCTGGCGGAGAATCAGGGGCTTGACTGTTACCGGAAGCTTGCCAGCCAGGCGCCTGAGCATCTTCACCCCGGCGGCTGGCTGCTGGTTGAAATCGGCTACCGGCAGGCCAGCGAAGTGCAGCAGCTGTTCAGTGCTGCCGGGCTCAAAGAGATTTTTATTCGTGATGATTATGCTGGCCAGCCGCGTGTGGTTGGCGGCTGTCTGAATTAGAAAGCAGGATCGGTTGGAAAAGATTGTTATTCAGGGCGGGGTACCGCTCACTGGTGAGGTTCAGGTCAGCGGCGCGAAGAACTCGTCGCTGCCGCTGCTGTTCGCCACGCTGCTGGCCGACGGGGTCAGTGAAATCTGCAATGTGCCGAACCTGCGGGACATCAGCACTGCGGTCAAGCTGCTGCGCGAGCTGGGCGCCGACGTCAGCCATCACGGCGATTGCATCCGGGTCGATGCGCGCCGCATCCAAAGCGTCGAAGCTTCCTACGACCTGGTCAAGACCATGCGCGCCTCGGTGCTGGTGCTCGGTCCCTTGCTGGCCCGCTGCGGCCACGCCCGGGTCAGCCTGCCGGGCGGCTGCGCCATCGGCGCCCGGCCGATCAACCTGCACCTGAAAGGGTTTGAGGCGCTTGGCGCGCGGATTCAGCTCGACCATGGCTACGTCGAGGCGACCGCCGATCGCTTGCGCGGCGCGAAGATCTATCTCGACATGCCGACCGTCGGTGGTACCGAGAACCTGTTGATGGCGGCCGCCCTGGCCGAAGGGGTGACGGTGCTGGAGAACGCCGCCCGCGAGCCGGAGATCGTCCAGCTGGCCGAGGCTCTGAACAGCATGGGGGCGAAGATCGAAGGCGCCGGCACGGCGATCATCCGCATCCAGGGGGTGGAGCGTCTGCAGCCGCTGAACTGCAGCGTGATTCCCGACCGGATTGAAGCCGGCACCTTCATGATCGCCGCGGCGATCACCGCGGGCGACCTGCTGGTGCGCGGCGCGGTCGAGGAACATCAGGAGGCATTGATCAGCAAGCTGGTCGACGCCGGGGTGCTGATTCGGCCCGAAGCGGATGGTTTGCGGGTGGTCGGGCCGGAGAAACTGCAGCCGGTCGATATCCGCACCAGCGTCTTTCCCGGTTTCCCGACCGACATGCAGGCCCAGTTCATGGCGCTGATGACCAAGGCTGACGGCACCAGCCGGATCTCCGAGACGGTCTTCGAGAACCGTTTCATGCATGTCTGCGAGCTGCAGCGGATGGGTGCCGATATCCAGATCGACGGCCACAGCGCGATCATCCGCGGCTGCACGCCGCTGACCGGAGCGCCGGTGATGGCGACCGATCTGCGCGCCAGCGCCTCGCTGATCCTGGCGGCTCTGGCGGCCGAAAACACCACCGAAGTGTCGCGGATCTATCATCTCGACCGCGGCTACGAAAAGATCGAAAAGAAACTGGCTGCGCTCGGTGCCCGCATCTGGCGCGAACAGGAGTAGAGGGGGACGGTTTGAGGTCCTCACTTCAGGGGACGCATGAATCCATCCCTGGAGCTTGACTGCCGCCGTCCGGGCGGCAGACACCCCTTACGTGAGAACCTCAAACCTCATGGGGTTGCAAGATTAAAAGGGAAATAATGCAATGAGCGACTGGATCACCTTCGCCCTGCCCAAGGGGCGGATCATGCAGGATTCGATGGAGCTGTTCGGCAAGATCGGCATCACCTGCCCGGAGATGGACGAAAAGGGCAGCCGCAAGCTGGTCTTCGAAAATGCCGAGCAGAAGTACCGCTTCATGGCGGTACGCGCCACCGATGTGCCGACCTATGTCGAGTACGGCTGCGCCGACATCGGCGTGGTTGGTAAGGATACCTTGCTGGAACAGGAAAAAAATCTCTACGAACCGCTCGATCTCAAGTTCGGCTACTGCCGGCTGGTGGTCGCCGAACCGAAGGCGCTACGTGACGCGGACAATCCGCTGAACTGGTCGAACATCCGCGTCGCCACCAAATACCCGAATCTCACCGAACGCTTCTTCGCCGCCAAGGGGGTGCAGGTCGAGTTGATCAAGCTCTACGGCTCGATCGAGCTGGCGCCGCTGGTCGGCCTCTCCGAGCGGATCGTCGACCTGGTCTCGACTGGCGGCACCCTGAAAGCCAATGGTATGGTCGAAGTTGAGACCATCGCCGAGATCACCAGCCGGCTGATCGTCAACCGCGCCAGTCTGAAGACCAAGCATCAGCGGATCAGCCGGATCATCGAGGAACTGGAGCCGTTGATCGGCGACGAAGTGAAGATCTCCCAGTAACTGAGGAGTCCCCGAGCATGCGTATTCTCAAATTTTCCGATGCCAACTTCGCCGCTGAATTCCGTCGCATCGAGCAGCGAGCTGAGGCAGTGCCCGCCGGCATAGAAGAGACGGTCAAAGGGATTATTGCCGATGTCCGGCAGCGCGGCGACGCGGCACTGTTCGAGCTGACCGCCAAATTCGACCGGCTGGAACTGACCGCTGATTCCTTGGAGGTCAGCGAGGAGGAAATCGATGCGGCGATGAAAAAAGTCAGCGCCGAGTCGCTCAATGCCCTGCAGCTGGCCGCCGAGCGGATCGCTGATTACCACGCCAAGCAGAAGCAGGAAACCTGGCTCTCGACCGACGAGGATGATGTGCTGGTCGGGCAGATGGTGCGGCCGCTTGATCGGGTCGGCATCTATGTCCCGGGCGGCAAGGCCTGCTATCCCTCCTCGGTGCTGATGAACGCCGTGCCGGCCAAGGTCGCCGGGGTCGCAGAGGTCATCATGGTCGTGCCGATGCCGGGCGGCGAGGTTAATCCGCACGTGCTGGCGGCGGCCCGCATTGCCGGGGTCGACCGGATTTTCAAGCTCGGCGGCGCCCAGGCGGTTGCCGCGCTCGCTTACGGTACAGAGAGCGTGCCGCGGGTCGACAAGATCACCGGCCCGGGCAACATTTACGTCGCCACCGCCAAGCAGCTGGTCTTTGGTCAGGTCGATATCGACATGATCGCCGGCCCCAGCGAGATCCTGGTGATCAACGACGGCAGCGGCAGCGCCGCGCACATCGCCGCCGACCTGCTCTCGCAGGCCGAGCACGACGAGCTGGCCTCGGCGGTGCTGGTCACCAGCTGTGAAAAGATGGCGACCGCGGTCGCGGCTGAGGTGGAAAAGCAGCTCAAGCAATTGAGCCGCGAAGCGATCGCGCGCAAGGCGATCGACGACTACAGCGCCATTATCCTGGCCCAGGATCTGGACGAGGCGATCGCTTTCAGTAATCGCATCGCCCCCGAGCACCTGGAGCTGGCGGTCGACAAACCCTTCGAAATTCTGCCGCAGATCCGGCACGCCGGGGCGATCTTCATGGGGCATCACACCCCGGAGGCGGCCGGCGATTACCTGGCCGGGCCGAACCACACCCTGCCGACCGGTGGCACCGCGCGCTTCTTCTCACCACTGTCGCTGGATGATTTCGTCAAGAAGTCGAGCATCGTCTCCTTCTCGCCGGCCGGCCTGCAGCGGCTCGGCAAGGAGATCATCCATATCGCCGAACTCGAAGGGCTGGAAGCGCACGCCAAGTCGGTGTCGATCCGGCTGAAGAAATAATATTGTAGGGGCAGGCCCCTGTGCCTGCCCTGGGCGGCCACAGGGGGCCGCCCCTACACGTTTGTTTGGAGATTGCAAATGGCACGTACAGCCAAAATTGAACGCGAAACCAAAGAAACCAACATCAGCATCGAGCTGAACCTGGACGGCTCCGGGCAGCACCACATTGAGAGCCCGGTGCCGTTTTTCAACCACATGCTGTCGGCGGTGGCGCGGCACGGCTTTTTCGATCTGTGCGTCAAGGCGACCGGCGATGTCGAGATCGACGCCCACCACACCGTCGAAGACCTCGGTATTGTCCTCGGCGAGGCCTTCAAACAGGCGCTCGGCGACAAGGCCGGGGTGCGCCGCTTCGGTCGCGAGACCATGCCGATGCACGAGGCGCTCGCTTCGGTGGTGATCGATTTCTCCGGCCGGCCGTTTCTGGTCTTCAACGTCGATCTGCCGAAAGCCAAGGTCGGTGAGTTCGACACCGAACTGGTCGAAGAGTTCTTCGTCGCTTTCTGCAACCACTCTGGTGCCAACATCCACGTCAACCTGGCTTACGGCGACAACCTGCATCACATTATCGAGGGGATCTTCAAGGCCTTCGGCCGCGCCCTCGATCAGGCGACCAGTATCGACCCCCGCATTCAGGGGGTGATGTCGACCAAGGGCAAATTAGAATAAGATTCTTAACGCAGAGACGCAGAGTGCGCTGAAAAATCGGGTTCGATATTGAGCCTTCTCTCCGCCTCTTTTGTCTCTGCGACACAGCGTCAATGGCATTTGAACCCCGGAAAAAATACATGATCAACATAATTGACTATGAAATGGGCAACCTGCGCAGCGTCGAGAAGGCTTTCGAAAAGCTCGGTTTCGCAGCGCGCGTCAGTCGTCGCCCGGAAGATATTGCCACTGCCGATAAACTTGTCCTGCCGGGTGTTGGTGCCTTCCGCGACTGCATCACCAACCTGCGCGAGGGCGGCTTTGTCGAGCCGTTGCTGACTCATGTAAAAAGCGGCAAGCCGCTGCTCGGCATCTGCGTCGGCATGCAGATGCTCTTCGACGAGAGCGAGGAGTTCGGCCGCCACCAGGGGCTGGGGCTGATTCCGGGGCGGGTGGTGCGTTTTCCTTCCGGCATGATCGAGAATGATGAGCGGCTCAAGGTGCCGCACATGGGCTGGAACACCATCAGCTTGCAAAAGGCGTCGCCGATCTTCAAGGGGATCGCGGACGGCAGCTTCGTCTACTTCGTCCACTCCTACTACTGCGCCGCCGAGAACGCCGAAGATGTTGCTGCCAGCTGCACTTACGGCGATGTCGAGTTCTGCGCCTCGCTGTGGCGCGACAACATCATGGCGACCCAGTTCCACCCGGAGAAGAGCCAGGACATCGGCCTGCAGATTTTCAAGAATTTCGGAGAAATATAAAACTAGCCACCACCAAAAGTAGGCGCTTTAGGCGAGACACCAAGAACGCCAAGTAAATCAAAATAATTTTAACGCAGAGACGCTGAGAACTGCGGAGGCGCTGAGAGTACAATCCATTGTTTTTTGAGATAATGCTCTGGTTATTATCGGTTTTCTCTGCGTTCTCTCTGCCTCTGCGCCTCTCCGTTAAAAAAAGTAATTTCTTGGTGCCTTGGTGGCAAATAAAGGATTGAAAGAATGATCATTCTACCCGCGATCGATTTGAAAGAAGGCCGCTGCGTCCGCCTGGAGCAGGGGCTGATGGAGAAGGACACCGTCTACAACGACAACCCGGGCGAACAGGCGCGTATCTGGCAGGAGCAGGGGGGCGAGCTGCTGCACATTGTCGATCTCGACGGCGCTTTTGCCGGGGTGCCGAAGAATAAAGCGGCGATCAGGGCGATAGTCGAAGCGATCGATATCCCGTCGGAACTGGGCGGCGGCATCCGTGACCTGCAGACCATCGAGGCCTATCTCGAACTCGGCATCGACCGGGTGATCCTCGGCACCGTGGCGAAGGAGAGCCCGGCGCTGGTCGCAGAGGCCTGTAAAAAATTCCCGGGGCGGATCGTTGTCGGCATCGACGCCAGGGACGGCCTGGTGGCGGTGCGCGGCTGGGCCGACGTCACTGAAAAGCTCGCCACCGAGATGGCCAAGGAGATGGAGGGCTTCGGCGTCGAGGCGATCATCTACACCGACATCGCCCGCGACGGCATGATGCAGGGGCCGAACATCGAGGCGACCAGGGCGCTGGCCGAGTCGATCAGCATCCCGGTGATCGCCTCCGGCGGCCTGTCGACCCTCGAGGATATCCGCCGGCTGATGGCGATCGAGTCCTCCGGGGTGACCGGGGTGATCACCGGCAAGGCGATCTACTCCGGCGCCATCGACCTGCGTGAAGCGGTGGCGCTGACCAAAAAGGGTTTGTAGGGGCGTCCCTTGGGACGCCCGAGCGGTCGAGAACTGTCTCGCCCAGAGCAGTGTATTTGAGGTTAATAATGTTAACGAAACGGATTATCCCCTGCCTCGACGTCAAAGACGGCCGGGTGGTCAAAGGGGTCAATTTTGTCGGCCTGCGCGACGCCGGCGACCCGGTCGAAGCGGCCGAGGCCTACTGCGAGCAGGGCGCCGACGAGCTGACCTTCCTCGACATCACCGCCAGCAGCGATAAGCGCGGCATCATTTTGGATGTGGTCCGCGAGACCGCCGAGCGGGTCTTCATGCCGCTGACCGTCGGCGGCGGGGTGCGCGAGGTGAGTGATATCCGCAACCTGCTTAACGCCGGGGCCGATAAGGTCTCGATCAACACCGCCGCCGTGCACCGCCCCGAGTTCGTCCGCGAAGCCGCCGAGCGCTTCGGCAGTCAGTGCATCGTCGTCGCCATCGACGCCCGGCGGGTCGAGGGCTCCGACCCCCAGGCCTGGGAGGTCTATACCCACGGCGGCCGCAACCCGACCGGCATCGACGCCATCGAGTGGGCAAAAAAGATGGAGGACTATGGCTGCGGCGAGATCCTGCTGACCTCGATGGACTGTGACGGTACCAAGGCCGGTTTCGACATTGCCCTGACCCGCGCCGTCAGCGACGCGGTGGAGATCCCGGTGATCGCCTCCGGCGGGGTCGGCAACCTTGAGCATATCCGTGAAGGGCTGGTCGAGGGAGGCGCATCGGCTGCGCTGGCCGCGTCGATCTTCCATTTCAAGGAATACACCATCGCCGAGTGCAAGCAGTATCTCAAAGAGCACGGCGTGCCGGCCCGGATTTGAGGATAGAAATATGTCGCTGATCGAGCAGCTGAAATTTGATGAGAACGGCCTGATCCCGGCCATCACCCAGGATGCCGGGACCGGCGAAGTGCTGATGATGGCCTGGATGAACGCCGAAGCGGTCGAGCAGACCCTCGCCACCGGCAAGGTGCACTACTACTCCCGTTCGCGGCAGAAGCAGTGGCTGAAGGGGGAATCCTCCGGACACCTGCAGCTGGTCAAGGAGATCCGCTTCGATTGCGACAACGACTGCCTGCTGATCAGGATCGAGCAGCAGGGTACCGCCTGCCACACCGGCCAGCGCTCCTGCTTCTATCGGAGCTGGGATGATGGCGTCAAAGAGACTGGCGAAAAAGTCGTCGACGCGGCTGCGGTCTACGCCCGCCAGGACATTTTAGAGGCGCTCTACAACATCATCCAGGAGCGGCGCCAGTTGCCCGACGGCGAGAAATCCTACGTCAAGTCGCTGTTCGACAAGGGGCTCGACAAGATCCTCGGCAAGATCGGCGAGGAAGCGACCGAGACCGCCATCGCCGGCAAGGGGGGCGATAAGCAGGAGGTGATCTACGAGGTCGCCGACCTGTTCTTCCATGTGCTGGTGTTGCTCGGGTACTACGATCTGCCGCCGGAGCGGATCTACGCTGAGCTGCGCAGACGCTTCGGGTTGTCGGGGATTGAGGAGAAGGCGAGCCGGACGAAGTAGTTGATCGGTAGGATTTTAATCAACAGGCAACATCTCTGAGATGCTGCCTGTTTTTTATTGGAGATGAAACATATATGTATGATTTCCTGGTCATCGGCGGTGGCATCGTCGGCGTTTCAACCGCCTGGCAGCTGCAGCAGCGCTACCCGCAGAAGAAGATTCTGCTGGTGGAAAAGGAAGCGGGCTATGCCCGCCACCAGACCGGACACAACAGCGGCGTAATTCATGCCGGGGTCTACTACGCGCCGGGCAGCCTCAAGGCGCAGTTCTGCCGGGACGGGGCGCAGGCGACGGTCGAGTTCTGCCGTGCACATGCGATCCCCTACGATCAGTGCGGCAAGCTGTTGGTGGCGACAAGCGAGCTGGAGCTGGAGCGGATGCGGGCGTTGTTCGAGCGCTGTCAGCAGAACCGGATCGAGGTTGAGCTGCTCGGCCGTGAGCAGCTGCGCGAGCGGGAGCCGAACATCTGCGGTCTGGGGGCGATCTGGGTGAAGGCGACCGGGATCGTCGATTTTACCCAGGTCGCTGAAAAAATGGCTGAGCAGTTCATCGCTTTGGGCGGCGAGGTGCGTTTGTCGGCCGAGGTGTCCGGGCTGAGCGAGGCTGCTGATCGAATTCATGTGCAGACAGCGGTGGGGCAATTCGAGACGAAATATCTGGTCTGTTGCGGTGGTCTGATGGCTGACCGGCTGGTGAAGATGCTCGGCATCGCTGCCGACTTCCAGATCATCCCGTTTCGTGGCGAATACTACCAGCTGCCGGTAAAGCACAACCGGATCGTCAATCACCTGATCTACCCGATCCCCGATCCTGAGCTGCCGTTTCTCGGCGTCCACCTGACGCGGATGATCGACGGCAGCGTCACGGTCGGCCCGAACGCGGTGCTCGGTTTCAAGCGCGAAGGATATGGAACGATCAATTTTTCATTGCGCGACACATATGAGATGCTGTGCTTTTCTGGATTCTGGAAAGTGATCCAGGCGAACCTGGGTTCGGGATTGAAAGAGCTGAGGGATTCGCTTTACAAGCCGGGCTATCTGCAGTTGGTGCGTAAATATTGTCCGCAGCTGCAGGTTGAAGATCTGCAGCCCTATCCGGCCGGCATCCGCGCCCAGGGGGTCCGCCGTGACGGCAGCCTGGTGCACGATTTTCTGTTTGCCGAGAGCCCGCGCAGCCTGCATGTCTGCAACGCGCCCTCGCCGGCGGCCACATCGGCTATTCCGATCGGCAGCTACATCTGTGACCAGGCCGCCGAGCGACTCGGCGACTAGTCGGTTTTCTTCTTCTCCAAAAACGGCGTGAGCAGATCGATCGGCAGCGGGAAGAGGATGGTTGAGTTCTTCTCGGTGGCGACTTCGGTCAGCGTCTGCAGGAAACGCAACTGCAATGCGCCCGGCTCGGAGCTGATCTGCTTGGCCGCTTTGGCGAGTGATACCGAGGCCTGCAGTTCCCCTTCAGCGTGGATCACCTTGGAGCGCCGCTCCCGCTCGGCCTCGGCCTGCCGGGCGATAGCGCGGGTCATTTCCGCCGGCAGGTCGACATGCTTGATCTCGACGTTGGATATTTTTACCCCCCAGGGATCAGTCTGCCGGTCGAGGATCTGCTGCAGCTCCTGGTTGATCTTGTCCCGCTGGGCCAGAAGTTCGTCCAACTCGACCTGTCCCAGCACGCTGCGCAGCGAGGTCTGGGCCAGCTGGCTGGTGGCGTACAGGTAGTTTTCCACCTCGATCAGCGCCTTCTCAGGCTGCACGACCCGGAAGTAAAGCACCGCGTTGACCTTCACCGACACGTTGTCGCGGGTGATGATGTCCTGCGGCGGCACATCCATGGCGATGGTGCGCAGGCTGACCTTTTTCAGCTGATCGACGATCGGGATGATAAATTTAAGGCCCGGTCCCTTGACGCTTGAGAAGCGCCCGAGCCGGAAGACCACGCCCCGCTCGTACTCGAGCAGGACGCGGACCGCGGAAGCGATAATGACCAGCAGAAATGCCAGGGCGACAATCCAGAAAAAACCGACACCGAGTCCGAACATATTTTAGTCCTCCGTTGCTTGGGGGGCGACAGCTGTTTGGGATGCTCTGCTTCTGACTTCCAACTCCAGGCCGTCCAGCAACTGGACCACCTCAATTTCTTCGCCTGCTGTGATCGGTTTACTGGCGCGCGCCTGCCAGTATTCGCCATGCACGAACACCCTCCCTTTGCCGTCGAAGGCCTCGACCGCCGTGCCGATTTCACCGACCATCCCCTCCTGCCCGGAGGTGACCGGACGTTTCTGGGTGCGCATCACCATCCAGACGGCGAACAGGAAGAAGCTGGCGCTGACGGCGACCGTGGCCGCGATCACGGCCGTGGAGATCTGCAGGTAGGGCTCGCTGCTGTCGATCAGCATCAGCGAGCCGAGGGTCATGGCGATAATGCCGCCGATCGAGAGCATGCCGTACGAGATAACCTTGACCTCGAGGACAAAGAGCACAAAGGCGAGCAGGATCAGCAGCACACCGACATAGTTGACCGGCAGGGTCGACAGGGCAAAAAAAGCCAGCAGGATAGCGATGGCGCCGATCACGCCGGGCAGAATCACCCCCGGTTGCGAGATCTCGAAGAAGATCCCGAGGATGCCGAGCATCATCAGCAGGTAGGCGATGTTCGGGTTGCCCAGGGCGTTGAGGATCTGCTGCCGCCAGTTCATCTCGGCAGTGATCAGTTGCGTGTCGGCAGTGGTGATTTTCAAGATTTTCCCGCCGCGGATGTAATTCTGCTGATCGAGCTGTTTGAGCAGATCGTCCAGATTCTCCGCGACGATATCGATCACCCGCAGCTCCAGGGCCTCTTCGGCCGAAATAGAGACGCTCTCGCGCACTGCCTGCTCCGCCCACTCCTGGTTGCGGCCGCGCTGCTGGGCCAGGCTGCGGGCGTAGGCGGCGGCATCGTTCTCGACCTTATCCATCATCGTCTTGTCCGGCTGGTTGCCGCCGCCGATCGCGACCGGGTGGGCGGCGCCGATGTTGGTCCCCGGGGCCATGGCGGCAAAATCGGCCGCCAGGGTGATCAGGGCGCCGGCCGAAGCCGCCCGGGCGCCCTGCGGCCCGACATAGACGATGACCGGGATGGTGGAATTCAGCTCTGCCTGGATGATGTCGCGCATGGCCGTGTCCAGCCCGCCGGGGGTGTCAAGCTGGATCAGGATTCCGCTTTCCCGATTGTTATTGGCGAGCGTGATCTGTTCAGCGATAAAGGATGCAGTCACCGGGTTGATCGCCGAGGCGATACTCAGATAGCGGATTTCAGGCCGCGTTCCCGCGCCTTGCGGAGATTCTGCCAGGGCCAGATAAGGCAGGCCGATCAGTATGAGTATCAGCAGTCGTCGCATGATTTCAAGCTTACCGCTGTTGCCGTGCCTGTCAATTTCCGCCGGAGCGGTGGCAGTATTTTTACCGCACATTTTTATTAAAAGATCGCTTGCCTTGAGGGGGGTAAATCCATATACTACCAAATTCGTTAAAATACGGGTGCCAGAGTTCTCTGTGCGCCCTCTTTGTGTGTCCACTTGCTAGGAGCAGGATCATGAGCCTCAAGGATCAACTCACCGCAGATATGAAAGAGGCGATGAAGGCCAAGCAGACGGAGCGCCTCGGCACTATCCGTCAGCTGCGCAGCGCCATTAAGAATAAAGAAATCGATCTGGGCAAGGAACTGGACGACGACGCCGTGATCGCGGTGATCGGCACCCTGGTCAAGCAGCGTCGCGAGGCGGCTCAGATGTATCGGGAGAACGACCGGCCCGAACTGGCCGATAAGGAAGAGAGCGAATTGGCCGTGCTGCAGGGCTACCTGCCGGCGCAGCTGGGGGAAGAGGAGATCCGGCAGATTGTCAGTGAGGTGATCGCCGCCGTGGGCGCGACCTCGCTCAAGGACCTCGGCAAAGTGATGCCGCAGGTGATGGCCCGCACCAAGGGGGCGGCAGAAGGGAAGCTGGTTAATCAGCTGGTGCGCGAGCAGCTCGGCTAGTTCGCTGCGGAGCTTGCGGTGAGTCTGGTTGATATCGCCATCCTGGCGGTCCTGGCGTTATTTCTTCTCAAGGGGGTGCTGCGCGGTCTGCTGCGGGAAGTCTGTTCGCTGCTCGGTCTGGTTTTGGGAGGGGTGCTGGCGTTCGTGTTTCACATGCCGCTGGCCCAGTTCCTCCAGGATCGCGTCAATCTGCCGGCACAGCTATCGATCTGGGGCTCTTACCTGGGCATCTTTCTGCTGACGATCATCCTCTTCGGCGTCCTCGGCTTTGTCCTGCACCGCTTTGTCAAACTGCTGTTTCTCGGCGGTTTCAACCGGCTGGCCGGGGCTCTGTTCGGGCTGGCGCAGGGGGTGGTGCTGCTGGCGATGATCATGCTCGCGCTCAACTCCTCGGTGGTTCCGGGGTCGCTGCGGACCATGGTGAAGGATGCGCAACTGGCGCCTCCTTTTGCCAAGCTGGGGAAATCGATCTTCGAGGGGAGCCGCGACCTGATCGGGCGCTGAACAGGAGCAGATGAGCGGCACGCAAACCGCCCTGGAGCGGCTTGAATATCCAAAGTTAAGGCAGCTGCTGGCTGGGCAGACCCAGTCTGAACCAGGCCAGTTGCTGGCCGGGCAGCTGCAGCCGCTGGCGGACGAAGCGCTGGTGGCCGTCAGTTTGGACGAAGTCGACGAAGCGCTGCGCCTGCTGCTTGAGGGGCGGACGCCGCCGCTCGGCGGCTGCTGGGACCTGCTGCCGGTTCTTGATCAGGCCCAGGCCGCTGGCCAGCTGATCGCCGCCGACGGCCTGCTGAAGATCGGCCAGTCGCTGCAGGTCTATGCCGATTGCCGGCGCTGGTTTGCCGCAACGCAACCGCCACCGCGCCTCGGCGCGCTGGCCGGGCAGCTGGAGCTGCTCGATGAGCTGCATCGGCGCCTGCGCGAGTCCCTCGGCAGCCGCGGCGAATTGCTCGACAGCGCCTCCTTTGCGCTTGGCGATCTGCGCTACCAGATTCGCCAGCTGCGCGGCCGCATCAAGCAGCAGCTGGAGCAGCTGCTGTCCGGCGAACAGTACGCCAGCTGCTTTCAGGAGCGGCTGGTGACCATGCGCAACGGCCGCTACGTGGTGCCGCTCAAGGCCGATTGCCGCGGCCAGCTCAAAGGCTTCGTCCAGGATGAATCGGCCAGTGGCCAGACCCTCTACCTGGAGCCGACCCAGGTGCTCGACGGCAACAACCGCCTGCAGCAGCTGCTGCGCGAGGAACAGCGCGAAGAGCGGCGCATCCTGCTGCAGTTGGCTGACCTGGTGCGGCGCGATACGCTGCCGCTGCGTGCCAACCAGCAACTGCTGGCACGCATCGACCTGCGCCTCGCCGCGGCGCGCCTGTCGCGCAGCTATCAGGGGGCGCGTCCGGAGCTGGTGGACGAGCCGGTCATCGAGCTGAAGCAGGCCCGTCACCCGCTGCTGATGGAAGATGAAGGGCGTCTCGACCCGCAGCGGGCGGTGGCGATCGACCTGCTGCTGCCGGAGGGCTGCCAGGCGCTGGTGATCACCGGGCCGAACACCGGCGGCAAGTCGGTGGCGCTGAAAACCCTCGGCCTGCTGCTGTTGATGGTGCGCTCGGGACTGCATGTCCCCTGTCACCCGGACAGCCGCCTGCACCTGTATCGACAGCTGTTTGTCGATATCGGCGACGAGCAGAGTATCGCCGCGAGCCTGTCGACCTTCTCCGGGCACCTGGTGCGGATGCGCGAGATCCTGGCCCAGGCCGATCAGGAAACCCTGGTGTTGCTCGATGAAGCCGGCACCGGGACCGACCCGGCCGAAGGGGCGGCGCTGGCCCAGGCGGTTCTCGATCAGCTGCGTGCCAGTGGCGCGAAAACCGTTTTGACCACCCATCTCGGGCAGCTGAAGCTCTATGCTCACGGCGACCCGCAGGTGGAAAATGCCGCGGTCGAATTCGACCCGCAGACCCTGCAGCCGCGGTTTTCCCTGCGTTACGGAATCCCCGGGGCGAGCAGTGCCATGGCCACCGCCCGGCGGCTCGGACTGCCGGATGCGGTGCTGCAGAAGGCGGAAGCCTATCTGGGGCAGGGGGAGCAGGACAGCACGGCGCTGTTGACCAAGCTGAACAGTCAGCAGCAGCAGCTTGAAGCCGAACTGGCCGAGCTGCGGTTAACGAAACAGGATGCGCAGCGGCTGCAGGCCCGCCGCCGTGAGCAGTTGCAGCAACTCAAAAGCCAAAAGCGCGAAATCATCGCGCGGGCGACCACGCAGGCCGAAGGGCTGATCAGCGCCACCGAGGCGCACCTCAAAGGGTTGCGCAAGCGGCAAAAAGGGTCAGCCTCGCCGCGGCAGGCGGTCGCCGATCGCGAGCAGCTCACCGCGGCGCGAGAAGAACTGACGCCTTTCAAGCCGTCGCACCGCAAATCCAAAGCGGCGCCTACGGATCTGCAGGTCGGCGAGCTGGTGAAGATCGTCCCCCTGGGTGTTGAGGCTCAGGTGGAAAAGGTTTCCGGTACCAAGGCTGAGCTGCGGGTCGCCGGCAAGCGCCTGCGCCAGCCGCTGTCGGCCCTGGAGCAATACGCGCCGCGGCGCTTTGCCACAGCGCAGCCGCGCAGCGGACCGGTCACGCGGGAGATCGGCGAGCGGACTTTCGAGCCGCGGCTGAAGCTGATCGGCCAGCGGGTCGATGAGGCGCTGCCGCAGCTGGAGCGTTTTATCGACGACGCCCTGCTGCACAACCTGCGACAGGTGGAGATCATCCACGGCGCCGGCGAGGGGATTCTGCGGCGTGCCGTGCGGGAGTTTCTCGCCGGGCAGGCGGGGGTGAGCGCCTTTTATGCGGCGCCGGTCGAGCAGGGGGGGGAGAATATCACCATTGCCGAACTGGGCGGGCGATGAGCGGACAGATTGCGGACGGCAAGATCAACGAGGTGCGCGAACGGGTCGACATTGTCGAGCTGGTGTCGCAGTACGTCTCGCTGAAGCGCTCCGGGGCGAACCATATGGGCTTGTGCCCCTTTCACGCGGAGAAGTCCCCCTCGTTCAGCGTCCACGCCGGGCGGCAGTTTTTTCACTGCTTCGGCTGCGGAGTCGGTGGTGATGTCTTCTCCTTTCTGATGAAGATCGAAGGACTGGCCTTTCCCGACGCGATCCGCAGGTTGGCTGAGCGCGTTGGGGTCGAGCTGGAAGAACGGCAACTCTCTCCCGAGGAGGAGCGCCGTCAGCAGCAGCGCGAGCGGCTGTTCCGGGTCAACGAGATTGCCGCAGACTATTTTCATCAGCTGCTGATGGAGCAGCCGCAGGGGGAGCCCGGTCGCCAGTACCTGAAGCAGCGCGGCTACGGGCGTAAGGCGGCGAACGAGTTTCAGCTCGGCTATGCCGCCGACAGCTGGGAAGGCTTGACCCGGCACCTGCAGCAGCAGAATGTCGCCGCCGAAGATGCCCGCACCCTCGGCCTGATCCGGCCGGGCAAACAGGAGCGCGGCGATTACGACCTGTTCCGCGGGCGGCTGCTGTTCCCGATCAGCGATCTCTCCGGGCGGGTGGTCGCCTTCGGTGGCCGGGTGCTGGATGACAGCAAGCCGAAGTACATCAATTCGCCGGAGTCGCCGATTTACCACAAGGGGCAGGTCCTGTTCGGTCTCTACCAGGCGCGCCAGGCAATGCGTCAGGCCGGCGAGGTGATCCTGGTCGAAGGCTATTTTGATCAATTGGCCCTCTGCCGGGCCGGATTCCCGCAGGTGGTCGCCACCTGCGGCACCGCTTTGACCAGCGACCACGCGCGGCTGCTGAAGCGCTATGTGCAGAAGGTATTGTTGCTCTTCGATCAGGATGCGGCGGGCAAGCAGGCGACCTTCAAGGCGATGGCGGCCCTGCAGGACGAAGGCCTGCCGGCGGCGGTGATCGAGCTGCCGAGCGGCGAGGACCCTGATTCCTTCGTGCAAAAACAGGGGGCGGAGGCCTTCGGGCAGTGTCTCGCGCAGGCCCGGCCGGCGATGGACCTGTTCATGGAGGAGTCCCTGGCGGCAGCCGGGAGCGACGTGGCGGAGCGGGTGCGGGCGGCCGAAACCATCCTTGAGCGGTTGAGCGGGCTGCCCAGCGAGTTGGAGCAGGATCTTTATCTGAAGGCCCTGGCCGAACGCAGCGGCATCGACCTGCAGCTGCTGAAGCAGAAGCTGGCCGAGGTCGCCCGACGCACCAGCAGGCCGCGCGAAGCGCCGGCGCCGCCAGCTGTCGAGTACCCCGCGCCGGCAGAGTATCCGCCGGTTGGCGATAGCTATTCTGAGCCGCCGCTGCCGCCAGCCGTCGAGTCCCCGCCGGATCAGCCGCAGTGGCTGCGGGGCGAAGAGATGGTCCTCTGCCTGCTGCTGCGCGAGCCGGAAGCCCGCCAGCTGCTTATGGACGAGGGCGCGGCAGAGTATTTTCGCAGTCCGGCGGCGCTGGCCCTGGCCGAGCGCCTGCTGGCGTTGCTCGGGGACACCCCGGCGGACCAGCTGGCCCCTTTGATTGCGAAGCTTGACCCTGAAGAGTTGCCTCCGGTAAAGGCTCTGCTGCAGATTGATCCCGCCCTGCTGTCCGGCGGCGTGCGGGAAATCCTGGCCGGCTGCCGGCAGTCTCTGGCGCGCAACTCCAGGAAGCAGCGGCGGGAAGAGCTGCTCAAGCAGATTCGTGCGGCCGAACAGGCTGGTGACGTGGCTCGGGCGAAAGAATTGATGGATGAGTTTACTAAACAGAAGTAACGGTTAAACTTAAAAATAGCAGAAGGCCCGCGCCAAGAGCGGGCCCAGAGGAGAAGACGCAGAAATGGCGAAAAAAGGGAATCCCGAAGAGGTTCAGCAGCTGATCGATATGGGGAAGGAAAAAGGCTTCCTGACCTACGATGAAGTGAACG
Organism: uncultured Desulfuromonadales bacterium; assembly: GCA_945787335.1. Classification (GTDB taxonomy): domain Bacteria; phylum Desulfobacterota; class Desulfuromonadia; order Desulfuromonadales; family Geopsychrobacteraceae; genus Malonomonas. The sequence continues at coordinate 43,911 of CALZHR010000222.1, forward strand.
ACATCCTTCCGGCAAACATGGTCTCCTCGGAGCAGCTCGAGGATGTGATGAGCATGTTCGGTGAAATGGATATAGAAATCGTCGATTCGGACAGCAAGGTCTCGGCCGCGAAGGACGATGACGATGACGATGATGACGGCGATGAGGGCGATGTCGAGCTGGAGGCCGGGACCCTCGGCCGCACCAGCGACCCGGTGCGCATGTATTTGCGCGAGATGGGTCAGGTGGCTCTGCTGACCCGCGAAGGGGAAGTCGAGATCGCCAAGCGGATCGAAGAGGGCGAGGCGCTGGTCACCAAAGTGGTGATGCGCACTCCGATTGCCGCCCGCGAAGTCATGACCCTGCTGGAGAAGCTCGAAAAGTCGCAGGTCGGAGTCTCCGATATTACCCGCGATTACGATGAAGAAGAGGGTGGCGAAGCGGAAGAGCGGCAACGGGAGCGGCTGGCGACCCTCCATGAACAGCTCAAGCCGCTGGATGAAAAACTGAAGGCGCTGGAGGAAGAACTGGCAGCCGAACAGCTGACAGCGAAAAAACGCGAGTCGCTGGAGAAGAAACAGACCGGTCTGCGTGATGAGATGACCGAACTGATGCGCCAGGTGCGGCTGAAAGATTTTCAGGTCGCCAAGGTTGTCGACCGCCTCAAAGAGATGGGCGAACAGGTCAAAAAGGGGCAGGCCGAGGTCAGCGCCTGTGAAGAGCAGATCGGTAAGCCGTACAAAGAGATCCGCAGCTATCTGCGCCGCATGCGCAAGAACGACGCTGAAGCCCATGCCGTGGCCGAAGAGCTCAAGGTTGCTGGCGATATTCTGCTGGCGGTGGAGAAGCGTCTGAAGGCAGCCAAGCGTAAATTCAAGCGGGTCAAGGATGAATCAGGCTTTGAGCCGGATGATTTGCTCGAGTACCTCAAAGAGGTTTACAAGGGGGAATGGCGGGCCAAGAGGGCGAAAACCGAGCTGGTCGAGGCCAACCTGCGGCTGGTGGTGTCGATCGCCAAGAAATACACCAACCGCGGCCTGCAGTTCCTCGACCTGATCCAGGAGGGGAATATCGGCCTGATGAAGGCGGTCGACAAGTTCGAATACCGCCGCGGCTACAAGTTCTCCACCTACGCCACCTGGTGGATCCGCCAGGCAATCACCCGGGCGATCGCCGACCAGGCCCGCACCATCCGGATTCCGGTGCATATGATCGAGACGATCAACAAGCTGATCCGCACCTCGCGCCAGCTGGTGCAGGAGTTCGGCCGCGAGCCGACCCCGGAGGAGATCGCCGAACGGATGGACCTGCCGCTCGACAAGGTGCGCAGGGTGCTGAAGATCGCCAAGGAGCCGATCAGCCTGGAAACGCCGATCGGCGAGGAGGAGGATTCCTCGCTGGGCGATTTTATCGAGGACAAGGGGGTCGTTTCGCCGCTGGAGGCGGTGATCAAAGGCAACCTCTCGGACCAGACCTCGCGAGTGCTGGGGTCGCTCACGCCGCGTGAAGAAAAGGTCCTGCGGATGCGTTTCGGGATCGGCGAGAAGTCGGACCACACCCTGGAAGAGGTGGGACAGGATTTCAACGTCACCCGTGAGCGGATCCGGCAGATCGAGGCCAAGGCGTTACGCAAGCTGCGCCATCCCAGCCGGGCCAAGCGTCTCAAGGGATTCGTGCAGGGCGAAACAAACTGAGCTTGACCCGAAGTTGGCGCTTGACAGTCAACCGGCTGTTTCCTTACTATTAGCGCTTGTGCTAAGGGCCTATAGCTCAGTTGGTCAGAGCCGCCGGCTCATAACCGGCTGGTCCCAGGTTCGAGTCCTGGTGGGCCCACCACGTATAACCCCGACGGCTGTGCCGTCCTGACAACAGCAGGTTTTAATTGCGTTGAACGCGAATCGCTTTACAGAGCTGATGCGCCCCCGGAGTTTAAAGGGATGCGCCGATCAAGCGACAGGAATCGCACAGGGGGGAAACCAGATACATCAAGAGTGCACCGGAAAACCGGTGCACTCTTTCTTTTTTGCCCGGATGCCCTGATGGCTAAGCCGAAAATTGCCCGTATCAACGATCTGCTCGGACTGCTCAACGGCCTCTGCCCGCCGGGATTGGCCGAAGACTGGGACAATGTCGGCCTGCAGGTCGGCGACCCGAACGCCGAGGTCAGCCGGGTGCTGGTCTGCCTGGATGCCGAACAAGCCGCGATCGCCGCTGCCGAAGAGGCGGGCGCGCAGGCGGTGGTGTCCCACCATCCGTTGCTGCACCGGCCGCTCAAGCGATTGACCCCCGCCGACGAGACCGGCCGGGTGCTGTTTCGCGCCATCCGCAACGGGATCGCGGTGCTGAGTGCACATACCAACCTCGACCGGGTGGCCGACGGGCTGAACGACTGGCTGGCGGCGCGACTCGGCCTGAAATCTTGCCAGCCACTGGAACGGCCGCAAGACGGCGCTTTCTACAAGCTGGTGGTGTTTGTGCCGGTCGGGCACGAAACCGAGTTGCTCGACGCGATCTTCGCCGCCGGCGCCGGACAGATCGGCAACTACGACCGTTGCTCGTTCCGCACGGTCGGTACCGGATCTTTTCGCGGTGCGAGCGACTCCAAACCGTTTATCGGAGCGGCCGGGGAATACGAAGAAACCGAGGAGCTGCGCCTGGAAACCGTTGTACCGGCCGATCGGCTGCAGAAGGTGGTCGCCCGGATGCTCAAGGCTCACCCTTACGAGGAGGTCGCTTACGACCTGCTGCCGCTGGCCAACAGTCGCCAGGATGTCGGCCTGGGGCGGATCGGCGTCCTGGCCGAGCCGCTGAGCTTACAGGCGTTTGCCGAGCAGGTGCGCCAGCAGCTTAAAACCCCGACGCTGCGGATGGTCGGCGATCCGCAGCGCGAGATCCGCAAGGTCGCGGTCTGCGGCGGCAGCGGTGCTTCGCTGCTCCCCGATGCCCTGCGGCAGGGAGCCGATTGCCTGGTCACCGGCGATGTCAAATATCACGATGCCCAGCGGGCCCGCGCCGAAGGGCTGGCGCTGATCGATGCCGGGCATTTTGCGACCGAGCAGTTGATGGTCGCAGAGCTCACCAGCCGCTTGCGGCTGGCGGCGGATAAGCGGCAGCTGCCACTGGAAATAATCGAAATGACAGCCGAGCAAGACCCCTTTTTCACGCTTTGCTGACTGTCAGCTCAACTCATTATCCGAAGAGAACCTAAACGGAGGTTGTAAACGTGCATGAAAAGATGAACCTGCTCAAAGAGCTTCAGGAGATCGATCAGGAGATCAGCTCGATCGAAGCGACCCACAAAGGCTATCAGACGGAACTGTCCGGATTCGACACAGAAACCGGCCGGGTCCAGGCGATGCTGGATGAACTGAACGAGGAACTCGAAGCGCTCAAGCAGGATGAGGCCCAGCTGCAGCAGGCTCTGCTCAAAGAACGCGACAATATCAAAAAGGTCGAGGGGCGCCTGCCGGAAATCCAGACTCAGAAAGAGTATGTCGCGGTTCTCAAAGAGATCGATATGGCGAAAAAGGCCAACAAGGAGCTTGATGAGCAGCTGCAGGCCAAGCTGCAGGAGATCGCGACCCTGGAGCAGGACCAGCAGGAAAAACAAACGGAACTGTCGGCCATCGCCGAAAAAGCCGATGCCCGTGGGGCCGAGCTTGGCGAGTTGCTGGCAGAGAGTGAAAAGGCTCTGAAGCAGCGCAAGGAGACCCGCAAGTCGGTCGCCGAGGACGTTCCGGCCCCCTTGCTGCGCAAGTACCAGACCCTGTTCAAACGGCGCGCCGGGCTGGCCTTGGCGCTGGCCCGCAACGGGGCCTGTCTGGGCTGCAACATGCAGTTGCCGCCGCAGCAGTTCAACAGTCTGCTGCGCGTCACCGAACTGCAGACCTGCCCGCACTGCAACCGCCTGCTCTACGTTGAGCAGGAGGTCTGATAGATATCCAGAGACAGCTCTGGCCAAAGAAGGACAGGTGATCGCCGGTTCGCCCTTGGGCGGGCGGGAGGAAAGTCCGGGCTCCACAGGACAGGATGGTCCCTAACGGGGACCGGGGGCAACCCCAGGGACAGTGCCACAGAGAGCAGACCGCCCGGCGCAGCCTCGGTTGCGGCGGGTAAGGGTGAAAGGGTGAGGTAAGAGCTCACCAGTTTCGGCGGTGACGTCGAAAGCTAGGTAAACCCCATCCGGAGCAAGGCCGAATAGGGGAACGTTTGAGGATGGTCCGTCCAAAGTTCCCGGGTCTGGCCGCTTGAGACCGTCGGCAACGGCGGCCCTAGATGAATGATCATCACCCTGTTCCGGGTAACCGGGGCGGGGAACAGAACCCGGCTTACGGACTTCTTTGGCCATTTTTTACCGGCAGCATGGCGCACACGCTATGCTGCCGGATTTTTCTTCGATGAACGAATTATCCACAGATCGCCAGCGTCGCTGGCAGCGGCTGGTCGCCCAGGTCGAGCGCGAGTATCGGGCGCTGGGCGCAGCAGAGCGCGATTGGATCGCCGCGCGTCTGCAGCAGATCGCCGACCTGCAGTCGCAGCTGCAACAACTGTTTCGCTACGGGGGTGGCGAACAGGCCTGCGGTTTATGCAGCGGCGATTGTTGCGCCAAGGGGCATAACCACATGACCCTGGTCAACCTGCTCGGTTACCTGCAGCAGGGCCAGCTGCCGCCGCAGACCGATTTCGCCGCGACCTGCCCGTATCTTGGCCCGCGCGGCTGCCGGCTGTCGGTGGAACGGCGCCCTTACAACTGCATCAGCTTCATTTGTGATAAAATTGAAAACCGCCTGGCGGCGGCAGAGGTTGAGAGATATTACCAGCTTGAACAACGGCTGCGCAGACTCTATCAGGAGTTTGCCGAGCGTTATGCCGGCGGTGCGCTGACCGGCTTGTTGCTCCAGGAGCAGCGCCTCGGCGGGCGCGGCTTCCTGCGACGGAAATCAAAGCCTGCCAGCGAGCAGTGAGCCTATTTATATCAGGAGTTGCCATGAAATTGAGTTTCGAGCGCAGCAACGGCGAGATCGATGCGTTGATCGACGAGCTGCTGAAAAAGACCAACGTCTACCATCCGGAGATGATCCGCCAGATGATCCTTGGCGCCCTGAAGTCAGGCCAGGAGAACGATTACCTGGCCGACCAGAAGCTGATGCGCACCACCATGAAGGAGATGCGCTTCACCAACAAGGTCTTCGCCCCTTACCGGAATCGGAAGAAGGTCAGTATCTTCGGCAGTGCCCGCACCCAGCCGAGCGAACCGATCTACCAGAAGTGCGTGCGCTTTGCCCGATTGTTGGCCGAGCGCAACTACATGGTGATCACCGGCGGCGGCCCGGGGATCATGCTCGCCGGCAACGAGGGAGCGGGCGAGGCGAACTCTTTTGCCGTCAACATCGATCTGCCCTTCGAGCAGGACATGAACCCGATCATGAAGGACAGCGACAAGATCATCAACTACAAGTACTTCTTCAACCGCAAGGTTGCCTTTGTCAAGGAAGCGGACGCGGTGGTGCTGTTCCCCGGGGGGTTCGGGACGCTGGATGAGGGGATGGAGGTGATGACCCTGGTGCAGACCGGCAAGAACCCGCCGATTCCGCTGATCATGATCGACGATGACAACGGCGGCTACTGGGACATGTTCTTCAATTTTATCCGCGATGCGCTGCTCAAACGCGGTCTGATCAGCGGGGAGGATTTCTCGCTGTTCACCATCACCAAGGACGCCGAAGAGGCCGTGCAGATCATCGATGACTTTTATCGCAACTACCACTCGATGCGCTTTGTCAAAGACAAACTGGTGATCCGCCTCAACAAGGTCCTCGATTCCAGCCACCTGCAGACGCTCAGCAGCGAATTCAGCGAGATTCTTGCTCCGGGCGGCACGATGCGCCTGACCTCGGCCCTGCCGGAAGAGATCGATCAGCCCGACCTGAAAAGCCTGCCGCGATTGACTATGGAGTTCAATCGGCGCAGCTACGGGCTGCTCAAGGCCTTCATCCGCCGGCTCAACTCCTTTTAGGCGCAGCGATGGCAAAGCTCAAAGAACTGCCGATCAGCCGTCTTCCCGCGCTCTTGCCGCGCCCGGCGCTCGGGCAGATGTTGCGCCTGGTGCGCCTGCTCTACCGCTTGAGTCAGAGTCAGGAGTATCGGCAGGCGGTTTATCCGCAATTGCCGGAGATCGCCAGGTTCGATCCCGGTCATGCGGCGCTGATGATGGGCTACGATTTCCATCTGACCGACGCGGGCCCCCGTCTGATCGAGGTCAACACCAATGCCGGCGGCGGCTATATCGCCTGGCTCAGCGAAGCCCAATCGCACCCCGATTTCCCGGTCCGGCTCTCCCGGCGGCTGCAGAAGCGGCTGCTGGCCAGTTTTCAGCAGGAGTGGGGCGAATTCTCCACTCGCTCAGAGCCGTTGCAGTCGGTGCTGATCATGGATGACGACCCTGAAGAGCAGCCGCTCTACCCCGAAATGCACGCCTGCCGCGACTGGCTGCGCGAGCAGGGATTTCAGACCGATATTGCCCCCCCGGAGCAATTGGAGTGCACTGCTGACGGCGTGTTCCTGGAGGGTCGCAAAATCCAGCTGATCTATAACCGCCACTGTGATTTTTTCCTTGAAGAGCCGCAGTTGGCCGGGCTGCGCGACGCCTACCTGAAGCGCAGGGTCTGCCTTTCTCCCAACCCCTACGCCTATGGACTTTTGGCGGACAAGCGCCGGATGATCCTCTGGTCGGATGAACAGTCTCTGGCGGGTCTGGGCCTGGCCGCAGCGGACCGTCGGCTGCTGCTTGAACTGGTGCCGCCCAGCCGGCTGCTCAGCCTTTGCGACCCGGAGGAGATCTGGCAGGAGCGCAAAAGGCTGGTCTTCAAGCCGGTCACCCGGTTCGGTAGCCGCGGCGTTTTTATGGGCAAAAGTATCAGCCGTAAACGGTTTGCCGAGCTGGAGCCGGCAGAGACTCTGGTGCAGGAGCTGGTTGTTCCGTCGGTGGAAAAAGATGCGGCCGGGGAGGCGTTCAAGGTTGATCTGCGGTTGTTTGTTTACCGCGACCGCCTGCTCGGTGTCGGCGCACGGCTCTACCAGGGACAGGTGACAAATCTGCGGACCGAGGGCGGTGGCTTTGCTCCTGTGAGGCTGGTCTGATGGCGGACGAACTTGAAGTGCACTATTTCAGCAGCTGGCTGATTCGCTCCTGCCGGTAGTCGAAGATCCTCTCCAGTTGTCGCTGCACCAGCGGCGCCGCCAGCTCCCCGAAAGGCCAGAACGGCAGCTGGTAATCCACCACATCGACCATTTCCGTCTGCTCCCCACGTTCGCTGAAACTATGCCGGTGACGCCAGAGGCGATAGGGGCCTTTGAGCTGCTCGTCGACAAAATTGTGCGGCGGCTGCCACTCGGAAATCAGCGTCTGCCAGTTGAAGGAAATCCCGAACAGTTGCAGGCGGTAATCGATCAAAGCGCCAACCTGCATGGTGATCGGCAGCGGGCTGGTGATCCGGAATGAGAGCTCCGGCGGGGTGATCGCCTCGAGATTCGCGGCATCGGCGAAAAAGGGAAAGACTTCAGCAAGCGGCAGGTCGATGAGGGCCTGGCGGCGCAATTGTCTGATCATGCCTTTTCTCCCTGCGGTTTTTGTCGGGCTCTGGCTAAGATTATAAACGAAAGCCAGATCGCCGCCACAGAGGGCCGACAAAGAAAAAGCCGCCCGGGCCTGGGCGGCTATGATCGGCAGGTGATACGGCGCTCAATAGCCCCAGGTCAGATTCTGCCAGACCCAGCCGGTCTGGCCGGTGTCGCTGGCGATCTCGATCCATTCGTCCTTTTGCCCCAGAACCCGGTAGCTGCTGCCGCGGGTCGCCTTGAAGACGATCGCGAAATCGGTCCCCGGGCCGCTGCGGACGTTGCAGACGTCGGCCTTGATCGCCAGGCTCTTCTCCGGGCTGATGACCGCCTTGTGGATGTACCCGACCCGGCCGCTGTAGTCCTGGACCTTGATGTATTCCGACCCGGTTTCAAGGACCTTGAGCGGAGCATGCAGCGGCAGGGAGCCGAGCACCTCGGCGCGGGCGACTTTCGGCTTGTTTTTCAATTCGGCCGGCTGGTGAGCAACGCTGAGCATTTCAGCCAGGCAGGGGCCGGCGGTCAGCAGAAACAGGCAGAGTAAAAGCAGTTTTTTCATGGAGCCTCCTTGAAAAGCTTGATCGAAAAGCGGGCAGAATAAACGCGCGTATTAGAACAATTTAGCTCTTTTCTGTCAAGCCGCGAAACTGCGGCCTCTGCCGCGCGGAGGGCAAGGCGAAGCTGCCACGGGACGAAACGATATGCTATCCTGTAAGAAACATGGAGCACCATAAGATGCGATTTATTCTCCCCCTGACCATGATCGTTGTGACCCTGCTGGCAGGCTGTCAGCAGGCTGAACCTGAAGCTGTCAACACGGCCGTGGTCGAGGCCAACGCTGCCTACCGCCAGCATTTCGGTCCGCCCCCCGAGGTCAGAAGCGGCCGGGCATTCGCCCGGGTCGGCTACCTGCCGCTGAAAAGCGAGCCGCAGCAGGTCGCGGCCCTGCCGCTCTTTCTGTATAGCGAGCAGGAACAGATTCAACTGGTTCTCGATCGCGTGGTCAGCGGCGCGATGTCGCGCAGCGGCGATGCCCGTTACCTGACCCCCTTTGCCGGCAAGGTCGCGATCAGCAAAGTTCAGCGGCAGGGCAGCACCTTGCAGGTGGCGCTGCAACGTCTTGTGAAAGAACCGCTGTCCGAACCGCAGGCACTGGCGCGCGCGTTGACGGCGACCAGCTGCCAGTTCGATGACGTGAAGCAGGTGCAGCTACTTGTGGCGGGCGAGCCTTTTCCCGGGCAGCCGGAAGCTGGCTTCGCCTGCCAAGCGCAGTTGATCGCGCCTGTCGCCAAACCGGAGTTGGTGCTGGTTGCCGGCGTCTGGGAAGCTGACTCCAGCGCGCCGGAGGAACTGATGATCAGCTTCGACCGGCCGGTGTCGATCAACAGTTTCCGCGTTTTGGATGAACGGGGCGAGCAGGTCGGCGGCAACTACTTTTCCTCGATGTTCAATATGGCGGTCGTGATTCATCCCCAGCGGCCGGAAGATTTCACTCCCGGCACGCTGCTGAACGTTGTCTGGGACGTCACGGACCAGCTCGGGCGCAGCAATTCCGGTTTCAGCAAGCTGGCGCTGCAGCGTTTCGAGCATCCGTAGGCTGATCCTTTCTGCATCACTTTCCTGACTGCACCTCAAGAGAACCGCATACCTTCCTGGTTCGGCTGCATCCTCTCCACGACTTCTCTAAAAAATAGTCAAGTTGTCCCTAGTCATGTTTGAACCTGACCGAGCTGGTTTTGAATTTGGCAATATCCATATGTGGAAATTATTCCCAAGGCTGAAAATCCAGCGAAAGCGGCTGCGAATCCTGCCATGGTCCCGGCAGCCTGCACGCGGAGAGCAACAGCAAGGCTGATATCATCTCTTTCGGCAAGGGCTCGGCGCAGGATGTCGCGGCCCAGTCTGCCCAAAGCCTGAACTGTCACGTTACCTCGACCGAGCTGGCGTTCTGGGATGTCAGCCAGCATAACGGCGAGATCTCCTGCGGCGCCTGCCACAATCCGCACGGCTCGCTGGAAAAAAGGATGCTGCGCGCCGACAGCCGCAACCAGCTCTGCTACACTTGCCACGCTGAAAAACGCGGACCTTACGTCTGGGAACATCCACTGGTCGAAGAAAACTGCGGTGTCTGCCACGAACCGCACGGCAGCCGGCATATTAACTTGATGGCCGATAAGCCGCTAAATCAATTCTCGCCAGGTGCAGGCCCGCCTCAACGGGGCACCGGCGACCCTGCTGGAAATCCTCAACGGCAGCTTCGAAGATGCCGATGACTTCAACTGGACCCTAGAACGGCTTGATATCACCAAGTCTTTTGGCGTCAAGCTGGAAGTGCCGCTGCTGAAAGAGCGTCTGAACCTGAGCGCCGGCTTCGATTACCAGAATAACGACGGCAAGGCCGACTTTACCGCAACAGCGGTCAGCCTTGAGGACATCACCGATTACGACGACTATGTCAAGAAAACGGCCAAGCTGAAGGCGGAATTCGCCGTCAAAGAGAACCTGTCGCTGATTGCCGGATACACCTATGAGAAATATGAATACGACGATATCCTGGTCAATGATTATGAGAATATCGTCGGCGGCAATGCCTACTTCTCCGGAGCTTATGCCGACCTCGACTACGAAGCCAACATCGGCTACCTGAGCCTGAACTACAAGTTCTGAGGCTGTTTGCCGGATTGAAAAAAGGGGAGCGCTTTATGCGCTCCCCTTTTATTCGGACGATTTGACCTCCGCTCTAGCCGCCGGCCTTTTTCACCTGATATCCCCGCTCCTGCAGTTCTTTGAGCAGAATGTCCCGATGATCCCCCTGAATTTCGATCACGCCGTTTTTCACCGTGCCGCCGGTGCCGCATTTCTGTTTCAAACTCTTGGCCAGGGTTTTCAACTCATCGCCGGCCAGGGGTACGCCGGTGATCAGGGTCACCCCTTTGCCCTTGCGCCCTTTGGTTTCGCGCTGGATGCGGACAATGCCATCCCCTTTGGGCGCGGACGATTGCTTGCAGCGGCAGTTTTTCAACGGTTCGCCGCAGCCGGCGCAAAGGCGGCCGTGTTCGCTGGAATAGACCGGGCGGCTGTTCTCCGATTCACGCTTCATCTTGGCCTCGGTTCTGCGGGGGGATGTTCTGGGTCTGGTAATAGTCGGGAACCGCGGCAGCCGGCAGCGGATTGCTGAAGAAATAGCCCTGCCCCTGGTGGCAGCCTCTTTGCCGCAGGAGGTCGCACTGGGCGGCATTCTCGACCCCTTCTGCGATCACCTGCAGTTTCATGCTGCGAGCCAGTGCAATTACCGAGTCGGCGATGGCGGCATCGTTTTTGTCCTTGAGGATGTCGTTGACGAACTCCTGGGCGATCTTCAGTTTGCTGATCGGGAAACGTTTGAGGTAGGCCAGGGAAGAGTAGCCGGAGCCGAAATCGTCAATCGCCAGCTCGATCCCGAGTTCATCGAGTTCCCGCATAATCAGGATCGCCCTTTCCGTATTGTCCATCACCATGCTTTCCGTCAGCTCCAGTTCCAGCCACCTGGCCTCGAGATCCGCCTGGTCGAGACAGCTGCGGACCATTTCCAGCAGGTCGCTGCTGCGGAACTGGCGGGCCGAAATGTTCACGGCGACGCGAACCGGCGGATAGCCGCGATCCTGCCAGTGTTTGATCTGGCGGCAGGCGGTCTGCAGAACCCATGCGCCGATCGGCTCGATCAGGCCGGTCTCTTCCGCCAGTGGGATAAAGGCCTTCGGCAGCAGCAGGCCGTGCTCGGGATGATCCCAGCGGACCAGGGCTTCGAAGCCGACCAGCTGTCCCGATTCCAGGTCGAGTTGTGGCTGGTAATACAGCTCCAGCTGCTGATTATCCAGAGCCTGCCGCAGGCTGCTCTCCAGCAGCAGCAGCTCATGGGCGTGCGCATCCATATCGGCGGTGTAAAACTGGAAATTGTTGCGTCCCATCTCTTTGGCCCGATACATCGCCGTGTCGGCGCATTTCATCAGGGTGTCGGCGCTATCACCGTCATTCGGGAAGAGGCTGACGCCGATGCTGGTGGTGGTGTAAAGGGTTTGCTCGGCGACATTGACCGGTTGCGCCACCTGGCGCAGGATCTTTTGCGCCACCGAGGTGATCTGTGCGCTGCTGGAGATATCCTCCAGCAGCAGAATGAATTCGTCACCGCCCAGGCGGGCGACGGTATCGCTGCCACGGCAGCTGAGTGCTAAACGTTCGGCGACCACGCAGAGCAGGCGATCGCCGCAATCGTGCCCGAGCGAGTCGTTGATGGTCTTGAACCGGTCCAGGTCGAGGAACAGCAGTGCCATGCGGCGGCCGGTACGGCGCGAGGTGGCGATGGCGTGCTCCAGGCGGTCTTTGAACAGCAGCCGGTTCGGCAGATCGGTCAGGGAGTCGTGGTGGGCCAGATGGTCCAGACGAGACTGGTTCTGCTGGAGAGAGAGATTCACGCTGGCCAGTTCCTCGGTGCGTTTTAAAACCCGCTCTTCCAGCGACTGTTGGGCCTGCTTGAGGTCATTGAAGGTCCCTTGCAGGGTCTGGCTCATTTCCTGGCAATTGTAGATCAGGTCATCGATCTCGTCGATGCGCGAGCTGGGCCAGTCGAGGTCGGTTTCTCCCCGCTGCAGGCGCGCCGGCAGACGGTTGGTCACCAAGGAAAGCCTGGCCAGGGGGAGCGAGATCCGGTTACTGAGCAGCTGGGCCAGGTAAAGGGCGGGGTAAAACAGCAGCACCAGCAGGCCGAACGTCCGGATCGCCGTCCAGCGCAGCTCGGAGAGGAAAGGTTTGACCGGCTTTTCCACCACCAGCCGCCAGCCGGGAATCGCATCGATATCGCGGATATAGAGGTAGCTCGAATTCCGCCAGCGGGCCGCCAGGGGAACGTTAAACCGGCTCGCATGGGGAATGCGGTGCAGAGCCCCATGCCCTGCGGGCTCGATATCCGCTCTCAACAGATGCGTGTATTGATCGCCGGGGGCGTAATCGGTCGAGGTGCTGAGCAGGACTTTGTTGTAGTTCAGCAGGGTGAGCGTCCAGGGGCCCTGCTCGTGGTTTTTTTTCCGCCAGTGTTCCTGAAGCAACTTCACCAGGCGGCTGCGGTGCCCCTCCGGTTGCTGAGTCATGTTCATGGCCAGCAGGTCGAATTCAGCATTCAAGCTGGAGGCTTTCTCGCGTAGCTCCTGGCCGATCCGCGTTTCCATCAAGGTAACCGAGCCGATCAGGTGAGCAATCAGCATGACCACGGCCGGCAGAATCAGGAAGCCGACCAGCAGCGTGTACAGCTGGTGGGCAAGTGCGGTCTGCGGTTCCTGTTCTTCTTTCAGCAGCCAGCGCCGCAGCGGGAGGTTCTGCACCAGCAGGCTGGCCAGCGTGGCGTTGGCGACGCCGTTAGCGCAGTTCTTGGCAGAAATCAGCAGGCCGACTTCGAGATTGACTCCGAGCAGCATGAAGCTGAAAAGTACCAGCGGGGAGCCCAGGCAGACCCAGTACACGGCGTCGCTGAGGATCAGGTTCTGCTGCTTCTTGCCGCGGGTCAACCAGGCAATAAAGCAGAACTCCAGAAAATACCAGATAACAACATATGGGTGGCCGACGGAAAACGGGAGCACAGACGAGCTCAGCAGGGCGCAGACCCCGCCCCAGAAGGCGCCGTACAGTCTGAAGATCAGCAGCGTGAAAATGCTGCCCGGCAGATAGAGAAAGACCAGCGGAATGTCGAGCGGAAAGCAGTTTCCCAACAGGCCGGCTGTCAACAAGAGCAACAATATCAGCTTTGCCTGCGGTGAATCAGGGAGTTTGGCCTGCAGCTTCAACATGACGTACTACCTGTGGCTGAATATAAGAGATCAGGAATCACAGGCTACTATAAGGAGGAAGGCTGCGTGATTCCAGCATTACTTCGAAACAGACATAAGATGCCGGGGTAGAATTGCATTATCCAAACCATTCAAAGAAGGAGAAATTCTGCTATAGTAAAGATGACTGTTTTGGTCTTGTATTGGGTGTGGTAAGGCAACGGAGGCAGGAGGATTGACTTATGGTCTTTCGTACCCTGCTGCTGGAAGATGACGAGATGTTGCGGAATTTGTTGGAGCTGATACTGACCCGCCGGGGACACCAGGTCATCAGCTATGATTCGCCGCTTCACTGTCCACTGCTTGACTCTGAAAAAGATGTTTGCGACCGCAACCTCAGCTGCGTCGATTTTCTGATCACCGACAACCAGATGCCGGGGATGACCGGGATGGAGCTGATCCAGCTGCAGGCAAAGCAAGGTTGCCTGTGCGAGGGGCAGCAGCGGGCGATCATGTCGGGAACCTGGCGTGAGCAGGACCGGGAGCTGGCCCGGAAACTCGGTTTTCAGGTGTTTCGCAAGCCGTTCAACTGGAATGAATTCAGCGCCTGGCTGGAAGCCGGGGAGCAGCAGATCGCTGCAACCCGGCATTGAGGAACTCTCAGGTCTGTTCCGGACTGATCTCGATCTCAAAGGTTTTCGAGCCCCCCTGGTCCTCAAGCACCCACTCCTTAAAAACGGTGCGCTCGCCGGTTTCCCAGTTCGGCTTGTATACCTTGATCCGCAGCTCGACCTTCCAGGGGTTTGGCAGGGAGCTGTAATCCACCTTGAAAATGTTCTTACCGTACTGCAGGGCGCCACCGGTCGAATAGTTGTAGTTCATGTCCGGAGTGCCTTTGATGACGTAGAAATCTTTACCGTTCAGGTTGATTTTCCCTTTGTAATTCAAGGAGTAAACATAGACCATGAGGTCTTGGAGAGGGTCATTGTTGGCCGCCGGCTGCGCCTTTCGGTCGGTGACCTGATTGTTCTGCTGCAGCTGCAGTTGCATCTGGCGTTCCAGCTCGCGGGCCATCTCCTCTTCATCCATCTGCAGCGAAAAGCCGGAGCCTGACATGCTGCCCATCATCGAAATTGCCTGACGGAATTCCGGACCGGCTGTGAAATAGGTGAAGACCGGCATGGCGAGAAATCCGACGATCCCCAGAGTGATCCAGAGCGACTTCTGACCACTTGAAACTGGATAGGTGATATCCGGTTTCATCTCGCGCAGATCCTGATAGATCTCGTTGTAGTAGATCATCGTAAAGGGGCCGAGGAGCATCGACAGCAGGGGGCCGACAATCGGAATTAAACTGATCGGAATGAAGATCAGCATCAGCAGCAGAAGTCGTCCGAAGACTCCCCAGCCATGGCCGCGAACGTATTCTTTGCTTTTCAGCAGGGCTTCCATGCCGCGGGTGTCTTCCGCCGCCAGCACATACTGCGCAAAAGAAAACCAGACGGTGAACAGAATGCCGGGGATGATTAACAGGCCGAAACCACCACCTACGATCAGCCCGACCAGCGAAAACAACCAGAGAAAAGCCCAGACCCGATTCAACCCCAGGCCAAGCGATGCCTTCACCCCGGTGCCATCGACGACGGCGTAAACCGTCGCTGCAGCCACCCAGGTGACCGCGAGGAACATGAAGCTGCCCATCACCAGCACACTGAGCAGCGGGCCGAGCATGCTGCCGCCGAACAGACCCATCAGCAGATTCATCCCCGATTGCATCAGGAAGAAGGCGATCAAGACTAACAGAACCCCGAGCAGGCTGATACCGAGCAGCGTCCAGATCCGGCTTTTGAACGATTGCCAGCTGGCCGAAAACAGCTCGCCGATGCGCATCATTTCAGTGCGGCGCGGTTTCGCCGGGGGAGCTTCCAGGGGGATTTGTTCTGCCGCAGGTTCATGTCCGACCGAAGGCGTTTCGGGATCCTTGCTGGTCAGTGGTGGCGAAGTTGCCGGTTCATCATCAGAAGCCACCAGGCTGGCGACGATCGGGTCGAATGAGAACGTATTAGAGCACTTCGGGCACTTCAGATTGGTTTCCTGCTGCGGCAATTTGTCCGCCGGCATCGACTTGCAGAAACCGCAATGAGGGCATTCAACTGAAACCATGGCGACACTCCGGACTAAAAGGTTAGACGCAAATTATAAAATAAATTTAATTGTAATGGAATAGTTTAAATGCGATTCAACGATATTTCCGTGCGGGACGGAAAAAAATCAGGATGTTCAGTGAAAGATTGGCCGGCTGACCTGTACTTCTGGAGGAAACAAGCGGGTTACAGCTGTTTTCTGAATTGACACTCGGCGCAGACCTGCTTCAGCTCGTAAAGGCCGGAGTCCTGGTTCCGGACCGTTGCCACCACTAAATGTTCCCGGCAGGCGATTTTAAAGCATTCACTGCAAGCCTGGCCCTCGGTAGCTGAGGATTTATAGTCGCAGATATGGCAGATCCAGAGCGACTTTTCGTCAGAATGAGACATGGTTGATGCGTCCTGCTGCAGAGATAATCGAATGAATTGAACAGAATCATGCAATGACATCAAAGATAAATCAATATGCAAATAACCAGACGTTTTTTCCTGGACCCGCTTTCCGGCAACCACCATATCGCAGCGCAAAGATTAAAATCATTGATATGTAAAATTAGCATGCTATAATATTAGCGATCTGTCGGGGCTGGATTGCATAGCATCATTTCGCAATGTCGTGTGGGGCATGGGCAGGCTTTTATTTCGTTGAAAAACAAGGGAGGTTCGAGAACTTCGGACGGTTATTTTAAGAAGGGGTAAGGCTATGTCGTATCAAATAACGAAATGGATCTGTCAAGGCGTTTCGGTTGTTGTTTTTTTCACCCTTATTATTTCGAACGCGTCTGCAAATTCATTTGATACGGCATCGAAGGCTTATCGTGCGGGAGAATTTAAGAAGGCCGCCAGAATATACTCTTCTCTCGCCGGGCAGGGGGATGCCGCAGCCCAGTTCTCCCTCGGGGAGATGTATGTGAAAGGAAAGGGCGTGCCGCAGAACGACAACGAGGCGTTTAAGTGGTATCGGTTGGCTGCTGAACAGGGGCTTGCCCAGGCGCAATACAATCTTGGGTCTCTGTATGCCGAGGGGAAGGGCATTTCACAGAGCTACCAAGATGCTTATGCCTGGTGGATCGTGGCCGCAATGAATGGCAAGAAAGACGCCCTGAAGGGTATCGAGACTGGAACAAAGCAGTTCACTGCCCAGGAGGTCGAGAAAATTCGGCAACATGCGAAACTGATATGGTCCCGAACGGTCATGATCGCTCAGAAATAAAGTCGAGGGTCTGAAATAACTTTGGGTTAACCACCCAAGCGGACAGAGCGGGTCACGCTACGGGCAAGCAAAATCCTTATCCAGCAGAAAGATAAAAAGCCCTTTCTTAAATCGGAAGGGCTTTTACCTTTCTGAAATTAGCGGCGATGTTGAGTCGTCAATCCTGCACGTTTGAAATGCCGCCGCCCATTTACAGGGCGGCGGTTTTGTTGTCTTGGGCCGCCCGGCGCTCTTCTCACTTCTGCGACCAGCTGCCGTCGCCTGCCTCGCTGAACCAGCCAGCCTTGGCCTGCTCGCGCCAGGAGTCGGCAAAAATGGCCTGCACTTCACCGACCTTGTCCGGGAAACCGTTAGCCACGGCAATCTCCTGGTAGAGTCGTTGCCGGTCCTGGTTCTCGGCGTTGACCAGTTTGTTGATTTCGCCCCGCTGTTTCAGGTTCAGGCCGTCGGTGTTACGGATTTTCAGCAGTCCGTCACCGCCGATGCCGACATTCCCGGAGTCGAGATAGCCGAACAGTGCGCCAGAGCGTTGCTTGATCGAGGCCTTGATGGCGCGGATCTCCGGGGTGCTGACATTAATATCCTGAGCCGCGAAGGCGCTGGCCGGCTGCAGGATATCCCACAGGCCGCTGCCAGGCTTCTCCGCTGGGGGCGTTGCCTGGTCGGACTCGTTGTTCCCTTCACCCCAGACCTCGTTGACGATCTTGTCGGCCGCACCACGGATCTCCTCGGCGGGGAAATAGATGTTGATGGTGACGCAGGAAATAACCGAAAGAGCCAGCAGCAGGCCGAGAGCGTAAATAATTTTTTTCATCCTGTCCTCCCTGTGACGGTGGTTGGGCTCAGCCTCTTCAGCTGCCGGCCCGGTCGATCCGACTGAGTCGTCGCACCATCTCCTTGAACGAAATGGTCGGCGTGGTGGTTGTGATATCGATCCGCGGCGGCAGCAGGCTGCCGTAGACCAGATATTTCTCCGTGCCGGGCCGGGCTGTACCCCTTAGGGTAAAGGTATCATTTTCCAGAGCACATTCAAAACCGATCTTATTATAGCGATAAAAGTCGATAAAGCGGTAAATCCCCTTGGAGAGCGCCGCGGAAATCCCCCCCTGACTGATAATACTCAGGTTGTTCAGCGCCTTCACGCTGATGTTCCGTTTACCCTTGGTGCGGGTCGCGAACTCCGCTTCGAAGGCGGATGGGGTGGTTCCGAACAGCCGCAGGCTGCGGACAGAGCCATCGACGATGCCGTTCATTTCGCCGAATTCAAAGGTCCGGGTCGCCTGGAGCAGATCGAGTCCCAGCACATCGATGTCGGCATGAAAGATCGGATAGCGTGAGAACGGGTCGCTGTAGCGCATGTTGCGCAGCATGATCCGGCCGCCGAAGACGTTCAGCTTGACCGTTCCTTCGGTGCTGAGCTGCTCATCGGCATAGCGCAGCTGACCAAGATCACCGCTGAAGCGGCCCTGCATCTCCGGCAGTTCGAGCTCTGCGGTCAAATGACCCAGGTCGACCGAATCGATGTTGACGCGTACACTGCCCTGCGGCCCTTGTCGGCCCCAGCCGAGATTTAGATTCTCGAATAAAACCTGTCCGCCGGCCAGTTGCAGTCGCAAGGGGGAGAGGAAACTGAAGTGGTTCGCTGCGGCGGAAAGTTGCAGCTGGCCGTCGGCCAGATTCGCCAGACCGACCGAAAGGACAGCAAAAGAAAGTTGACCGGACTGTTGCGGTGCGTTTTTGTCCTCGCCGGGCGGCTCTGCCTGTTGCAGGTTATAGGGGATGCTGCCGGACCCGTTCCGCATCTCCAGCCGGTAACGCGGCCAGAGGGCTGTCAGCCCCTGCGGGCGCAGCTCGCCGCGTGCCTGCCAGCCGCCCGGTTGCCAGCTTAGCCTGCTAGCGAGGCTGAGTCCGCCAGCGAGAACCAGGCCTCTGCTTAAGGGATACACCCCTTCCAGCAGGGGGGCGAGGTGGGTCGGGTAAGAGGTGGCCAGGTCGGGGAGCTCGAGGCTGCCGGTAACCTCAAGCTGCTGTGGGCTGAGCTGACCGCTGCCGACGAGGCTGCCGAGCGTTGGAATCTTCAGCTCCAGATTCTTCAGCGCCAGCTGCTGTTGCTGGATAAAATACCTGCCGTTGAGCTGTAAGCGGCTGCGCAGCTTAGAAAGGTCGGCGTAAAGCGCGCCCCAAAGCCCTTCTTCGGCTCCTGCGCTTCCAGAGATATCGAGAGTAATTGTTGTCAGAGGCCGCTCGCCGCGCAGGGCCCCCATCAGGCTGAGACGGCCGTTGCCAATTCCGGCCTGCCCATCTTTAGCCAGATAGTTCAGCTGGCCGAGAGTGAGATCCCGCAGGTCGAGCGCCCAATGATCAGGGGTCATTTGGCCCGAGAGTTCACCCGAAAGAAGAGCGCTATTTTCTGCAGATTGATGGACCCCGGCTTTGAAAATAAAATTATTGAAACTCAGCCTGCTGCCCTCGAATCGCAGAGAAGCCTGACTGTTGAGATCAGCCAGGGTCATGCCAGATAGCTGGAGCTGTTCTGCGTTCAGCACAACGCGAGCTTGCCAGCCGGTCCCTTCGGTCTGAGAGACTTGACCGCTTGCTGAAACGCCCCGCAGAGCCGATAACTGTGCTGGAAAAAGATTCGGCGCGATGAGCTGTCTTAATTGCAGCAGGTTCTGTGGCACAAGGGAAAAACTGAACTGCTGCAAAGTTCCCTCAGCAGCCAGGAGGGGGCGTTTGCCCAGATCAAGCTTCAGTGTGATTTCATCGGTTTTGTTCTTTCGCTGCAACTCCAGCTGGCCACTCAACTGTGCCAGATCAAGCAAATAGTCCGCCGGTGCGGCAGCTTTGCGGCCCCGAAAGCTTGCCGACAGCTGCAGCTGCTCCCCGGCCAGGGCAAAGTTGATCTCGCCCGCCAACCCACCAGCGACACCAGGCGGCTCGCCCCCGAGCAGGGCGGTTTTTAAACGGTTCGGCTGCGGGAGATCGAGACCGGCGGTTCCATTAATCTGCGCCTTCGAGCCGGTCGCGGAGAATTGTAACGCGGCCTTGGCCAGTGTTTGCAGCTTGCCTTGCGCCTGCCAACCGGTCTCGGCGAGAGCCAGGCTGAGCTCTGCGGTGCTGAAGGGAAGTTCAAGCTGCGGCAGAGTCACGCGCCCATGAGCGATCTTGATGACAGAGCTGAGCGTCTCTTTTTGCAGCGCCAGGGTAATTTCAATCTCCTGCAGGGCAAAATGGGCACTGTCCGGCAGCGGGGAGCTTATCTCGACGGCCCTGAGCAGGTCGCGCAGCTGCTGATCATCAAAATTCGCCAGCTGCAAGGTGCCACCCCCTTGGGTGAATCCGGCACCGCCCAGCTGCAGTTTCAGAGGGGCCGTCAGTAGTTTTTTCTCAGAAAGACCTATGTTTGAAAGGGTCAGGTTTGCTGTTTCTTTAAATTGAAAAAGACCGTTGACAGTCAGTGGATGCCTGTCGTCCGAGCCGAGCAGGGCGGAGAGGGAGAACGGGCTCTCTTTGGCCAGGGTTGCAGTGACATCGATCTGGCGCAGCCGCAGCTGCCGCTCTGCCAGGTTGCAGAGCAGCTCACCTTGACTGAGCTGCACCTGGTCGATCTGCAGCGGCAGCTCTTCGGGAAATATGATCTGGGCCCCTGTCTTTGGCCCGGATGCGTCTGGCAGGGTCATGACGAGCTGCGGTGAGTGCAGGCGCAGCGCCGATAGATGGCGGTTCCAGAGGCCGCGAAGGGTGAACTCCACCTCCAGCCCGGGCAGTTGCAGCTGAAATTGCTCGCCCCGCTGAATCCGCACGCCGGTCACAGCCAAACCGGCACCTGTCCAGTTCATCCGCTCGATGGCAACCTGTGCATCCAGGCGCTGCGTCAGCGTCTGCTCAATCTGCGGCCGCAGCAGCTCGTTGAGGATCTGCGCGGAGAACAGCCAGCAGGTGCCACCGAGCAGGGCGATCAGCAGCAGGATGATCAGCAGTAGAGTGCGAAAGCGCGGCATAACGTCCTTCTGCCCGGGGCAGGACCCGTTGTTAGCGGAGAGATCCCAAGCGTCTCTTGAAAGTATAGGGAATGCCGGGGAAATCGCCAGTACGCTGTCGCGCAGAGAAATACTTGCTTCGGCGAGCAAATTTGACTGCGGCTGCTAGACTTTCCGCAGCACCAGGTTCTGATTTCTCAAGACTCACCGGCCGGCGCGAAAGGGCGACCGGCAGGAAAGGATTTTTCCAGACCATGAATATGTTTCAGCGCGTGTTGCAGGTCGATCCGGCCAACGGCTTCTATAAACTGAAAAAATACGGCTTCGACCGCTACTTCGGCCCGGTCGATCTCGGCATCCATCTGGCCGAGGAATATCAGAGCCTCAATTTCGGCGTCGGAGTCTTTGCCGGCTCGATCTTCCCCGGCTCCAACCGGTTGGTGGTGACCGGCTTCTCCCCCTGCTGGCAGGGGTACTATATCAGCTCCATGGGCGGCGCAGGGCTGGTCTTCGACAACCTGGGGATCAACCTGCTGAGCCTGGTCGGCAAGGCCCCGGTCCCTTCGGTGCTCTACCTCAACCGGCAGCATGGCGAAGAGATCGAGGTGGAGGTGGTGCCGATTGACGCCGAAGGGGTCTGGACGTCGGGCCGGCGCGGCGTTTACGCCCTCACCGACCAGGTCTACGCGATGTTCGCAGGCCGCTACGCGCAGGATCCGCGGATTCTCGTCACCGGGCCGGCCGCGCAGCAGACCGACATCGGCGGGATCATGTCGGTGCCGATCAGGCAGGGGAAGATAACGACGGTCGACACCTGGGCCGGGCGCGGCGGCTTCGGCAGCGCCATGCTGCAGAACCACGGTGTCGTCGCGATCATTTACGGCGGCACATTGGTGGATGAGGATTTCCGCGACCGCAAAGTGGCCGACGACTGGTTCCAGAACAAGTACAACCTGCGCCTGATGGAGAAGGACCTGGAGGTCACCACCAAGTACCGCTACGACGAAAAGCTGCAGACCGGCGGCACCTTCGGCGTCAACTACGCCGGCATGGGCGGGAAGATCCTCGCCTTCAATTACCGCAGCATCTTCTGGAGCGAGGAGCAGCGGCAGGAGCTGCATCAGCGCTTTATCATCGATCATTACCTCAAGCAGTTCAACGCAGAGACCATTGTTCCGAAGCAGCAAAGCAACTGCGGCGAACCCTGCGTCGCAGTCTGCAAGAAGCTGCACGGCAAATACAAGAAGGATTACGAGCCCTACCAGACCCTGGGCCCGCTCTGCGGCATCTTCGATCAGCGCGCCGCCGAGAAGCTCAATCACCACTGCGACGCCATGGGCTTCGACGCCATCTCCGGCGGCGGCCTGCTGGCCTGGTTGATGGATCTGCTCGATGAAGGACTGCTCAGTCCCGAGGAGCTCGGCGTCAAACATAAACCGCGCTGGCAGGTGTCGGGCTTTGACCTCGTGAATGATTCAATGCACAACGCCGCGCTCGGCTGCGAGCTGATCGACGCCATTCTCGAGCAACGAGGCCTCCTCGATTTTCGCGAGGGGGTGCGCAAGTGGAGCCGGATTCATTCGCGCGACAAGGGGGTCGCCCTGCACGACCGGCTGGTCTACACCGCCTTCGGCCGCCGTGGCTGGATGGTGCCGAACCAGTACTGGGTCTCCGGCGTGCTGGCGCCGATGGCGATCATGGGCAAGTATTACATGATCTACAGCCACGATTTCATCCCGCCGCGTACCCTGGGGCGGATGTGCGCCGAGCGGCTGAAAAAGGAGCTGATCCTCGACAACCTCGGCACCTGCCGCTTTCACCGCGGCTGGGCTGAAGAGATGCTCCCCGAGGTGATCGGTTCGCTCTACAATTGCAAGGAGCCGTTCTTGCGCGCCATCAACGTGCTCGCCAGCCGCTTGAACAGCGGCAACAGTCCGATTTATTGGGAATCGCAGCGCAATGTCGATTTCCTGCACAGCTTTCTGCAGCGCAAAAAAACCGTGGACCAGGAGCAGGATCCGCGCCTGGGCGAATGGCTGGAGAAGTTTGCCGCTGACGAGCAGGAGGCGGCCCGGGAGTTCTGGTATCAGACGCTGATGGGGATCGATGAAAGTTTGCGGGAGTTTTATTGAGTGATCAGGAATGCGGATGCGGGCAGCTTGCAGAAGAAAATGATTTTCGGAATCTTGCGTGAAATGAGGCGAGCGTTTTTTAGAGCCCGGAGCAATAATTGAAGCAGAATGTTGAAACTGAAAACCTTTCTAGCCCCCGTCCCCCGATTATTCAAGAAGGAGAAGAGCCTTTTTCGATGTTCAGCGATCTTATGAAATATGATTGGTTGCTAAAACCGGTCATCACCTATAAGTCAAAAGAGAATCTGGTTACAGCCATAAAAAGGCCATGATTGACCGGGCATGGGAGATGCGTAAAGAGTTAGAACTCAAAAAGGCTCAAGGGTTTGAGATGGTTTCTGCGGATGAGTTTCTGAAGAAAAATTTGCCCAATGACTGAAAATCCCCTGCGTTCGGCGGTGCTCAGCAGGCAATAAGTGTCCGAATTTCTTTGTGTATTTTTACTATGGCCCGGCGAAAGCTGTGGCGGCACTGCCTTTAAACAGAAAATAAACAAAATTTAAACACTTTTTTCTTGATTTTCCTGAATCCAGAGTTTATCTTTGGCGCACATCAAACTACTACATTGTCAAAACACCATAAAAAAGGATGGAAAAAATGGAAACTTTAAATCTGTACGCTCCTGTGGTCGACATTTACAAAAGCGCAGTCAAAGCCAGCTTTGATGCCCTGAGCACCTTCACCGACCAGTCCGAAGAACTTACTGGCAAACTTCTCGAAAGCGTGCCCTCTTTACCCGAAGAAGGCAAGAAATTCGCCAGCCTGTACTTCAGTGAAAGCAAAAAAGGACAGGCCCTTCTGAAAAAGTTGGTGGAAACCAACCTCGATATCGACTGGATGGCTCAGGAGGCCCCGCAGAAGAGCCTTGAGGCTCTGGAAAAATTCAACAAAGGCGTTTTCAAAGAAGCTGCCGTGATCCAAAAGGAAGTGAAGCCTTTGGTCGACAAAGTCACCGAGCAGCTTCCCAAGGAAGTTAAGGAGCTTGTTGAGTATTCGGAAGAGGCTGTCAAAAGCGGCTCGGAAAAACTCCAAGAGAACGTAATCCAGGGTTTTGAAACGGCCAAAAAGTCCCTTGCGGACATTTCTGCAACTGGAAAGAAAGCCTCCAAGTAATTTTTATACTGCCCCTTACCCTCGATGCCAAAATCGACCAGCATGGTTAATTTTAGGTGGAGATCGTAAGGGGCATTTTTATGGCAGGTGAAAAGCGTTACTCGCTTAAATTACGTTTTTCGATCTGCTGGCATTGTTGATGCGGGAATGTACTGCAACTTTGAGACTTTTACCGCGGGATCGATTTATGAAAAAATTTCGTAACACATTACTCGTGCATATTCTGCCGATAATCCTGATGATAATGATGATGGCTCTGGCCATGTCATTTCTGAATAAGCAGCTAAGTTGAGGGTGCTGACAAAACGACAAAAACGACTTCCTCATCCCCCGCAAGCAAACACCACCACCCCAGTTAGCACACCAACCAGGAATAGAAAAATAGCGCTGAATATCCCGTAAGCCCGCCGAAATTTCCCAACAGTAAACAACCACAAAAGGCCCCGGCATCAATCATCGGGTGAAATTCCGGCGATCTTGTCGCGCACTGCATAGGGGGCTGATTGGGCGCTGCCATTGCGTTGCGCGAAGGAGCAGAGCGTCTGTTAACCGGGAGGTGGAATTACAGATCGACATCATCATGGCCTTCGACCGCTAAACGGTTCGGACGAAACTTTTTAAGATGAGCTGAGGATTTTTAATGACAAATTTGGCGGGAGTCGCCCCGCTCGGCAAGTTACCTTTCTTGCTCGGCCAAGCAAGGTAACCGAAAGAAGGCCGCCCCACCGTTTGCCCCTGCGGGGTTCCCTCACTCCGGGAATTTCCATCCAGCAAGGGTACGAAAACTCGCTTCGCTCAGACATCCGTCCCTAGGCTGCGGGCTGAAAATTCCCTGCGTTCGGCGGTGCTCATATAGGGGAAGGCAGATCGCCAAAATAGCCCTTGGGCGTTTTACAATCTGCTTTACAGGCTCCTACTTGGTCCCATAACACACTCCCCGCCAGGCAGCTGGAGGCTTCCCCGATGGGCGCCCCCTCAACCCTGGGTGCTTCTCGCCGGTCCGGCAAAAAGTTGCACGGAACTTATCAGCGAAAATCGCCTGGCCCGCAGTGGTTGGATGGACTGAGTCCCAGTACAGATACTCATCTGGATTGGTGCAGACCTCTGGCAACATATTGTCGTCGAACGTGAGGCAGGCATCGGTGACATTGGATAGGCCGAACGCTGCAGGGTCAGCGCTGACCTCCCGTAAGATCTGATAGGTATCAAGAACCACCATCGTCTCGGCGCAGGCTTCTGGAAGATTCGCAAGGGCCTGCTCCAGAGCCATATTAAACTGCGAAATGGTATGGGAAAAAAGGGTTTGGGCTTCGGAACCAAATTCCTGAGCAAAGGGTGTTAGACCGATGTCGGGGATGTTGCCGACAACGAAATGCCTTGCCCCAGCAGTTCCTAGCCGACACACTGAATCGCTGAGGTTCTCTAAAGTTTGGGCAAGAATCTCCTCAAGCATTCCTGGCTGCGCCATGCCCAGGAAGAAATCGTTTGAGCCAGCCCAGATCACGTAAAGTGCGAATGGATTTAAGCCATTCGGAAACTCAGCGAGCAGACCATCAATTTCCTCTGAAACTCCGGGTAGGTTAGGAATTGCTGGAGGGTTCTGCACACTGAAGCCGTTGGAAACTGGAATCCCATCAAGTAAAAAGGTTCCCGAGAAAGCGCCACCAAAGGCACGGCTGTCGACCTTAACACCCATCTCTGCAGAGAAATACTCTGTCCATACTGGGCCATTACTGTTTCTTTGTGCGTATGGGGGGCTCAGAGGCCAGGAGCCAGTAAGAGCATAGAGGTTTCCCGGGTCAGACAAGCTATCGCCAATGACAAAAACGACATTTTTCGGATTTTTTGCCCATCCAACTCCACTACCCATCACCACGATGAGCCCGGCAACCATCATCACGAATCCCAATCTCCTGGACCACTTTTTCATCACACTCTCCTTTACCGATACAGAAATATTCAATGAAGACTTCTGCTGCGATTTCCAGTTTGATGCCATTTCACGGTTTGACGTTTCCTGTGCTTCGCCGTGCTGCAAGTAGAGGTCGCCATACACAAATAGAGGATCAGCGGCTCATCCGTATATCGATTATCCGGGGGAACTATTCAAATGTAGCTTAGCAGGAGTGTTCAGCAAGGTCGGGCGGCATATTTAAAAGTTTTCAAAGCGTTTTTTCAGGTGGTAGTGAGGGGAGGGGAAAGTTATAAATCAGAAGGCTGAAAGGCTTAATTCAAAATCAGGACCGGCGGGTGTCGCCCCGCCAGGCGAATGACTTTTCTTGCTCGGCCAAGCAAAGTCAACAAAAGAAGGCCGCCCCACCGTTTGCTCTTACAGAGTTCCCTCACTGCGGAAATTTGCAGCCAGCAAGGGTACGAAAACTCGCGTTACTCGGACATCCGTTCCTGGGCTGCTGGCTGAAAATTTCCTGCGTTTGGCGGCACTCGAAGGGGGAGGGGGAACGGCCAAAACTTACTAGTTTTGAGAAACCAGGGGGGAACCGGAAAACATTTGAAGCCCCATGCTGGCCGAAAATTTTTATTCTGATCTAATTTATGAGAACACTTCTGGCTATTCGTAATGAGTCCACATGCGCAAGACCTTCACAGTCCTAATGTCTTCCACCACCTGATAAACTAAACGATGTTGAATATTGATGCGACGGGAATAGGCTCCGGCTAGGTCGCCAACCAGCTTCTCGTAAGGAGGTGGATTTTGATAGGGATTTTCGGCAATAACCTCCAACAGCTTTTCCGCTTTAGGTTTCATGCCTGACGCTGCGAGTTTTTTAGCATCCTTTTGAGCTTGCTTGGTATAAACGATCTTCCAACTCACCAGTCCAAGTCCTCACTGCACTCATCGACAGGGGTTTGCATCCCCTCGACAATCGACTCCTTCATTCCAGGAATCGAATGTAGATGCAGAGTTTCTTGGACGGCTCGCCAATCGTCTTCGGAGATCAGGATGGCGTTGCTTCGCTTGCCAGTTATCTGAATTGGCTCATGTGATTCGGAGACCTCATCGAGTAACCGATAAAGGCACTTTCTTGCTTCTGTTGCTGAAATCGTCGGCATTGCTCACCTCTCAATCTTGGTACGTCATAGCGTACGCCTTGGGCGAGAAGATGTCAACCTTTTCAATGCAAACAGATGGATAGGGAGAAAGGCATCTCCAAAAGCGAAATCACGACTTTTGAGACTGATTCAATTTACCGCTTAGCAGGGGAATAAAAGTTTAGCGCATTTTCTTTTAGAACCTTATCAGCGCAATCTTCTAAAGCATCTAACACAACAAAAATATCGCTGTCAGAGTATGGCCTGGGGGCTCGCGTGGATGGTCGATCTGTTCCAAAAATCAAA
>CALZHR010000223.1 GCA_945787335.1 uncultured Desulfuromonadales bacterium
AGAGTGAGCTGTTCGGCCATGAGCGAGGCGCTTTCTCCGGCGCCGTGGCGCAGAAAAAAGGGCGCTTCGAGCTGGCCGACCAGGGGACCCTGTTCATCGACGAGGTCGCCGAGATGAGCGCCTCGGCCCAGGTCAAGCTGCTGCGGGTGATCCAGGAGCAGGAGTTCGAGCGGGTCGGCGGCACCCGGACGATCAAGACCGACGTACGGATCGTCGCGGCCACCAACAAAGACCTTTCCGAACAGGTGCGCACGGGCGCTTTCCGCGAGGACCTCTACTACCGGCTCAACGTGGTGCACATCGAGCTGCCGCCGCTGCGCGACCGGCGTGAAGACATCGAGCCGCTGGCCGAGCATTTCTTTGGCAAATACACCCGCGAGACCGGTAAGAAGATCGAGCAGATCTCCCCCAAGGCGCTGGCCTGCCTGGTCGCTCATGAGTGGCCGGGGAATGTCCGTGAGCTGCAGAACGCCATCGAGCGGGCCGTGGTGCTCTGTCGCGGTGACGTCATCACCCCGCGTGAGCTGCCGCAGGACGTCCGTGGCGACAACGAGATCTGCCTCACCCTGCCGCAGCAGGGGGGCAACCTGACCGAGATTCTGGAGGACCTGGAGCGTCAATTGATTATCCAGACCCTGCGCCGCGAAGGGGCCTCTCAGACCCGGACCGCCGATGCTTTGGGGATCGCCCGCACCACCCTGCGCTACAAGATGGAAAAATATGGCCTGATCGAGCGGCAGGAGTGACAGATACCTGTCAGATGTTTTGCTGCGAGCGCTGGTTGCGGTCGCAATAACCGGTCGTTGTTTTCTCTGTTTGCCCATCCTCCCCGATTGTCCATCAGCGGTACATTCCTTGCTACGTTTTTGTTGCTTGCTCCATCACTTCACAAAAGGTTACGCACGTGCTGAGATTTTCTCTCGTTCTGTTGCTGCTGCTGATCACTGTTCCGGCCAGTGCCTGTTTCGGCCCCAAGCTGTACCTGGGAACCCCCGCAGGCGAAGATGGCGAACTGCTTTTTCATCTGGTGGCGATCTATGTCAAGGAAAAGACCGGCGTCGAGTCGCTGCGGGTCGAATTGACCGCAGGGCAGACGGCCGAAAGCTTATTGCAGAAAAATGAGGTCGATCTGGCCTTTCATCCCGCCGCCAGCCAGAACTGGTCGGCGGTGCTGCAACTCGAAGAGCAGTTATGGCTGCTCACCGGACCGCGGCCAACAGAAGATCTGCAGTTCACCACCGTGCCACGTACCCTCAGCAAGCTCCAGCGCCTGCTGGCGGCGGGCGCGCTGACGGAGCTGCGTCGGCAGGTTGCCAACGGGATTCTGCCGGCCAAGGCGGTGCGTGGTCATTTCATGGAGCGCGGCTGGATATGAGGTTGGCGCTGATTGTTCTGCTGGTGTTGCTCACCGGCTGCGTTGCGCAGGCTCCCCGGCCGGTCGAGGTCGACCCCGCGCAGCTGCCGGTGATCGGCGGTGTGCTCACCGAAGACACTGCGCTGGCCGGCGATTACCTGCTGCAAGCCGACCTGCAGGTGCCGGCTGGCTTGACCCTGACAATCCAGCCGGGCAGCCGAATCTATATTCAGCCTTCCGACAGCACCAAGATCGATCCGGAATATCTTTCGCGTGAGGTCGAAATCATGGTTCGTGGCCGCCTGCTGGCGCTCGGCAGCGCTGATCGGCCGATCCGTTTTATCCCCCTGGGAAATGACCCTCAGCAGATCCTCTGGGCGGGCATCGAGCTGGTCGGCAGTCTGGGGAGCCGGCTTGAGCACCTGGTGATAGAGCAGGCCGAGTCGGGCGTGCTCTGTCTGGCATCTTCTCCCGAACTGCGTTCGCTGCAGATCCTGCGCAGCCGTTACGGAATTCTCCTGCAGCAGGACAGCGCTCCGCAAATCTCCAACAGTCTGCTGGCCGATGGCGAGGCGGGCCTGTTCTGTTGGGACCGGAGCGCCCCGACAGTCACCGACAACCAGATTGTCCGTCAGCAGGAGGAGGGAATTTATCTTGGCCCCGAATGCCGGGCGAAGCTGACCGGCAACCTGATCGAGGCGGTCGATCGTGCCATCGTCCTGCCTCAGGATGCCGTCATTGACAGCAGTAATCGATTGCAGGCTAATCGGATCGACTTTGCATATTTCCGCCAGGAGGGGAGTCGATGAGACGTCTGTTGCTGCTTGTGCTGCTGCTGTTGCCGGCGCCGACGTTTGCATTGCTTCACTACCAAGGGGAGACTTCGCTCTACGAAGATACCGTCTGGGAAGGGGAGGTGCTGATTGACGGAATTCTGACGGTGGCGATGGGGACAACGCTTGAAATCCGCCCCGGAACGGTGGTCCGCTTTACCCGTTTCGACAGTAATTCTGACCAGATCGGCGAGCATGAGATCTTTATCCAGGGGCGCCTGCTGGCCCTTGGCAGCGCCGAGCAGCCGATCCTCTTCACCTCGGCGGAGACAAGCCCCCGGCCGGGCGACTGGGGGGCGCTGAACATGATGATGAGCGAAGAGGACGGGAACCTGCTCGAACACTGCATCATCGAATACGGCTATCGCGGGTTCCATGCCCACTTTTCCAAGGGTGAGCTTCGCCACAGCCGGTTCCGCTTCAACCAGCGTGGCGCCCAATTTCAGGAATCTGAGGTTCGCATCGAAGACTGTGATTTCGTCAACAACTTCAATGGTTTGCAGTTCAGAGACGCTACTGTCGCGCTGCTTAATTCCCGAATTCACGACAACCATTGGGGGGTGCGGGCGGTATTCGTCAATTTGCGGATTGAAGGCTGTGAGATCACCGGCAACCGCGTTAACGGCATCAGCCTGCGCGACTCCGATTTCGTTATCGGCAACAACCTGCTGCGCGACAACCGCCGCGGACTCTATCTGCAGCGCAGCCGCGGGCGGGTGACAGAAAACCGGATTATCGGGAACCGGGAACATGGCATCTATCTTGAAGATAGTATTGCCGATCTGCAGGAAAACCTGCTGGCCGACAACGGACGATCCGGCCTGAAGGTACTAGAGTCCGGTGGTGAAGTGATCGGCAATCGGTTTGACGGCAACCACCAGTTCACGCTGGTCAACGCGGGCGCGGATGATTTCTCCATCGGCGTCAATCAGCTCCCCCTGGTCGGCGCGGAGCTCC
>CALZHR010000224.1 GCA_945787335.1 uncultured Desulfuromonadales bacterium
AACCTGCCGCCACGCAGCGTCGCTCATCTTGAGCGGATCGCCGAGGTCTCGGTGCCGCGGTTTTTCGGGTTTAAGGATTACTCCAGGCAGCACCAACAGCTCAGCGAATTGCGCCAGGCATTACTCAAACAGCGGCGCTGCCGGTTAAGCTACCGTCCCGCACAGCGCCGCTGCGCCAGTTACCTGGTCGATCCCTACACGCTGCTGTTCTACAAGAACGGTCTTTACCTTGGGGGCTATGCCCATAATCGTCAGGCCTTGAGATTATTTGCCATTGAGCGGATCGAATCTCTCGAATTACTTGAGGAACGTTTCGAGGTCCCGGAGGATTTTCGGGCCGATGCCTTGACCGGCGCAGCCTTCGGTTTGATCGATGACGGTGCCGCGCAGCAGACGGAAATCCAGTTCGGTAAGGACGTCGCACACCTGGTGCAGGAACGGATCTGGCATCCTCAGCAGCAGTTCGAGAAGCAGCCAGATGGCAGCCTGGTCCTGCGTTTTTCCGCGGCGGGGGATAAAGAGATCCTGGCCTGGCTTTATTCATTTTTACCGCACGTACGGGTCCTGGCACCCGATTCTCTGCAGAAGAAATTTATCCAAGGTCTGCAGGATGGATTGAGCTATCAGGCTGAATGACATATTCTGTCTCACGAGTGAATAGACTGATGATAACCACAAGCATTGACAGGGAGGATTCCATGATCTGGTTATCATCAACCACAGAAAATACCGAACGGACCTTTTATTTTGATATCCGGGATGTCAGTCTCCGTCGGAACGGCCGGCAGACCGAGGGGCTGGTCCGGGGGCTGCTCGGCGATGGAGAGTGCGAGCTCTGGGCGGAGGCGGTTCTGGGGCAAGAATCGCGTCTGCAGATCCTGCCAATCTGGACAGAACAGGGAACGGTCGAGGGGTTTACGCCGCAAATCGATGAAGCGGATCTTAAGGCTCAGCTCCTTGACGCTCTGGAGAGAATCTTTTCCGGGTTCGCTCGCTTAACCCTGCCCGAGCCTTGTCAATATGGGTTCCACTCTCGTCAGGCCAATGGTGTGAAATATCCGGCAAGTCTCGAACTTGCCTCATGAATGCAAAAAACTGCCAGCCGTGTCGAAACAGGATGAAGAATGAGAAAGCTTGTGCTGGCATCGACCAGCCCGTATCGCCGAGAATTGCTTAAACAGCTGCAAATCCCCTTTGTCGCAGCGGCCCCCGACTTCCAGGAGATGATCGACTCACGTGTTGCCCCGGCGCTCCTGGTCCGCCATCTGGCACTCGGCAAGGCCCTGAGCCTGTGTGAGCGCTATCCCGATGCTCTGATCATCGGGTCCGACCAGGTGTTCGTCGATCAGCGCGGACAGACATTGGGCAAGCCGGGCTGTTTCGAGAGCGCCTGTCAACAATTGACGCAGATGGCTGGCCGAACGCACACCTTCTATACCGGGCTGGCTCTGGTCGACAGCCGAAGCGGAGAGCAGCAGGCCGACTATGCAACGTTTTCTGTCACTTTGAGAGCGCTTGCCGATCAGCAGATTGTCAACTACCTGAAACGCGAAAAGCCGTATGATTGTGCAGGGTCTTTCAAAATTGAGGGGCTGGGGATTGCCCTGATGGAAAAGCTTGCCGGCGATGACTACAACAGCCTGATCGGCTTGCCGTTAATCAAACTTGTCAGGATGTTGGAGCAGGCGGGATTGCAGGTACTGAGTGTTTGATCATAAGGATTAATGAATGGACGTGTGGAATTTTTTGCTTGCTTCCGGAAAGAAAATAGAGTAAAAATCTAACAGATTGAAAAAAACATTAGAGTAGACTCATCTACCGAAAGGGCAAAGCCGGGGTAACCCGGTGACGCAAAGCCACGGATCCTTAGCAAAGAAGGACAGCCGGGTTGCCGAAGAGGATGCAGCGCATTTCTTCCGACCTGCCTGTACCGGAAACAGAAGCGCTCACTTCGGCAACGAAGTGAGCGTTTTTTTGTTGTCCAATCGAAACAGAGCCTCGGGAGAAGTCAAATGAAAAGTGCCAAAATGATCCATCTGACCCTGTCGTTGTTGCTTGTCTTGTCCGGCAGTGCCTGGGCCAAGACAATCAACTTGTCCTGGGATGCCAGCCCCAGTTCTGTGGCCGGTTACAAGGTCTATTACAAGGCCGGTTCATCCGATCTGCCGTTAAATGGCACTGGTGCCAGCGAAGGAGGATCGCCGATCGATGTCGGGAGCGACTTGTCGCTAACACTCAATGGCCTGGATGATGCGCAGGAACACTTTTTTTCCGTCACAGCATATGATGCAAGCGGCAATGAGAGTAGCTATTCCAACTTTGTGAACAGCCCGGTTGTCCCAGCCAGTGACGGTAATGTCGTTCCACAATCTGGTTGGAAAATGCACTATGTCAATAGCCAAGAGTTGAGTAGCGAAGATGGTGCCGCTACAAATGCTTTTGACGGGAATACCAGTACATATTGGCACACGAAATGGGGTGGTGGTTCTGACCCCTATCCTCATGAATTACAAATCGATCTTGGGCAGACCTACGATCTGAATGGGTTCAGATACCTGCCTCGCCAGGGTAGTGGATTGAACGGTACGATTGCCCAATATGAGTTTTATGTCAGCAGCGACGGTGTCAATTGGGGAAGTCCGGTTGCTTCTGGAACCTTTGCAACTTCTACAGCGCAAAAAGAAATTACGTTTGCTTCCAGGTCGGCAAAATATGTTCGCTTGAAAGCCATTGCTGAGGTCAACGGTAAGTCCTGGGCCAGTGCAGCAGAAATCAACTTGCTGCAGAGCGAGGGCACCCCAGGAAACCGTGCGCCGGTCTTGGATCCGATCGGCACGAAGACCGTCGCTGAAGGATCTGCTCTCAGCTTTGTCATCAGCGGCAGCGATGCGGATAACGATACGCTGACCTACAGCGCCAGCAACCTGCCGAGCGGGGCAAGCTTCGATGCCTCGAGTCGCACCTTCAGTTGGACGCCTGAGTTCGAGCAGACCAGCAACACGCGCGTTTATGCGGTCACTTTCAGCGTGACAGATGGTGTCGGCAGTGCTTCCGAATCGGTCAGTATCAATGTCACCAATGTCAACCAGGCTCCGGTGCTGAAAGCGATCGGCAATAAAACCCTGAGCGAAGGGGACAGCTTCAACCTGATTGTCGAAGCAACTGATCCGGACAATGATTCACTGACCTACAGCGCCAGCAACCTGCCGTCCGGAGCGGTCTTCACGGCTTCGACCAGATCACTTAGCTGGATACCCGGGATGGATCAAGCCGGCAGCTATGCCGTGACTTTCAGTGTCACGGATGGCGCGAAAACTGATTCTGAAGCTGTCACTCTGACCGTTCAGAATGGCAACGAACCTCCAGTCCTGGATGCGATCGGTGATCAGAGCATCGCCGAAAATGCCATGCTCAGCTTCACTCTCACCGCCAGTGACCCGAATAACGACAGTCTGGCCTATACCTCTGCCGGGCTGCCCGACGGAGCGAGCTTTGACGCGGGCCAGCAGCTGTTCAGCTGGACTCCCGACTTCACCAAGGCGGGCAGCTACACGGTGACCTTCAGTGTCTCCGATGGAACCTCTTCAGACAGCGAAACAGTCAATATCTCAGTTGCCAACACCAACCAGCTGCCGACTATCAGTGGCAGCCCGGCGGCCACGGTCATGGCCGGCACGGAGTATAGCTTTACCCCGACTGCCAGTGATCCGGATGGCGAACAGCTCAGCTTCAGTATCAGCGGTAAGCCCTCCTGGGCGAGCTTCGACACCGCCAACGGCCAGCTCAGCGGCAGCCCGGCTGAAGCCCATGTCGGCAGCAGCGGCGCAATCGTTATCAGTGTTACCGATGGGACTGCGGCCCAGGCTCTGGCGTCCTTCAGCATCGACGTCCAGCCGTATGCGCCAGTCGACAGCGACAACGACGGGGTTCTCGATCATCTCGACCCGTTCCCGAACGACAGTTCCGAATGGCTTGATACCGACGGCGACCAGCTCGGCAACAATGCGGACCTCGATGACGATAATGATGGGATTGCCGACACCGAGGATGGTTTCCCGCTCGACGCCGACAAGACGGGCTGGGTCATCAGCGCGACAGCCGGAACCGGTGGCTTCATCACTCCGGACGGCGAAACCTCGGTCGTGTTCGGTGGCTCGCAGAGCTATTCCCTGACCCCGAAGGCCGGCTACATGATCAATGACCTGCTGATCGACCATGTCTCCATCGGCAAGGTGGCCAGCTACCAGTTTGACAATGTCAAC
The DNA here is from genome assembly GCA_945787335.1 of uncultured Desulfuromonadales bacterium. Classification (GTDB taxonomy): domain Bacteria; phylum Desulfobacterota; class Desulfuromonadia; order Desulfuromonadales; family Geopsychrobacteraceae; genus Malonomonas. Next base: position 4,263 of record CALZHR010000224.1, read on the forward strand.
AACCATCATGACATCGAAGCGGTCTTCGCGCCGCTGCCGAGCGGCTTGAGCGTCACGGCCGATTCGAGCGGCTTGGCTGCTGTCGAACGGGCCGATGGCGGCGACGAACTCAGCAACCTGGTTAACGGTAAACCGAAGCTTGATCTCGATTACGTCTATCGTGTCGTCCTGCGCGATACGGTGTCGGCCGGCGAGCGCAAGGTCTTCCTGCATCTCGACGGATACCGTTACGAGATGCAGCTGGAGAGCGGCGCCCTGGCCAGCGGCGCGGTCTATGCCTATACCACCAGGATGGGGCCGGCTTACAGCCACAGCTTCCACTTCAGCGCCGAGGACGCGTCCGGCAATCAGCTCTACCGTCACCCGGAATCGGGTGATCTGCCGGGGCCGACCATCGAACTGCTCAACGGCAAGAATGTAATCGCCGTCTCGGCGGCCATCGATCACGCCAGCCTGGACAGCTCGAGCGCCTTCAATGTTAATCAGGCCTACCGCTATATCCCTGCCGAGAAGCTCAACGGCAGCTACGAGCAGGTCGACCGCACCGGGCCGGTGGTCTGTGGCGAAGGGTACGTGCTCAAGCGGACCCTGGATGGAACCCTGCCGGACTTCGCAGGTTACGGTGATGTTACCGCAGCCAGCAGCGAAATCGGGGTCAAGCCGGGCTGGAACCTGATTGCCAACCCGTACAAAGGCAATGTCTCGCTGGCCGATGTCCAGGTCAAACATGGTGCAGGAGCACCGATTGCCTGGCTGAGCGCGGTCAGCAACAACCTCGTCGTCGATGGGATTCATTACTATCTCGGCAAGGACTGGGGCAACAGTAACGCCTACGAAGGGGCTGCCGGGCCGAAAGGGGCCAGGCTCACGCCGTGGATCGGTTACTGGATCTATGTTAACCCCACCGATCAGCCGGTCAGCCTGCTGATTCCGAAGCCCCAGCAGTAAGAGGAGAACCGCAATGAAAAATGTAAAGACGCTGTTTATCACTATTCTGACCGGAAGCTCCCTGCTGTTACTCGCCGCCTGTGGCGGTGGTGGAGGTGGGGGGGATGCCGCACCCTCAGGCTCAGGCGGGGGAGGCTCCCCCGCATCGGCAGGCAGCATCAGCGGGAAGATCGCCGACGGCTATCTGCGTGACGCGCGGGTGTTTCTTGATCGCAACAACAACCGCCTCTATGACAACGGCGAGCCGGTGACCACCTCGACGGCTGGCGGTCGTTACACTCTGGAGATCACCCCGGGCGAGGGCGACCGCTATCCGGTCGTCGCCGAAGTGATCGCCGGGCAGACCGTGGATGAAGACACCGGCCTGCCGGTTGCCAACGATTATCTGCTCGAAGCACCCGCGGGCAAATGGGCGTTTGTTTCCCCGCTGACCACCCTGGTCAAGGCGGAACGGGAGAAAAATCCCTCCTTCACTGAATTGCAGGCGGTGTTGAAGGTCCGTTCGCAACTCGGGATCGATGATAATGTGTCGCTTTTTGAGGATTATCTGGCGCAGAACGCCAATGTCGGCAAAGCTGCTTCAGGAGCGCAACTGGCGGAGGAGTATCGGCGTGCGCACAAGGCCGCGCGGATCGTCGCCGAGCTGCTGGGGAGCCTGCGGGCTGACATCACCCAGAACCTCGGCGGACAGATCGCCGCTGCCGAACAGCATGCCGTTGCCTATCTGGTCACCGATCAGGTCATGGACAAATGCGCCGCCGTCAAACAGGCCCTGGCCACGGAACGCAACGGTGGCCAGCCGGCCGATGTCAACAGCTTGAAAGCGACTGTCAAAGCGGCGATCAATGGGGCGATGTTGAATCTTGATCTGGTCGTGCGCTATCAGCAGCGCAGTGAGCAGAAGCCGCAGGTCTGGGATATGCAGCCGCCAGACCTGGTCAGTAAAACACCGCAGGATAAGGATAAGTCTTCAGTCGACGTGACGATCGGGATGCTCTTTGACGAAGCCCTGGATGAGACGACGATCGACGATTCTTTGGTGGTTCTGAGCGGCCCCGATGGCCCGCTTTCGGGCTACGTCAGTTACGATGCCAGTCAGAAAAAGCTGAGCTTTGTTCCTGATCAGGTGCTGCTCCCTTACGCCAGCTACCAGGTGACCCTGAAGAAGGACCTGGCTGATGCCTTGGGTAACCCGCTTGAGGAGGATCTCAGTTGGACCTTCAGTACCATCTTCGACAAAACCCCGCCGACTCTGCCCGATTTCTGATCGGATTGAGCCGCAGCAGAATAAAAGGGCCGCATCCTCTTCGGATGCGGCCCTTTTTGTCAGCCCGATGTTTATTGCTCCGGCTGTTTGATCAGGCGGTGCTTGATGCGCCGGGTCACAAACCAGACGCTCCCCAGCACCAGCGGGATCAGGCCGGCCAGGACCACCTTCTTGCTCATCCCCCACTGCTCCAGCGGGATGCCGTTGAGCAGGTAGCTGAACAGCCCGATCATGTAGTAACTGATAGCGGCGATCGACAGACCCTCGACTGTCTCCTGCAGGCGGAACTGCAGTTGGCTGCGGCGGTTCATCGACGAGAGCAGCGAACGGTTCTGCTCCTGCAGGTTCAGATTGACCCGGGTGCGCAACAGGTCGCTGGCCCGTTCGATCCGCATGGAAAGATCCTCCATCCATTTCTGCAACGATTGGCAGGTGCGTAACGCCGGATCGAGCCGCCGCCCCATGAACTCGGCGAGCGACAGGTGACCGTTTACCGCCCCTTCGCAGAACCCCTCCAGCCGGTCCTGCACCAGCTCGTGATAGGCCTTGGTGGCAGAAAAGCGCCGATTGGTTTCCGCTCGGTATCTTTCCAGCTGCGCCTCGAGTTCGGTCAGCTTGGCCAGCAGGTCGCGTTCACTCCGGGCACTGTCAAGGGTGGTGATCACCGAGAGCATCTCGGCCAGGCGCTGATCCATTTCGACCAGCTGGGGCGCAATCCGCTTGGCCAGCGGCAGGGAGATCAGCGCCAGCAGCCGGTAGCTCTCCATCTCCATCACGCGGCGCCCGAGTTGCCCCATCTGGGTCTCGTTCAGCCCGAAATTACGGATGATGAAGCGGCCGTAACCGTCACCGTGCAATTTGAACGCGGTGTGAATGTGGGCCTTGCCTTTATTGGCCTCGCTGGCGACGACTTTGTGTCCTTCGAAATAGCGCGCCAGACTTGCGGCCTCGTAATCGAGCTGGTCGTCGTCGATCAACAGGTGAAAGGCCGAGACCATTTCACCGGGCAGCTCGCGGACCCAGTCAGCCGGGAGCAGGTTGATGGCGGTATAGTGAAACGGCTCGCCCGTCGCAGCAACCGGGTGAAGGACGGTCAGCGAATAAAACTCGACGTGCCGTTCCCAATGAATCGAGAATTCTCCGAAACTCTGGTGATAGGCAACCGCATCAGCTGGCGGCTGATTGACATTGTAGCGCTTGCACAGGTCGCAGATCAGCGCATAGGCGCGATGCAGCTCAGTCCGGTCGGCACAGGCGGCCAGATATGTCACCTGCTGGGGAATGCTGATATTGTGAAATGGGCGGATATGCAGCTCGTTGTAGAGCGCATCCCGCAGTGGATGAACGCGGTATGATAGTGTCTGGCTTTCGCTCATGCAGTTCCCTTCCTGGGCATAATTCAAACGATCATCAGTACTGAATCACATAAAATACTAGCCGAGCCGGTCTGCCGAAGACAAGCCCGGAGAGAAAAATATCAATTCGAAAATACCCGGCTCTCCTGTTCCTGAACCCGGATGAAGGTGGTGCGCTTGGTCAGTTCCTTGAGAGCCGCCGCGCCGACATAAGTGCAGGTCGAGCGGACCCCGCCAAGGATGTCTTTGACCGTTTCGGCGACCGGGCCGCGATAGGGGACTTCGACGGTTTTCCCTTCCGAGGCGCGGTACTCGGCGACCCCTCCGACGTGCATCTCCATCGCCGTGGAGGAGCTCATGCCGTAGAACAGCTTGTAGGTCTGCCCGCCGCGCTGCACCAGCTCGCCGCCGCTCTCATCATGGCCGGCGAGCATGCCGCCGAGCATGACAAAATCGGCGCCGCCGCCGAACGCCTTGGCGACATCGCCGGCACAGGAGCAGCCGCCGTCGGAGATGATCCGCCCGCCCAGGCCGTGGGCCGCGTCTGCGCATTCGATCACCGCCGAGAGCTGCGGGTAGCCGACCCCGGTCTTCACCCGCGTGGTGCAGACCGAGCCGGGACCGATGCCGACCTTGACGATGTCGGCTCCGGCCAGCAGCAGCTCCTCGACCATCTCGCCGGTAACCACGTTGCCGGCAACGACAGTTTTGTCCGGAAAGCTCGCGCGGACCCGCTGAACGAACTCGACGAACGCCTCGGCGTAACCATTGGCGACATCGATGCAGATGAATTCGAGTTTTGGATGGCGTTCGATGATTTTTCTCAGCAGCTCGAAGTCGGCCTCTGCGGTTCCGGTGCTGACCATGATCCGCGCGTAGATGCTGTCATCTTTTTTCTTGAGGAAGGCATCCCACTGCTTGACGCTGTAATGCTTGTGGATCGCCGTCAGCAGGCCGAACTCGGCCAGCACGCTGGCGGTTTCGAAGGTGCCGACGGTATCCATATTGGCGGCGATCACCGGAACCCCCGACCATTGGCGCTTGCTGTGCAAAAAAGTGAAGGTGCGCTCCAGGGCAACCTGGGAGCGGCTTTTCAGGGTGGAACGTTTCGGTCTGATCAGGACATCTTTAAAGCCGAGTTTCAGATCAGTTTCAATGCGCATGGTGCCTGCTCCTGTCAATAATGCTGCTGATTCAATAATCGCTTCAACTTGATAATTATACAGATTTATTAGGAAATTACCGGAAGTTGTAGTTGATTTTGTCCAGATAGAGCTTCATCGAGATTGGCGGCATGCTGGTGGTGACAAAGGCGATGAATACCAGGATAGAAAAGATCTGGTCGTCGATCAGCCCGAGCTGCAAGCCGATTGATGCAACCACCAGCTCCACCGCGCCCCGCCCGTTCATGGCCAGCCCGATGACGGTCGCCTCCTTCTGGTTCATGCCACCCAGCAGTGCGCCGCTGCCGGCGCCGAGCAATTTGCCGAGGATGGCCGCCAGCAGCAGCACCATGGTCAACAGCAAGTGAGTGCGGAAGATCTCGAAGGTGACATGAAAAGAGAGGCTGACGAAAAAGATCGGCCCGAGAAAGCCGTAGGTGATGGCGACAAAGCGGTCGGAGATTTTTGTCAGCAGCTCCTGGCTGACAACCCCTTCGCGCACGAACAGGCCGGCCATATAGGCGCCGATGATAATATGCAATCCGGCCAGCTCCGCCAGGAGCCCGAACAGCAGCGCCATGATCAGGGCAAAGGTGAACCCCTTGGAGGCGCGCGAGGAAAAGTACTTGCCGATCTTCGGGTAGAGCCAGATGCCGATGCCGATGGCGACCACAAAGAACAGGATGACCTTGGCCATGGTCAGGCCGAACAGCAGCCAGTTGATCTGCCCCTGGTTGGTGCCGATGTCGATGATCGCGGTGAAAAAGGAGAGCGCCAGCACGTCGTCGATGATCGAGGCGCCGATGATCACCGGCGTCACCCGGTGATCGGTCAACTCCAGATCGTGCAGCACCCGGGCGCTGACCGCGATGGCGGTGATTGACAGGCCCAGGGCAATAAACAGGCTCTGCCCCAGCGGCAGGGCAAACAGCAGACAGGCCAGGTAGGCAACCACGAAGGGGATCAGGAAGCCGGAGCAGCCGACCAGCAGCGACTGCACGCGATATTTTTTCAGGTCGAGGGGGTTCGTCTCCAACCCGGCATAAAACATCAGGAAGAACACCCCCAGCTCTGACAGCACCGTGAGCATCTCGTTGGGGGTGATCAGGCCGAGAAACGCCGGGCCGAAGATGATTCCAGCGGTCAGCTCCCCGAGCACCGGGGGTTGGTGAATGATCCGGCAGATCACCCCGGTGGTCCAGACGATGACCATCAGCATCAGCAGGTTGAGGGTCGGGTTGTGCTGGGCCATGTGTGAGATGAGCGTGATCAGCTCGGTCATCTCTGTGCTCCTACCTCGAAGAGGTGCCCTCCGGCCCTGGATTCATGGCGGCAGAATGTGTTTAATTCTATCACACTTATGAACCGCCATCTGGCTGTAGCTGTTTGATTTTCTGTCAGAAATCCCATTTTCGAAGCCATTTGATATACTTGACAAAAAGATTGTTATTTTACACCGGTGGGATGGTGCCATGGCCGATGAACTCCTGAACGCGGTGGTCCGGCTGGAAGCGGAGATCCAGCAGCAGCTGGAGGCTGAACAAGGGCGCGCAGACGCCTGGCTGGCTGGTGTGCGCAAGGAGTTGACGGAGGAATATCAACAGATCGCTGAGCAGGATGAAACCGCCGGTCAGCAGGCGCGGGCAGCGGCCGAGACCGAAGCCAAAGAGCTGGCAGCTGCACTCGTTGACGATGAAATGCGTTCTTGCCGCAGCCTGGAGGACATTGATGATGAGACGCTAGTAGAGGTGCTACGCAGAGAACTGGTAAAGGTTCTCCCCGAGCAAAGCGATGATCATCAAGATGGCGAAAGTTGAGATCCTCGGCCCCAAACCGCAGCTGATGGCGGTGCTCAATCTGCTCCGCGGGAAAGGGGTCTTTCATCCCGAGGCGGATCTGCGTGGCTTTGTGCCGGCCGCCGACCAGGCCAAGATTCGTGAATTGTTGTTGGATGAGAGCGCCGTCGGCGAGAAGCTGTTTTTTGTCTCCTTGCGCGACCGGATCCTCGAACTGCTCGCCTGCCTGCCCGATCAGCCCTCCCGCACCTCCTACCTGCAGCCATTACCGATTGTCGATGTCCTCAACGAGCTGGTCGATAAACATCTCGATCACTGCCGCAACCTGCGCCGGCAGCAGCAGGCGCTGCGCGAAGAGGCTGAAGCCCTGTCCCGCCAGCTGCGCTTCTGGGCGGCGCTGGAGCCCCTGGTTGCCGGAACCCGTGAGAACTCCGGGTTGGCGTTTTTCGGCGTGACGATCCGTAACCCGGAGGAAATACCGACCCTGCAGGCGCTGCTCGAGCGACAGACCGAAGGGCGCTGCCGACTCTCCACCGCCAGCATCGAAGATGGCAGCCTGGTCGGGCTGATCACCACCGACCAGAAAATGGCGGATAAGTTGCGCCAGCTGCTCTCAGAAGAGCAGGTGCCGGAGCTGAGGCTGCCGAGCGAACTTGCCGCGCTGCCGTTTCATCAGAAAGCTGCCGCCCTGCGCAAGCTGCAAGCCGAAATCAGCGGCAAGCTGAGCGGGCTGAACGAGCAACTGAACACCTTCGCCCACCGCTGGCTACCGATCTATCGTCAGGCCCTGAGTTGGCTCGAGGAACGGATCGCCCTCTACCAGGCAACCGCTACCGCCTATGAAACCCGTCAATGCTTCTTTATCCATGGCTGGATGATCAACGCCGAAGTCGAGCCGCTGCAGCAAACTCTGCTAGAAAGCTTCGCTGGTCAGATCATCCTGGCGGTGCTGGAAATGCACGATGAAGATTTCGACCGGGTGCCGGTGATTCTGCATAATCCACTTTATTTCCGCCCCTTCGAGTTGTTCGCCCGGATCCTGCCGCTGCCGAAATACAGCTCCTACGATCCGACGCCGTTTCTCGGTCTGTTCTTCCCGCTGCTGTTCGGCATGATCCTCGGCGATATCGGTTACGGGCTGGTGCTGGGAGGGATCGCCGGGTTGTTGATCTACTTCTTCCCCGAACGCCGCAATCTGGCTGACGGCGCCCGGATTCTCGGCGTTTCAGCCGCCTACGCGATCCTCTTCGGCCTGCTCTTCGGCGAGCTGTTCGGCAATCTCGGCGAACAGCTGCTGCACCTGCAGCCGCTCTGGCTAGAGCGCAGCCAGGCGGTGGTGCCGATGATCTTTTTTGCGATTTCGGTCGGCACCACCCATGTCCTGCTCGGCCTCGGGCTCGGCATCCGCTACGATTTCAAACGCAAAAAGCCCCGCGAGGCGTTGGTCAAGATCATCACCCTGCTGCTTATTTTACTCGGCGGGCTCTGGCTGGTGGGTGAATTGCTGCCGGTTCCCTGGCAGTTCAGCATGCCGCTGCTGCTGACGATCCTGGCGCTGCTGCCGCTGCTGATCCTGGCCGGCGGCCTGCTGGCGCCGTTGGAGCTGCTGAAGAGTTTCGGCAACATCATCTCCTACGTGCGGATCATGGCGATCGGGCTCTGCTCGGTGCTGCTGGCCCAGGTCGCCAATCAGCTTGGCGGCATGACCGGCAACCTGCTGGCCGGTTTCCTGGTCGCCGGAGTGCTGCACCTGTTTAACCTGCTGCTTGGCGTCTTCGCGCCGACCGTGCATTCACTGCGGCTGCATTACGTCGAGTTTTTCAGCAAGTTTCTCGAGTTCGGCGGCCGTCGCTTCGAACCGTTGAACAAACACAAATAGCGTGGCTCTCGCGGCTGCGCAGAAAACCTAAACCGACAAGGAGGATGCCATGGAAAAAGTCTGGTTGGCCTTTGCCGCTGCGCTGGCTGTCGGGCTGCCGGCGCTTGCCACCGCCTGGGCCCAGTCGCGGATCGGCTCGGCCGGGGCCGGAACCCTGGCGGAAAAACCGGAGCTGACCGGGACGATCATCATCCTGCTGGCGATTCCGGAAACCATGGTGATTCTCGGTTTCGTTGTCGCGGCGATGATCCTGGTGCTGTAACGCCATGGGGCATCGCGAGCTGGAAGCCGCGCTGCGCCGCGAAGGGGAGAGCAAGGCCCGGGCGATCTGGCAGCAGGTCGAGGCGGAGGCCGTGCGACTGCGGGCAGAGCAGGCTGAGCGGTTGCAGCGTGAGCAGCTGAATAATCAACAGCGACTCAGCACAGAACGCGCGGCATTGCTCGAAGCAGCGCAGGTGACTGCCCAGCAGCGGGCTCAACGCCAGCGGCTGGCGGCCGAGCAGCAGCTGGCAGAGCGTTTACGGGCGCTGGCTGAGAGTCTGCTTGCGGAATTGAGTCAGGCGGATGGCCCTGAGCTGTTCAACCGTCTCGCCGCCGAAATCCCCGAACATTCCTGGCGCGAGGTGCGGGTCAACCCGCGCGATACAGAAGCGGCGCGCAGCTGTTTTCCTCAGTCCGAAATTCAGCCGGACGCAGATCTGCGTGGCGGGCTGATCGTGCGGGACCAGTCCGGGCGGATCATGATCATCAATACCCTAGAAAAGCGGCTGGCGCACCTCTGGCCGGAACTGCTGCCGGAGCTGATGAACCGATTCCGCCAAAGGGGTGAGAGATGAAACTGTTGCTGGACATCACCAGGGTCGGCGCGCCCGATGATTATCTGTATGCCCGCATCCGCTGCCGGCGGGCGCTGTTGGATCTGAGTGGCCGGCAGGCCTGGCGCGACGGCGGCGACCCGCGTGAGCTGCTCAAGCGTGAATACGGTTGGGTTTATCGGCAAATGAACGCCCGCTTGCGGCGGCAGCTGCTGCCGATCTTCGAAATCGCCGAACTGCGTACCCTGGTGCTCTGTCTGCGCAATCTGATCGCCGAAAATCGCGCCGCCATCAACGACCTGCTGCAGCACAGCCTGCTGCACCCGCTGCTGCGTCGCGAGCTGCTGAACGCGGAAAGGGCGACGCCGCTGGTCGCGCGCCTGGAGCAGTTGCTGGCAGATGACCGGCCGCTGTTCCGTGGAGTCGCGGAGATTTACCTTCGCCAGGGGCCGGGAGGGCTGGAGCAGCGGTTGCTCGGCGGCCACTTGCAGCAGGCTCTGGAACGCAGCCGGCTGCCGGTGGTCAAAGACGTTCTGCGCTATCTCCTCGATACCCGCAATCTGCTCGCCATCTACAAGCATCTGCGCTGGCAGATCCCCCTGGCGCCGCCGCTGCTCGCAGGCGGCAGCCTGACACCGGCCCAGTGCGAACGCCTCTGGCAAACTCAGGACATGCCACGGTTGCTGACGTTTCTGCAGAACTACACCGGGTTGCCGGAGGATCCGGAACAGGCCGGAGTGGAGGATTTCCTCTTTCAGGGGTTGAGTCTGAAGCTCAAACGCGCCGGACGCGACCCCCTGCAGCCGGGTCTGGTGGTCGATTATCTCTGGCGTTCTCAGCAGGCGGCCCGGCAGCGGGGACTGCATCTCGAGCGTGATCCCGACCTCGGCGAGCGGGTCGAACAGGAGGTCGGCTGATGACCGAGGTGATATTCATGACGCCGGAAGATGCCCGCTACGGGTTCAGCCTCGCGGGCACTCAGCAGCTGGTCAGTAAGCCGCAACAGGCCGAGGAGTTGCTGCGCAGAACCCTTGCCGACCCCGACGTTGGTGTGGTGGTGATCGATGAGCGGCTGGTCAAGGCGCTGCCGGAGAAGGAGTTTGCCGAATTGGAACAAAGCTGGCGCGGCCTGCTGGTGACCCTGCCGGCTCCGGTGTTGGCCGCCGAAGCGGAAGAGGATGCCCTGCAGCGTCTGATCCGGCGGGCGCTCGGCTATCACGTGAGGTTGCAGCTATGAAAGGGGTCGTCACCAGCATCTCAGGGGCAACGGTCTGCGTCGACCTGCGCGGCCTGCAGCTGTACGACCGGGTCTACGTCGGTCATGCCCGGCTCTCCGGCGAGGTGGTTCACCTGGAGAAGCAGCGCACCACGGTGCAGGTGTTCGAGGACACCCACGGTTTAAGTGTCGGTGAGCCGGCCGAAGGAACCCGCGCGCCGCTGACCGTTGCCCTGGGTCCAGGCCTGCTCGGAGGTATTTACGACGGCCTGCAGCGATCGCTGCCCGGGCTGCAGGAGCAGAGCGGCGCTTTTATCCGCACGACGCGGCCGCTGCCCAGCATCGACCTGGAAAAGCGCTGGGAATTCATCCCCAGCAAGCGGGTCGGTGATGCAATCGTCAAGGGCGAAGTCTACGGCAGCGTGCGCGAAGGACATCTGGCTCATCCGCTTTATGCAACCCTGACCGGGGAGCTGGTAAAGGTGGCGGCCGGTGACGTCTGCCTGGCCGAGCCGCTGTTGACGCTCAAGGGGGGGGAGCAACAGTACGGCTGGCAGGACTGGCCGGTGCGGCGCCCCCGTTCAGGTGGGCAAAAGCGTCCGGCCGAGCGGCCACTGATCACCGGGCAGCGCTGCATCGATTTCCTCTTCCCGCTCCTCAAGGGGGGAGTGGCGATCATTCCGGGCGGCTTCGGCACCGGCAAGACCGTGCTCGAGCAGACGATTGCCAAGTTCGCCGATACCGACGTGGTGGTCTACGTCGGCTGCGGCGAGCGGGGCAACGAGATGGCCGGGCTGCTCAGCGAGTTCAGGGAGCTGCAGGATGCCGACGGGCGACCGCTGCTGGAGCGGACCATTATTGTCGCCAACACCTCGAACATGCCGGTGGCGGCCCGCGAGTCATCGATCTTTACCGCCGTGACCATGGCCGAATACTACCGCGACATGGGCTACGACGTGCTCTTTCTCGCCGACAGCCTGTCGCGCTGGGCCGAGGCGCTGCGCGAGATCTCCTCCTCCCTCGAAGAGATCCCCGGTGAAGAGGGCTACCCGACCTACCTGGGTTCGCGGTTGGCGAGCTTTATCGAACGGGCCGGGGTGGTCGAAACCGCCAGCGGCAAAAGCGGTTCGCTCAGCATGATCCTCGCCGTCTCGCCGCCGGGCGCCGATTTCTCCGAGCCGGTCACCCAGGCCTGCCTGCGCTCTGCCGGGGCGTTTTACCTGCTCGATACCAGTCTCGCCCACAGCCGGCATTTCCCGGCCATCAACTGGACACAGAGTTATTCGCTGTTCGCGGAAAGGGGGAGTGCATTCTTCCGTCAGCAGGTCGCTGAGAGCTGGCCGCAGTTGCAGCGCCGCTGCCGGGAGATTCTGCAGCAGGAAGAGGCGCTGCGCGAAGTGGTCGAGGTGGTCGGCATGGAAGGCCTGCAGGATCGCGACCGGCTGTTGATGCATGCGGCCGAGCGGGTGCGGCGCGATTTCCTCTGTCAGAACAGCTTCTCTGCAGATGCCTACGCGACTCCGCAGCAGACGCTGGAGCGGATCAGCGCAATTGTTGAACGCTACGATCAAGCTTTGCAGCAGCTGGATGCGGGGACGCTGCTGTCTGAGATCCTGAAAGGGCAGGACGATGCGGCTGGCTGAACACTGTTATCGCTCGATCAGTTCGATTCGCGGACCCCTGGTTTTCGTCGAAAAGGTTTTCGCCGCGCGGATCGGCGAGACGGTCACCTTGCGGGCGCCTGACGGGACGCTGCTGGAAGGGGAGGTGCTGAAGATCGATGGCCAGGAGGTGCTGGTGCAGGTGTTCGGCGAAACCTCCGGACTCGATCTGGAAAAGACCAGCGTCACCTTTCATGACGCCGTCAAACGGGCGCCGCTGTCGCGCGACTGTCTCGGGCGGATCTTCAACGGCGCTTTCGAGCCGCTCGATGGCCTGCCGATGTTCATTCCGCAGCGCTGGGAGGCAGTCTCCGGCGCGCCGATCAACCCGGTCGCCCGCGAATACCCAAGGGAGATGATCGAGACCGGCTTCTCCGCCATCGACGGCCTCAATACCCTGATCAAAGGACAGAAGTTACCGATTTTCTCCTGTGCCGGATTACCGGCTCAGCAGCTGGTGGCGCGCATCCTTGCCCAGGCGCGGCTGTCGGGGGAGGGAGAGTTCATCGTCGTCTTCGTCGCCCTGGGGCTGAGCTACCACGAATTCAGCTTCTTCGAGCAGACCCTGCAGCAGATGCCGAGCCGTTTCGTGGCTTTTTTCAACCTCGCCGGCGAACCGGTGGTCGAGCGGCTGCTGGCGCCACGGCTGGGGCTGACGGTGGCTGAAGACCTGGCCTTTAATCACCAGATGGACGTGCTGGTGATCGTCTCCGACATGACCAACTACTGCGACGCCTTGCGCGAGATTTCGACCTCGCGCGAGGAGCTGCCGGGGCGGCGCGGCTACCCCGGCTACATGTACTCCGACCTGGCCTCGCTCTACGAGCGCGCCGGGCGGCTGCGGGACCGTCCCGGCTCGGTGACCATGCTGCCGGTGCTGACCATGCCGGAGGATGACATCACCCACCCGATTCCCGATCTGACCGGCTACATCACCGAGGGGCAGATCGTCCTCTCGCGCGAGATGCAGCAGAAAGGACTGTTCCCGCCGATCGACGTGCTCCCCTGCCTGTCACGGCTGATGCAGCATGGTATCGGTGAGGGACAGACCCGCGGCGATCATCGTCAGCTGGCCAACCTGCTCTACCAGCGTTACGCCAAGGGTCGCGAGCTGCGCAAGCTGGCGGCGGTGGTCGGTGAGGAGGGGCTGCTCGAAGAGGATCAGCAGATCCTGGCGTTTGCCGACCGCTTCGAACAGCGCTTCGTTCACCAGGGGGAAGAGCGGCGCGACATCTACGCCAGCCTCGATCTGGGCATCGAACTGCTCAAGGAGTTCGGGATGGAGCTGTCATGATTCAGGCGACCCGCACCAACCTGCTGCTGCTCAAGGATCGCCGCCGGGCGGTTTCCAACTGCACCGGGATTCTCAAAGGGCGGCGCCAGGCGCTGATCAAGAAGTTCCTCGAAATCGGCCGGCCGCTGCTCGCCTCGCGCGAGGAGACCCGTCGGCGCTACGGCCGGGCGATCGTCGAACTGCAGACCAGCCTCGGTCTGGAGGGAAAGGACTATATCGCCTCGCTGGCGCTGATCAGCCAGCGGCACCTGGGGGTGAAGCTGGTCAATATGAATATTCTCGGCCTGCGTTATCGCGACCTGCAGGAGGTCGAGTCGGCCAGCCGCTCGCTGGTCGATCGCGACTACGATTACCCGGCGGTGACGCCGCACCTGGATGAGGCAATCCAGCTGTTCGAGCTGATCGTCGAGGAGATGCTCGCCATGGCGCGCTACGAAGGGATGTTCCGCCGGCTCGGGGAGGAACTGCTGCGCATCACCCGCCGCATCCGGGTGCTTGAAGAGCGGGTGCTGCCGGGCCTGCAGCGGGATATCCGTGAAATCTCCCACTACCTGGCGGAACGGGAACGGGAGGCCTACTACCGGTTGAAGCTGTTCAAGCGGCTGACCGCGCAGCGGCGCTAGCGACTGCGTGGTCAGCAGGAAAGAGGTGGCATGGACGAACTTCAGACATTGATCGCCGCGTTCTTGTGGGGTTGGGACAGAAGGCCGATACAACCTTGAGGTTATGAAAGTGCTTCCTTGGTTCTGTGGTGTCTCTGGCAGGACACGAACTATTTCTATCCTGCCAGAGCTGATTTTCTGATTATTGGAACTCAGCCATAAATTCTGAAAAACGTTTTGAGCCCATAACCAGGAATTCCTGGTTCAATGGCGCCAACTCAGAAAGATGCTTGCGAATCGCTTTGGAATCATTATTTTTCAGTGCAATGTCGAGACTTCCGGTCCCAGATTCATTTCTTAATCCGCCCCAAAACTCAAACATGCCAATGATCTTTTCTGCGTTCTCTTTCCTGTTGAACTGGGCTGACAGTATGTTGCGATCCATGACATCAGTTGTCATGGCTTCGGATTCGATCCGTTCAAGGGTTATTTTCAGAGCCTTGATGTTGTCTTCAGTCAATTCAATATTCTTGAAATGCTCGAGCACTTCCCAGCGGAACCGATAGCCCAGCCTCAGTGCGACTGCCAAGGTCCTGAGGCCGGCGGGAATATGATCCAGGTTTACGGTTCCAATGTCTTCTATTAATGTGATGTGAAACGCCATTGAGCGGCCAGAGGCCGTTCTGTCAACGGCAAGCAGCATGGGCCGGTAAACCTTTCCTCCGTAGCCCCTGAACGTCGACATGACCGGATCGAACTTTTTTTCCCGTGCGGCTTTGTTGATCGTAAGGCACAATTCATTGAGCCATCTTGGATTTGAAATATTTTCAGTGACATCCTCGATAAGCTCACCCCACGTTGCAGGTAGCTTTTGCATGCCGAAAATATCCGGCACGTTTCGGCTACCCAAAACGATTTTTGCCGCGTTCAGCTGAACTGGTTCTATTAATTTATCCGGGTTGTCGACTTTTATCATGATGAACTGGTCAAAATGTTCCCGTTCAATGGGCGGAGAGATGGCCTCGACGATTGTGTCGGTAATTTTATCAATATCAGCATTGGGATTAATCGGAAGCATTCCTGGAATCGCATTTTTCGATATGAATAACTCTTTCACAAAACGTTTGACGGCATCTTCAGAGGCTTCAACAGCTTGAAATCTGTTGAGCTGGCTTGGTGGATCAATATCCGGGTGGTGAAGGCAAACAAGTCGATCCTTGGACATCATCTTCGCTCTGAATATGCCCGATTCATAAAGACACCAATCCCAGTCCACAGCTGGGTCCGGTAACAAAAGAATGAACCAATGGGCTTCCTGAATTCCTTTTTCAATTGAGTCCGTCCAGCAGGTTCCTGCTTTGAATTCATCGGCATAACAAATTTCTATTTTTTTTGCAGAATAAGTACGTAGCTCTTCTATAACTTTTTGTGCTGCTTGTTTTTCTTTAAGTTTATAGCTGAAAAATATTTTTATTTGGTTAGAAACAATTCCGTCGATAACTTTTCTAGCGGCGGGGATGGCGTCATCTTCACCTTTAAGTATTCTTGCGGCGTCAATGATCTGATTCCTATGAGATCTGTTGTATTTTAGGATTTCGGAAATTTCTGGGTCGCTTAGGATCCGATTTATTTCAGGATCTTTATGCTGCAGATTATCATCTTTTACGATTTCCATATTTTTTGTTTGGGGCATCTCCTAACTCCTTTTTGAATGAAATGCAATATCACAAGTGCGCGAACGGTGACTTTGTCGCCCAATTAAGTACTTTTTATTGATCAATAAACGACGAAGCCGAGCCTGCGCGATGGATGCTATCCATTTGCAGGCTCGGCTTCTCTATCCCCAAATAACCTTCATTATCTATCCCCCCCCCCTCAATGAAGGATTGATATTGTCTGGGTGTATATTTCTATTGTTCAGTCAGTTTAAACACATATCAGGGCTTAATGAGATGTCAAGTGTTTTGCTGGGAAATGAATTGAGGGCAGAGGCTGGCCAGTCGGCCTGCTTGAGTGAAGGATATCGTGGCTCAGTATCGCAACTGCTCAGAACGCTGGCGCAACTCATGATTCATCGCTGCTTGGTGATCAAGCAGAATCACAATTTCCTCTTCGATATGATCTATATCCAGCTGAATATCCTTGGTTTGTGCGAGCAGGTCGGCGCGTTTTCGGGGTGGGGTTTTGTCACTGATGATCAGGCTTTCTTTGAAGTCGAGTTCGTCTTCGAGCTCTAAAATCAGTTTCTCCTTACGACGAATTTCTGCTTCGGTGCGGCTGAGCTGCTGCTTCAGGGTGTAAATCTGTTTCCCGTCACGATAGCCGGCGAGAAACCCCTCTTCCAGTTCTGGAGGGCAGACAGCCTGATACTGGCGCCCCTTGCGGCCGAGATGATAGCCTTTGCGTGGCGTGCAGTACTGATGCAGGCCCTTGCGGTAGCCGGCCTGGTATTTTTCAAGATCAGGGGTGACGTCGTAATCGGCGCAGGCCTTGCGTCGTTGACCGAGGTAAGAGAGCGCTTTGCCGCTGGCTCCGTCCTCCAGGCCGATCATCTGCCAGTCTGCGTTTAGGCACTCCGACTTGTTCATCGTCGAACAGCTGCAAAGCAGCAGAATTATGAGGACTCCGACGGTTGTTGCACAGGTTTTCATGCTGACCTCGCGGGCTGAGCGGGGATGATGTTTGCTGAACTGTTTATAAAGGGATTTTCGTTCCGAGTCAAAGCCGGTTTCAGTTGACCATCCCGCGACAAGGGTGGTAAATTCCCCTGACAAATTCACAGCCGATCAGTGCCCTGGGGGTTGATCGGTTTTTCTCTTTTCTCCCTGCGGTCTTCTGTCTGATTTATGGAACACGCCAACTTCGTTCATCTTCAT